>NZ_JBPZEY010000001.1:0-423539 GCF_052061695.1 Alkalicoccus luteus
CCATGGTATACTCTTGGAAAGTAGCCGTTTGGCTGCTCATAAAAATCGCCTCCTGGTGGTGTTGGTTTTGTCGCTTACACACACAGGTTCGGCGATTTTTTTCTGTTTCCTTCTATAAAATTACTTCTATACATAAAAAGGGGCTGTCCCGTCGATAATATCGACTTATGGGACAGCCCCTTTTTTAAGGATTACAACCTCGTTCCTGCTTTCTAAATGTATAACATGTTTTGAAACAACGTAAAATAGGTATTAAATGGAATGAAACAGAATGAAGATTCTACTTCACAAGCAGCGACTGATAAGCTGCCTTCAAAAAGGAGAAGATTAATGATGAAAGCACTTTTTCTGAACGGTTCGCTAAAGCCGTCCCCTGCCCTTTCACACACCTCTGGTTTATTGGAGGAAGCAGCGGAATGGTTCACGAAGCTTGGCGTGGAAACCGAAGAAATCCGGCTGGCTGATTACCGTATTCTGCCTGGAATGGAGAAGGACCTCGGGGAAGGTGATGAATGGCCTCAGCTTCTTGAAAAAGTCATGGAAGCAAACATTTTAATTATGGCAACTCCCATATGGATCGGGGAAAAAAGCAGCGTTGCCACGCTAGCCATGGAACGGCTTTACGCGGCTAGCAGCGATTTGAACGAGCACGGCCAGTCGATTTATTACAATAAAGTAGGCGGTGCTGTTGTAACCGGCAATGAAGACGGAGCAAAAGAATCCGCAAAATCCATCCTTTACGGCCTGTCTCATATTGGGTTTACGGTTCCGCCAAATGTGGATGCCTACTGGGTTGGGGAAGCAGGCCCTGGTCCGTCTTACTTAGAAACGGACCGTGATAACACATTCACACGTCAGAATACGAAAATCATGTGCTACAACCTGGTGCATTTTGCGCGCATGCTTCAAAAGCATCCGATTCCTGCTGAAGGCAACACCCGCAATTGAACTTATGAATAGCAGCAAACAAACCAGAATGTCAAGTCATGGAAGCTAACGCCGCTGCGCCTGGTTCATCGGCAGCCACATGAGTATGAAAACGGATGCATAAAGACCGGTCGCAATGCCGAGCAGGGCGTTGCGGCTCAGCGGTGCGAACCAGTAGCTCTCTTCCATCAGCAGCGGTCCCGTTACAAACGTAACCGTACATAAAAGCACGATCCCTGCCGCCGTTAAAACCGGCGGCTGCTTTCTGCTCCACCGTGCAAGCAGGAATGCTGCCGCCATGCTGATGACCATCATTCCTAAGAGATGACGAAAGACGCCTGGAATGGCCCAATCGTAAAAACGGCTTCCATAGTCGAGATAAATGAGCAGCATTGGCAGCGGAAAGGCGAGCGCGCACACGTAGATGATTCTGGTGAACGTGTCAGCCTTCATCTGAAAACCGTCCAAGCGTAAACGAAGTAAGATCCATTGTCGTATCGCTGCCTTCGACGAGCTGCACGAGCGCTTCTCCTACTGCCGGCGCGAATTTAAACCCGTGCCCGGAAAATCCGGCTGCGACCGCGATGTGAGCAAACTGCGGATGCCGGTCGATGACAAAGCTTCCATCCGGCGTCATCGTATATAAACACGTTTTGCCATGCTTCATGCTTCCGCACTGCGGCAGGAACCGGCTTAGAAAAGCTGACGCGTCTGCGCTGTCCGCTGCCTGAAAAGGAGCGAGCGGCTGCTCCGGATCGACCGCTTCCCCGCCGTCGTGGCGACCCAGCTTGATTCCTGCCTCATCGACACTTGAAAACCCGTAAAACGTTCCACCCGCTGTTTCCATCGCAAACCCCGGAAATACGTTTGCTGAGTAAAGCGCTTCATCGGCCTCGTACCAGGAAAACGTTTTGCGAATAGGCTGCAGCGGGATTCGCAGCCCAAGCTGCTTTAAAACAGCTCCGCTCCTCGCTCCGGCAGAAATGATTACTTTTTTTCCTGTAAAGCTGCCGCGGTCAGTCACCACAATCACATGATCCGCCGACGGTTCAACGGATTGCACGGTCGTGTGCGTATAAAGCTTAGCCCCGGCTGCGACTGCCTCCCGCCGGTAAACGCGAAGCGCTTTTTCAGCGTAGATAACGCCTCCCTCCGGTTCATAGCAGCCCGCATAATCAGCCGGAAGTGCAAGGCCCTTCCAGCGAGCATTTGCCTCCTCAGCGGTAAGAACATCGAGCGGAAGCTTGTATTCACGGGCGCTATCAATCATTTGATTCACGAAGGCCCCATCTTTTTTGCCTGCTCCAAGCACTCCTGTTTTCAGATACAGCTCTTCTCCCGACGCATGCTCCAGCTCCTCCCAAAGCGCTTTTGCCCGCAGTACAAACGGCACATACTGCGCACCCTCTCCATAAGCGAGCCGGATCATCCGCGTATCACCGTGATGACTGCCAGCTGTGTGCGGCGGATCGTCCGCGTCAATCATCGCCACGCTTTTTCCGTCTTTCGCTGCCGTATAACCGGCGGCAAGCCCCATCGTTCCCGCGCCGATAATGATCACATCAATCATGGAAAACCCCCTGTTATGTTCTAGTTAATGATAGATTTGCGATAAACAGCATTCCTGCAGCTCCGGCTGTAAATGTGACACCTGAAGCCACCCACACTGCTGGTGCTGAGGCTTCGAGATTGACACCGAGTGCATACAGAGAGCCCGTTACGAGGCCGGTGATGAGCAAATATGTACGAAAAGGATGGTTTGTAAGAGCTGCTTTAACAAGTCTGCTAATGACGAGCAGCCCTGTTATAACTCCTGCTGAGATTGGCAGCAAGACAGAGAAATTCAGTTGCAAAACAGCCGCCGTCGCCGTTTCGTACACACCGAGAATCGTTAAAATAAGTGCACCGCTCATTCCGGGCAGGACAAGCGCTGTGCTGGCAGCCAGTCCTGCAGAACCTAGAAATAAATAGTGTACCCACGCACTGCCTTCTGTTTCAAACGTGATTCTTCCTCCTGCTGCTTGCAAGACTATAACAGCAGCAATTCCTGCAAAAATCCACCCTGCTTCTTTGACTCGAATTCCTTTTCCCATCGCTGCCGTTTCTTTTACGAGTCCAGGTAAAAAACCGGTGATGATTCCTGCAAAAAAGAGTAAGGTTGGCGTTCTATAGGTTTGAAGCAAATGATCAATCGTCCACATCGCTCCGAGCAGCCCCGTCACCATGCCAAACCCAAATATCGCTAAAAACGGAATCGCCTTTTGTCGATCTTTCGTTGACAGCATGCTCAGCGAAGCGATTAGTCTCATAAATACCCACCATCATGGCCACCGTGCTCCCGCTAATCCAAGGCACGGTTTCTGTCACTCCTACGGCCACTCCTTTCCACCACAAACCTCTCATTCCTCCGCCTCCCAGAAATCTTTTCCAGCTCATTGTAGCACACCTTTTTTCCATTCAGTTTCCTCATCCAATTTTTTCATGCGGACGTCATCAGCATTTGATGGTATACTGGATTCGGAATCTCAGTCATTCCAATACCTTCAGTAAGGAGATCAGTATGAATAAGCTGACACTGTTTGGTAAAGCAAACGCTGTTTTCGGAGCGCTTCTGTTGATCGTCGGATTTTACGCAGCCTCAGCAGAATTTATCGGCGGGACATTTTCAGTTACGCCGTTGATCTACATTGCCCTCGGTGCTGTGCTGCTCATCAATGTATTTGTGTTCCCTGCTGCTTCGCTGAAAGACCATACATAAGGAACAAAGAAGCGCCCTTGGAAAGGCGCTTTTTTATATTTATAAACTATCTATCTTGATGCTTTGTAATGAAATTTATGACATTTATATGCTTTGATTTGGTATGATAAAAGTATATTAATTAGGGGGTATGATTATGAAAAAATCATTAGGTCTCCTTTCGATGAGTTTTATTTTACTGCTGGTTGCTTGCGGGGAAGAAAACAATGTGAATGAAACAGAAGCAAGCAATAACAACGATGCGACTAACCAAATTGAAGATAGCCCAGACAACAACTCTAACAACGGTGATAATGATGAAGAAGTAAGTAATGAACATGATAATTCTAATGAAGCTGCTAATGACTCGGCCGATCAAAACTTGAATAATGAAGATGAAGAGGTCATGGAAGAGGTTCAGGAGGATGGATGGGAAACGGAAGTTGGGGAAACCATCGAAAATGAGGGCGGTACATTCACACTCCATGCCCGACAAGATGATATTGATACAATTGAAACTGGTCCAGTCATAATGGATATTCTTCAAGTAAACACTGTATCCGGTGAACTAACGCCTGATATGGCTGAGCTGATGGAGTCAGACGTGATTGATTACATTCAAATTGATGTTGAGGTGCAAAACTCGTCTGATGACGATATCACATTCTATGTAAATCAGGCCACTATCTCAACAGATACAGGGGAGCAGCTTGAGTCTGACTGGCTGATGTCTGATTATTTAGACAGTGATATGATGGCAAATACGACTCATAGTGGCAGCTTCTTTTTTATTCTTGAAAATTCAAATGCAGAAGATGTAAACAGTGTAAGAATGACATGGTCAGCTCCGATTGATGAAGACTGGAATGAATTAGGGGAAGACATCGATATTGAGATTTCATTTTAATGAATTACAGTCTATTACTAAACTATCGTGAAGTACTTTTTTCAGATGCAGCTTAAGTACTTTATACAACTGACAGGCTCCAGTCATCATTTGACAGGAGCCTGATTATTTCATTCATAGTTGTTATGTTTATTATGATTCTTCCACCTGAAACGTAAACGTCTCCTGAAGCGACTCTCCTTCCTCGTGCCAATCAAGGGTGATGGTAATTGGTTCTTCATTTGCTATGCTTCCTAAAAAAGCAGGGTTTTGCGCGCTTCCTCTCCGTTCCTGCTCCACTATCTCGCCTGCCTCCACTTCATCGACTGAGGAAGAGGCCATTTCATTCTGATCCAATTCTGCAGATAGCGACGTGATCCGTACATTTTCTGCAACCGCTGATTCATTCCTATACTCAGCTGTAATGAGCACTTCTTCCCCTTGATCGTCCCCGGCTTCGAGTTCTTCAACCGAGACGTGCACGTCCCAATGATCCGATGTTTCATTCCATTCATAAGCACGCAGCTCGTCCGTTGCACAGCCTGCCAGCAGGATGGCAACAGCAATAAGTAAAACTCTTACCATTTCTCACGCTCCTTCCTTTCAATTACACGCACATATTAATAAAGTGTTCCGGGTTCTTCAACAGGCAGCTCCGAATGTCCGCTGACTGGTTCTGGCTCAGTCCTGTCTGCCACATCAGGGTGCACCGGTGCTACCAACGTGTACGGCTTTTAGTCGTCGGTGCAACCCTCTTGTCCTTCAATTGGGTCCGGATGCAGCTCAGCGAGTCCGCTTTCAAACACGCGAAATTCAGTAGGTTCGACGGCGCATGAGCTGCGATGATTCCCTTTTTCATGGAAACCCTCCTCTTATGATATTAGACGGGAGGCGTGCCTCCACGTTTCAACAAATTGGCAGTTTATTGAAACCGCTTCCGTCTTACTTCCGTAGTCATTTATAGAAGGAGGCGGTTATGAAAGCAACGTTACCTAAAGTTACAGTCCTGCTTGTATCAGCCTGCTCGACCGAAGAGGTTATCACTGACAAACAGGAACTAACGGGATTCTCAAGTGATTATGACGTGAACGCCTGGGAGATCACATACGAAAGCGACGGCTATCTGATTGACGGGTATGTGGTCAGTGCGGATGAGGAACCGGCACCGACGCTGATCATCAACAGAGGCGGAAACAGGGACTTTGGTGAAGTAACGCACGATGAACTCGCATACTTCCACAGCTACTGGGCCGAGCAAGGCTATACGGTGATAGCCAGTCAGTATCGGGAGGGCGGCAGCAGCGAAGGCGAGGATGAATTTGGCGGGGACGACGTGCACGACGTGCTGCAGCTCGCACACGTTGCGGAAGAACTCGCTTTTGCCGATGCAGATGAAATCTATATGCTCGGCTTTTCCAGAGGAGGCATGATGACGACCCGTGCCATCCAAGAAGGCATGGACATCCGGGCCGCCGCTGTCGTTGGAGGAGCGACTGATATCCGCGAGCTATATGAGAATCACCGCCCCGAAATGCGGCCGCTGCTCACTGAACTGATCGGTGTTCCCGATGAGGTGCCGGAGGAGTATGAAAAACGGTCAGCTGTTCATTGGGCAGAAGAGATCAACGCACCCCTCCTCATTCTCCACGGCGAGGCAGATGATCAGGTCCCGGTTGAACAGGCCGAAAAGCTGCACGAAGCGATGAATGCCGCCGGGCAGGAGTCCTCGCTGCTCACCTATGAAGGGGATGATCACAGCGTGCAGGATAACTGGGACGCTGCACAGGTTGAGATACTCGACTGGTTCGAACGTCACTAAACAACGAAGAAGCTTTCTGCAACATACTCTGCAGAAAGCCTATTCCCCTTACGTTTTTTGCTCATGCCGCCTCTTTACTCCGATCAGCAGCAGCCCGAAAAAGGCAATGGATGAAAGCAGCACGAGCAGCTGGGCTGTCTCGGACGAAGTCGTGAAAAAGACGACGCCGTTCACCAGCAGAAACACTGTGATAATCGCTAACGCTGCTGTTGATGGGTACTTCACGCGTTCCGTTCCCTCCATTCGTCTTCCAGCATGCTCATTTCAATTAAGTTCCAATATGTATCGCCGACTTTGCGAAAGTCACGGTACGTGCCTTCGTAATGGAAGCCGAGCTTTCGGTACGCATGAATGGCAGGCGTATTAAAATCAAATACGCCGAGGCTGACCCGATGAAGCTGCAGGTCGTCAAATGCTGTGGATAGGGCGTGTGACACCATCTGTCCGGCATAGCCACGGCCTCGTTCTTCCGGCACGCCTACGATGACTTTACCGATCCGCGCACTGTTGTGCGTGTGATCTATTTTTCGAAGCGCCAGGTGGCCGATAAGCCGCCCTTCTTTTTCAGCGCTCCAGATAATGCTGTCCGGCTCCTTCCGGTAATCCTCCAGCTGCAGCGATGTAAGCGGGAAGCTAAACGTCGTTCCTGCCCACTGCACGAGCATTTCCGGCGACGTGATCCAGCTGATTAACGTCGCATCATCCTCTGCCGTAAACGGACGAATGGTTAGTGTATCAGCTGATTTCATAGTGCAGCCACTCCGATAACGTTCCGCCCATTTTTGCGTAAAAAGCCTGTGCCGGCTCATTATCCGCTGCGGTTTCCCAGACGAGCGACGCATAATCGCCGTCGCGCACAAAATCCACGCACGCCGTAAACAACTTTTCCCCGACCTTGCCGCCACGCATCTCTGCCGTCACGTACAGGTCATTCATAATCGCCTGCGGCTTCATTTTTAACGTACTGAAGCTCATGTAGAGCGTTGCAAATCCGGCAAGACCGTCGTCCGTTTCCGCGACGAACTGCACGCCGAACGCTTCATCCTCCATTAATCGCTTGATTACCTCTGCGGTCTGCTTTGGATCGGGCTCTGTCTGTTCGTAAAACAAGGTAATATACTCATGCATCAGCTTTTGCAGTGCTTCTGCATCCTGAGGCTGTGACCGTCTGATCCGAACGTCTTTTTCCACACTGGTTCCCCCTCTGTCATCAAATCTGCTGTTTATCCTTCCATTCTTCCCGCAGATGAACGAGCTGATACACCATCTGCTCCTGCAGAATCTTCTGTTCACGGAAGTGCTGCTTCACTGTTTTCAGCAGAATGAGAAGCAGAACACTTTGTCCGATAAGTACGAATACCCCAATGATAACGGCTGCTGTCAGCATGACCTGCGCCCCCTTTCCATGTCCTCTTTCTTTACCACCAGAGGAAACCGGCTAATCCAACCAGCGCGAGAAAAGCAAAAGCCGCTCCAATCACGAGCTTTGTGCGCTCTTTCCCTTCTGCTGAAACGGCTGCTTCCTCCTGCTTCGCCAGTAAGCGGAAGGCGGCAATCAGAATTCCAAGCACAAACAGACCGAGAATACCGACGACCGCACCAAACATCCCCATGTTACTGCTCCTGAACGAAACCGAGCTCATTTCCATCCGGATCCTGAATCGTAAATTTCCTCGATCCGTACTCTGTTTCCAACAGCGGCTCCAGAACACGCACCTGATTTTTCAGCTTGCCCCAAAGCGAGTCGACATCCTCAGCATGGAAGTTAAACCGCCCGGCTGACGGAAAGTCCTCGTTTTCCATCAGGCCGAAAACAGCTCCATCAGCCGCTTCAAAGTGGACGTAGTTCGGCCGTTCTCTCGGCCACTCGGTCTCCACCTTCCAGCCAAGTGTCTTCGTATACCAATGAACCGCTCGCTCCAAATCCTTCACGTTAATTCGCACGTGCGCTAATTTCGTCTTCATAAACCCCACTCCTTTCGAACCTGATTTTACCCAGTTTATCAAACTATGCAGCTGAAAGCGATTTCCTCGGAAAAACAGGACCTTTTCATAGATTCCTTTTATTGATTTACTATTACTAAGGAGGGATATGCATGTTCGAAACCGAGAGACTGATCCTTCGTCCGTTTATCGGAGAAGAGATTGACTGGCTTATTGATTTTCTCGGTGAAACAGATATATGGACGACATTCATCTAATTACCGGTTGACTTCTCTCCAGCTCTGCGACAGAATATAAACGAATGCTTATATACTCACTCGATGCTGGAGGCTTGCTGACATGAGACAATATTTAACGGCGGAATTCGTCGGTACCTATATCCTTGTATTCGCCGGTACGGGAGCCGTGATCGTCAATGAATTAACCGGCACCATTACACATGTCGGGATCGCGCTTACGTTCGGACTCGTCGTCATGGCGCTTATTTATACGTTTGGTCATATATCCGGGGCCCATTTTAACCCCGCGGTGACGATCGGCTTCTGGGCGATGCGCACCTTTCCTGGAAAAAGCGTGCTTCCGTATATTGCGGCTCAGGCAGGCGGTGCGACTGCCGCAAGCTTGACGCTGCTTGCCCTGTTCGGAAACGTCGCGGACCTCGGGGCGACCCTGCCTGCCTATGCCCCTGAGCAGTCGTTCATCCTTGAAATCATTTTAACGTTCATTCTCATGCTCGTCATCGCCGCTTCAGCTGTACATGCGAAGGCGATTAAAAGCTTCGCCGGCATCGCGATCGGGGCAACGGTCGGGCTGGAGGCGATGTTTGCCGGTCCAATCAGCGGTGCCTCGATGAACCCTGCACGCTCACTCGGTCCCGCACTCGCGTCCGGCACGCTTGAGCACCTGTGGATTTATCTGACTGCAACGGTGCTCGGAGCATTGCTCGCTGTCGTTGTCTACCGGCTGCTGCAGGATTGACCTAAGACACATTGGAAAAGTCTGTATGATTTCATGATTGACAATCCCCCGCTTCCGGCGTAGCTTTAAAAGCAGGAAGTATAGGGGGGTTATTTTTTATGAGAAAAAAGAAAACTCGTCATAAAAATCAATACGCGGTGATCGGCCTCGGACGATTCGGAGGCAGCGTCTGCCGGGAGCTGCATAATATGGGCCACGAAGTGATGGCCATTGATATCGATCAGGATAAAGTCGATCAGTACAGCCGATTTTCCACTCATGCCGTACAGCTCGACAGCACGGATGAACGGCAGCTGCATGGCATCGGGATTCGAAATTTCGAACACGTTGTCGTCGCAATTGGTGATAACATTCAGGCGAGCATTTTAACGACGCTCGTGTTAAAGGATGAAGGCGTCTCACAAGTGTGGGTCAAGGCTCAGAATATGTATCATCAGAAGGTACTTGATAAAATCGGCGCAGACGTTGTCGTGCATCCGGAATTTGATATGGGCAAACGAATTGCCCATAACATCGTCTCCGATAAGGTTATCGATTATATCGATCTTTCCGATGACTACAGCATCATCGAGCTTCGCGCTTCCGATAAAATTGATGGGGAAACGCTTATGTCACTGCAGCTGCGAGCGAAATACGGCATTACGCTGCTTGCGATTAAAGACGGTGAAGCGATGAATATTTCACCAAAGCCGGATGAACCGATCCGCACAGGTAATATTCTGCTCGTCATTGGCCATAACAACGATCTTGAGCGATTCGAAGATACGGAACTGTAGCCTGGTGTTTTTTCATCCTGAAAGGAGCCGATCATGAACTGGTATCTGCACGTTTTAAAAAACTATGCTACTTTCTCCGGACGGGCGCGCCGCAAGGAGTACTGGATGTTTTTTCTTGTCCACTTGATGATTCTTGTCGGCCTCGCGATGATGGAAACGCTGATCGGCCTGCCCACGGTGATTTCTTCCGTTTACAGCCTGGCGGTCCTTATTCCGTCCCTTGCCGTCGGTGTCAGACGGCTGCACGACACAAACCGCAGCGGCTTCTGGATTCTGATCAATATTCTGCCGTTTCTCGGCTGGATCATTTTTATCGTATTTATGGCGTTGGAATCAGATTCCGGCAGCAACCGGTTTGGCCCCAATCCGCTGCATGAACCCGAACCATAAACCGTATATCCTTGAAACCGACCCCGCCGCGGGTTGGTTTTTTCTTGTTTTTCATGCACCGCGCCTTACAAATGATATTGTACCGTGTATACTGGAAGTCTGATTGTGGAAAGGAGACCTTGACACGTGGCACTCTTATTAGGATTTTTAACTGCCGTCTTATTTGGAATCGGTGATTTTCTGGCCGGACAGGTAACGCGCCGCATGCCGACGCTTGCGGTCATTTTTTATGCGCAGGCAGCAGGAACGTTGATGATGATTCCAATTGTACTGCTTACAAATGATACATACAGCACGGATGCTCTTATTTGGGGAGGTTTGTCAGGCGCAGCGCTGGCCGCTGGCTTTTTGTTTTATTTCCGGGCACTGGCTAATGGAAAAATGGGCGTTTCCGCGTCCATTTGCGGGATTATGTCGGCGATTATGCCGGTAACGGCCGGTCTGTTATTCGGCGAACGTCCCGGACTGCTGATTTTTGCTGGACTGGTTGTCCTTACACTCGCGATCGTATTAATTTCAAAGCAGGATGAGAATGACGATACTGCTGCTTCAGCCAAAGTGATGCTGGAAGCGGCGACGGCGGGCTTTCTGCTCGGGCTCTTTTTTGTGCTCATTTACGTTCCGCCAGCGGGTGAAGCGATGTGGACGGTGCTGTTTACGATGGCCGGGGCTCTCTTTCTGACCGCTGCTGTGATGATCGTGCAGCGTACAAGCCTTCAGCTGACTGTTCGAGCCGGCGTACTCGTTACCATTATGGGCGTTTTTCAAACGTTAGCTGCCGTGCTCTATATTATAGGCGTCAACATGGGGCTTCTCTCGGTCATTGGACTTGCCGGATCCATGTCCCCATTGTTCACGCTTCTCTGCGCCCGCCTGATCATTCAGGAAAAGCTCTCCGGCTGGCAGATGACCGGCTTTCTCATGGCGCTTGCAGGCGCCTGCCTGCTCGTGCTTGGTTCGTAATATTCGCTGAAATGAACAATTAGGGACATGTTGTTCACTTCACTGAAAAATAAGCCTTTGGACCTAATTAGAACTATTTACAAATTTCGACATTGTTTGTAAGATATATAGAAATACCAAGCGATATCCGCTTGAGGAGGAATGCACCATGAGCCCGTCGTTAACTTCTGCACAGCAGGCTGCCGACATCGTTCACCGTCACTTCAGTTCACCGTCCCTTACTGTTGGTCGTATTGCGAAGGAGCTTTTTATCTCCGAGTCTCATCTCAGCATGCTGTTTAAGAAGGAGTTTCAGATCGGTCTAAAGGCTTACCTGGTTGCGTATCGTCTCGATGCCTCCCTGCGCCTGTTAGCGGATAATCAGCTGTCGATCGAAGAAGTATCCATCCAGGTCGGCTTTCAATCCGCAAGCTATTATTCTTCCGTTTTTAAAAAGCGCTACGGCATCTCCCCAAAAACGTACGCCATGAAGCACGTTTTTGCTGGATCTGCCAGCTGATTTACTTCCTCTGTGAGATCTTCACAGAGGTTTATTTTATTTATTAAATCAAATTATTTTGATTTAATTGTTGCATAATTAGTCGCGGTTTATTATGATAAGGTTATATCAATTATTCTTGATAAAAGGAGGGAATTTGATGGAACTGCCGATTACGCTGTCAACAACGGTCGATTATGCTGCCTATGAAAAACAATTTAAAGCGCTCGGTGACCAAAAACGACTGCAGATATTGCATTTGCTGTGCGATCGTGGAGAACTTTGCGTCTGCGATCTGACAGAGCTTGTGCACCTGCCCCAGTCAAAGCTGTCCTATCACATAAAGCTGCTGCTTGATGCCGGACTGATCACCCGCGAAAAACGCGGCACGTGGAACTACTATTCTGCGAATCGAGAAACGATGAATCACCTGTTTTCCGAGGAATTATGCTGCATCTTCCGCCCGGCCCCGTAAGCCGGGTATACATTTTGCCTAATATATCAATTTTATTTGATATAAGGAGGGTCCACCATGTTTTTCGACATAGTGATATCGTTTGCCTCTATCATGTTGAAGCTCACAGCCTTGTTTATGATACTCTCGTTTATTCTTCATTTGCTTCAGGTATTTATTCCGTATCATAAGCTGGAACATTTACTGAAGCGGCACTCCGGCTTTCGCGGCGGATTGATCGCGCTTGTTTTCGCCTTTATGACACCGTTCTGCTCCTGTTCTACCGTTCCGATCGTCGTCCATTTATTAAAAAACAACATTCGCTTCGGTGTCGTTATGGTATTTTTGTTTGCTTCTCCTCTGCTCGATCCAACTATCTTAACCGTGATGACCGTGTTTATGGGCTGGGAAATAGCAGTCGCCTACACGCCCGTTACTGCCAGTTTTTCTTTAGCAATTGGTCTGATATTGGAACGATTCGGCATGGAACGCGCGGTGAAGCAGGTCGTCATGAGCGGCTACGATAACCGTCATAACTCGTTCTCAGTGAAACGCGCCTGGTTTGAAACATGGGCGATGATGAAAACTGTTTTTCCTTATTTGACAATCAGTGCTGCCATAGGAGCACTTATGCACGGCGTCGTTCCAACTGATTTCATCAGTACGTATTTAGGCGGCGATGCCTGGTGGCTCATTCCGGCCGCAGCAGTGATCGGCATACCTCTCTATATCCGCCTTTCCACGATGATCCCGGTATCGCAGGTCATGATCGCCGGCGGCATGGCCGTCGGACCGGTGATGGCGATGCTGATCAGTTCAGCCGGAGCCAGTCTTCCGGAGCTCGTGTTATTAAAAACCATTTTTAAAACAGAGCTGATCGTTACGTTTGTCCTCTCTGTTATTATGATGTCGACCGTGTCCGGATTTTTATTTTATCTCATACACGTATAGGAGGAATAAACAATGCTAAAAAAATGGATCAAACAGCTGCTTGGCGTTAAGTCCAGCACACCGAAGAACTGCTGCAGGGTGGAGATCAAGGAAAAATAGGCTTTCTCACGAGAAACGTCTTCTAACACCATAACAGTTATCGCTACTTTGCATTCGTACGCCGAAGCCTCATATAGTCGTTGACACTATCAGACAAACCATGTAATAATTTAAATCGTAACAATAACGATTTAAAAAGGTGGAATGCTATAATGAAACGAACAACGATGATACTATCATTCGCTGCGTTGCTCACAGCAGCTGGATGCCAGTCTGCTAATAACGAAGGCACAGAAAACGCCTCTGCGGAGCAAAGCGAACATCAAGCTGAGGAAAACGAGAACCACGATCAAGCGAATGAAACTAATCATCACAATGAGGAAGATCACAACGATCACGATCATAACCATGATGACAATCACGACCATAACCACGATGACGAGCACGATCACCATCACGACGAAGAAGATCAGGACATCTATGACGGGTATTTTGAGGATGATCAAATCGAAGACCGGGACCTCTCTGACTGGGAGGGAGAATGGCAATCCGTTTATCCTTATTTACAAAACGGTGAGCTGGATGACGTGATGGAGCATAAAGCGGACGAGGACGAGTCGATGACGGCCGAGGAGTACATAGCGTATTATGAAACAGGCTATCAAACAGATGTCGATGAAATTATCATTGAAGAAGATACATTTACATTCCTGACGGAAGATACGGAAATGTCAGCTTCCTACGATTATGATGGCTACGAGGTGCTTACCTATGAAGCCGGTAATCGTGGTGTCCGCTTCATTTTTGAAAAGCAGGATGGCGACAGCGATATGCCTGCCTTTATTCAGTTCAGCGATCATCAAATCGCCCCGAACCCTGCCCACCATTTCCACCTGTATTGGGGCGAAGATCGTGACGAACTCCTGGATGAAGTCACAAATTGGCCAACGTACTATCCAGCCTCCATGGACGGGGATGATATCGCACATGAAATGATCGCGCATTAAACAAGCTGCACGCTAGCAAAAAAAGAGCCGCTCCCACGCTGGGAACGGCTTCTTTTTTATACAAACAAGGAAATGGTAACACCGATCAGACCAATGAAGGCCATGATGTATACCGGCTTTTTCGGCATGTCGCCGCCGTTTTCCATCGCGCGTCCGAACATGTAAAACACAAGCGGATGCACGAGGAACGGCATGGAGAATACGAACGGAATGAGCAGTGCTGCGTTCTCTCCGAACATCCCTTCCTGAATCGCTGCAAACAGTCCGAAGTGCGAAATCGCGGAAGCCTGCGCCATCGCGGCATAGTCAATCGCGAGCGGCCCCATGTACAAAAACGCCAGGCCTCCGAACACCGCGCAAAGCTGCCAGCCGAAGGAAAACTGCATCAGTGACGTGACTTCGCGGCGATCCTCCCCTCCTGCTGCGCGCAGGTTTTTCAGTGCCAGCACCGTCAGCCCGAGGCCGATTGCAACGAGCAGAAGCGCCGGCCAGAGCCAGAGGCTTCCCTGCTCTGCACTTACCGCAAGGATTGAAAATACAAAAATGTGTCCGAAAAACGGAATGTTAATCATAATCGGCGCACGGCTTGCTGCCGTTTTTCCGAAGTCTCCGGCTGTACACGCGCCGGTAAGACCGGAGTGTGACAGCGCTCCTGCCATGCCCGGCGCCAGATTGCGGGCGTTGGACGTTCGGGCGAAATACATCAGCAGTGCGATCCCGCCGAACATCCAGACGAGCTGGCCAAAGAAGCCGTAAACGAGTACCGCATTAACGCCCGGAATATCGAATGCCTCACCGATTCGTGAGCCGCCGACGAGAAAGTTCGCGGCAAGCACGATCGGAATTCCCGCAAACAAAAGCGAGCGCAGCGTAGGACCAAACGTCCATTTATAAAACACGGCCCCGATCGCAGCCGAAACCATCATAGCAAAGAATATCTGCGGCAGCGCAATGACCGGCGCCACAAGCTGGGCAATCATGTAGGAAATGAGCAGCACTGCAAGCAGCAGCGTAAGCTCTACCACACCTTTACGCAAATAGAGCCGCTTGTTTGTAACGCGCGCCTTGTTATCGATCAAAATCAGCGCACCGATGATGCCGATGTAAGCAATCACGGGATAATAGCTGCTTAGTTCTTCCGTTCCCGTTCCTTGAATCGCATGCATCAGTCCGTACATGCCGAGCAAAATGAAAAGCGAGCGAACAATGAGAAACATTTGCGTGCGCGTTGTACCAAGAATGACTTCCTCATCTGCCGGCGTGACCATGTCCTCCGCATCGAGCGATTTTCGCCCGAGAATTTTGCGCAGCTCCTGTCCGCCGACAAAAAACGAAGCGATCAGAGCGATGATCGTCGTCTGCGCCATAATGCCGACCATCGGGAATGCCGTCAGTCCAGGGTCGCTCACCCCGCTGTATTCAAGTAAAAAGCCCATCGCCAAACCGAACAGCACGACGATCAAAATAGGAGAATACCGAGTCCCGGCTACGACCGTTCTCGAAATCAGCACGATCGGAATCAGGAAAAACACGATAATCCAAAACTGGTTCAAAAAATCCAGGTTCGTCATAATAAGTTCTCGTTCCTTTCTAGTTAAACGTCCGCTCTCTAGCTTACCGCAGCCAGCGTTTACGCTCAACGATGCTAACCGCTTACATTGAAAAAAAGTCGCAACGAACTGTGAACTCACTGGACAGGTATGGAAAACTGGTGCAGCTTAGGAGAACATGATGCCGGAACTGCGCAGGATCTGCTTCCGGAGCCGGAAGCTTCCTTACGAAGGGGGGTTGCTTGGGAAAGTGTTCATCTTTTCTGGTAAAATCATTAACTTCTTAAGGAAGATGTTCAACTTTTCAGGTGAAAGCTTTAACTTCGGTATCTAACTGTTTACGAGCATCAACTTTAATCTGCTATAACGAAGAAATGTTCATCTGGCGGACGGAAACGTTTATCTTCTCTAGAAAATGTTCAACTTTTCCGACTGAAGCAGATTGCTTCCGGGGTCCGGAAGCTTCCTTTAAGGATCTTGATAAGTTGACGGCACCAAATGAAAACTTGGCTCGGTCAACTAATAACTTTTTCGCTATATAGAACGCCAAATAATAACAATGATAACTTCGACGCAGAGGATGAAATGTTTGCCTCGTCATTTAATAACTTTTCCGGCCCAATTGAAAACTTCTTAAGCCGGAATGATAACTTTCATGTCGCTGCGGCTCTCTGCATTCGTCCGCAGAAAAACTCAGGAGCACATTGGCTCCTGAGCTTTTCATAGGAGAACAGAGATCTCCTTTGCAGATTGGTCGCGGTGACGATTGAAGTAGAATAAGTAGAGTGAATAGTAGAGTGAGTAAGAGTATTGAATCTGCTGTATGCTGTTGTACGGCTGCGAACCGGTTTATGCAAATGTTCCCTTCGGCTTCTCGGAAACAGGTGACGTCGCTTCTTCTGCCGACGCTTTTCTGACCTGCCACTCCATGGTAGGACGGATCGATTTATTCAGCGCTGCTGCCATCAATTCCGCTTCCTCCTTCGAGTCAAAAACCTTCGGAATGTCCAACCCAGTATGAGTCAGTATTTCATCCGTTCCCCATCTGTTGCGAAAAAGAATATACATGGTATCCCCTCCAAACGATGAGTATACGTTTATGATAGTTGGAAGCGGACAGAAAGAAAAGTAAATCTTTTCTAATACATAATTTCACACAAAAAAGACGTTTATTCAACAAATAGTGATGAAAATGACCTGATAATCATCTATATAACCAGGCTTAAATACTTACAAATTTCCATTAAAGGGGTTGCTTTCGTATGAATCACACAAAAACGCGAATATAATATTCATTTTACAGGAATTTACGTACTATCAGCACACATGAAGGAGGGTTTCTAGTGAGCCGTTTACTAAGAGGCATTACACCGCTGTTTGCGGTCGTTATGATCGTCGGCGCTGCCATTTATTTTATTTACACAACGACGCAGGAGCATCCGATTGGCGGACCTGCACAAGTTGCTGCCGACATCCTGATTCTCGTCGTTCTTGCCCTGGGATTAGGGTCGTTGCTTTTTGCCAAAGTTTCAAAAGAAGAAGGCACGATGAAGCCGGTTAAAGAAGGCCGCGCTGAAACAGATGAGGAAAAGGCAGACGTTACGCACGATAAAGATAATGAGAATCGATAGCGATATTAAAAAGCTGCTGCCAACTTATGGCAGCAGCTTTTTTATCAATGCCTGCTCTCCAGCTTTCGGCAGGCTTCAAACACTCCTTGATAATGATCGTCATTTTCCGCGTCGAAGGCTTCATTCCGATAGACGAGTGTGCCATCTCGGTGGATTAAGAAACAGGCACGGCTGGATACTTCGTCTTCGGGCTCTAAAACGCCAAAGTCACGAGCCGTCGTCTTATGCCAGTCGGCCAAAAGCGGATACGGAAGCGTCCCGAGCGTAGCTTCAAATACGTTTTGCGTGTACATATGATCGACGCTGATCCCTAGGACTTCAATCTGGCGTTCGTCAAAAAAATCGTAGGCCTCTTTCCAAGAGGTCAATTCTCTGATTCAGCCAGGAGTGAAGGCAAGCGGAAAAAACACGAGCAGCACATGCTTCTCCCCCGTATAATCAGAGAGCGCTATGCTTTTCCGCTTTGTGGATGGCAGCGTAAATTCCGGAACACGTTTTCCTTCTGATACTGTCATTTGATCACCTGCTTTCTAGTTGTCCCTATCGCCCCTGCTTCCCACAAACTGTGAATCGTTAACCTCTCTGTCTCAAATTAAGCCTTAAGCAGCAGCCGGAAAACATCCTGTGAAACCCTCCTTGCTAAAGCCACCTGCCCTCATTAAGACTAAAGCAATCTACTTCTACATATAAGAAATCATATAGTCTCATTTTTGATAAAATGATGAATCATTCGTTTATTTTTAACTGAATCGGCAATGAAGATCGTGAATTAACTTTTAAAAGGAGGTATACCATGAGTGCAATTAAAGAATTTATGAATACGGAAATTCAGTCTGCAGAAACAGATGCGACGCTGGAGGAACTTGCAAAGCTGATGGCAGAACACGACACCGGGTTTCTTCCAATTTTGAAAAATGAGAAGTACGCAGGTGTGGTGACGGATCGTGACATTGTCGTAAAAGGTCTCGCAAAAGGTTCGATCGACCAGCTTCGCGCAGAGGATATTATCAATGAAACGGTCATTACGGCTAACGCAGATATGGATGGAGAAGAAGCGTCTCTTTTAATGCAGGATCACCAAATTAAACGGCTGCTCGTAGTAGAGCATGATAAGGTGCAGGGCGTCGTCAGCTTAGGGGACATTGCCGCAGATGAAAATCCTGCTATCGCCGGAGGGGCGCAGCAGGAAATCAAAAAAGGCGATGCAACTAACTAGTCCCATCGCTAGTTCATCATCAGCCGACGTTATTCCGTCGGCTGATTTTTTTGTACCGGCTCAAACGGATAAAAGCTCGTGCGCTGCGTTTCGGCCAAGTGCACGACGGGCTCTTCCGGAGTGAAGCCGTCGATAAAGTCAAATAAGGAATTGTTATACACCTCTATCTCTGCATTTTTCACTTGCCAGACACCGTGTTCAATCGGCCCTTTGTACAACTCTCCTTTATTGGTCGTAAACAGTGCATATCTCTCCATCAGGAACTCCGTCAGCGGATATTGTACTGCAGGATAAACGGCATCCCTGCTTGCCGCACTGACGGTGAAGACCGCCGAATCTTTTTCTTTTCCTTTCCGAATAGAGGTGAAATCGCATCCATTCTCAAACGTGCGAATGTTCATAATAGCTTCATAGTAAGGGAGCGACGTCAGCCATCTTGCTCCTTTTACGGCGGTAAGCGAGTTGGCATCCATTGTTAAAAAGTAAACACCGCGCTCTGCTTCGTAATTCACGTACGTGCGGACATTCAGCTCCAGAAAGGATGGTACGACAGAAATACCGCTTGCAAGCCGGATTTTATTTTCTGCGGCTTCGAAACTGACGATCCCAATCCACGCACTTCCGTCGTACTCTTCAATGGTCAGTTCATCAGGCACGTGCGGGCGGAGCAGTTCGACCGGAATACGGTAGTGTACAAACAGCGTATGCTTCCAGTCCTGACTACCTATCCAGAATCGTTTCATTCTATCAAAACCCCTTTCATCATTCTTATCAACACAACTTTTTGAATGACTGACACCTGCGATTGTTCAGCTATGTTAGCAAGCTGCACCTATATGAATGTTCAGCGCTAAGCAAATGCCTCTTTACAACCTCGCCTTCCTCCTATCAGCGTCATCTTAAACATTTTCTCTGCATACCGATTGTATATTTTGTCGATAAAGTACACCAAATATGCGCCAAACCACGTATGTTTCAATAACGAGACAGATAATTCTGACTCTATAACCACGATTAAGTGAGTATTTATGCTTATTATAAATATGATTAATACGGTGATTCCAGTTTTTTGTCATATTCATGTAATCTGACGTAAGGCTTAAGAACGTTTTTTCAAAAATGCCTCAATAATCGTTTTATTGAGGGTATTCACACGTTGTACAAATTTTTTAAGACGTTTCTATTCGTTAGTTATCGGTTACACTAGTTATATGAGTAAATAAATAGACATGGTTATTTTGTATTAAAAAAAGTAAGTGATTCACTTCGTGTAAGTATAAGGTAATTTTTGTCTGATTACTCGAAAAATCGCATAAGTTATTGTAAGAAAAGAACCACCTGCAGGTTCGTTTCAGCCAGAGTAGTCAGCAGATGAACTCATCCAAAAGATCAACATGCTTGATTTCAAAATCGTTTTTATAAGGAGGAAACCTTACCATGAGTCAGCCAAAAGAACTGTCAGAAAAGGAACGGGAGATTAGGGAGAAGCAGCGTGAACAGCACCGTGCAAATGGAAAGAAAGGCGGTCTCGCGACAAAAACGAGATACGGCCGAGATTATTATGTGAATCTGGGCAAAAAGAAAAAGGAAACGTGATAACGACTGCTTCAATATGTCCGTATCAGGCTGCCTTTGAATAGAAATAGAGCGCGTGTTCTCCATGAGAAACACGCGCTTTTATACGTATAAAGAGTCTGCTTATTGCAATGTGTACGGAGCCTTCCCTTCAAGCATCAGGCTCCACACATCAGCGAGATACGGCATCATCTCTGCAGCTGCTTTAGCATCCGTCCATGTCATTGCAGAAACGGTGTCTG
The DNA here is from genome assembly GCF_052061695.1 of Alkalicoccus luteus. Classification (NCBI taxonomy): domain Bacteria; kingdom Bacillati; phylum Bacillota; class Bacilli; order Caryophanales; family Bacillaceae; genus Alkalicoccus; species Alkalicoccus luteus. The sequence goes on from NZ_JBPZEY010000001.1 coordinate 20,564, forward strand.
TATCCTCTATTTGTTCGGTCCCTCCGACAATAGTTCCATGAAACGTGATAAACAGGACGTGATTGCCTTTCAGAAACGCCTCGTTGATGCCTGCGACGCCTTCAACTGTTACAGTAAGACCGGTTTCTTCTTTTGCCTCCCGCACGGCTGCCTGCGCGAGCGTTTCTCCTGCTTCGACTCCGCCGCCCGGCAGCGACCATGAATCGTGCTTTTTATTATGGACAATCAGCACACGTCCTTCTTTCTGCAGCAGGACGTACGCGACATCGGCACGCTTCATCATGCATCCCCCCGAAATAAAAAAGTAATTGCGTCTGAAAAGCGTTCTCCCCACGAGGCTTCCTCATGCGTCCCGTTTTCCTGGACATGAAAGCGCGTGTCTGCCTTTGTTTGCTGCAGCACCTTAGCCGTAGAAAAAACCGACTCCATATACGCTTTCGACCCGACAGATCCAACGTGTTCATCCGTACCTGTATCGATGTAAATGCAGTGCTGCGGTGTGAAAGCCGCTTCGTTTATCTGATGCTCCAGCTTCTCCTGAAACAGCCAGCAGGCTGGGCTTAACGCTGCCGCATACTGAATCAGGTGTGGATACATGCAGACAGCGCTTAAGGTACAGTTCCCACCAGCAGAGCTTCCGGCCATCCCTGTGCGATCCGGGTCCGTGCGCCATTTCCGGTCCATTTCCGGCTTCAACTCCTCCATCAGATAGCGATTATACGCCGTTCCCCGACCGCCTGCTGAACGAGAAGGATCGAGAGCCAGCTTCTGTTTCACGTCGGCCTGCAGCTCCCACACGCTGTATTCGTCGAGCCGGCCGGTTCCTTCCGTGTTGCAGTCGACGGCGACAATTATTACATCTGCCCGCTCCGCTGCTTCCGCGGCCCGCCAGCTTCTACCGTAAAAAGCCCGCTCGTCATCAAAGACGTTCTGTCCGTCGTGCATATACAGCACAGGATACCGCTTCGCGCTCCTCTCATAGGACGCCGGCGTGTGAATGCTGATCTGTCGGCGTTTATCAAGCACCGTCTGCTCATATGTATCGATCGGCACTTTCTTCTCACCTCCTGTTTTTTCCAATTATAACATGAACTTCTTTGTAAGACGTATGAGGCTGCATCGTGAATGAGGAAAGGTCGGTTCACAGAGAAAACAGTGACCTACAAAAAAGAACGAGCTCCTGATTCCATTCTCAGGAGCTCGCCTCGTTCATGTGAATAGCAAAACCGTTCCAATTACCTTCCGTTTATACCTTGTCTTTCCAGGCTTCTTGCTCTGATTCTTTCATCTGCTCTTCGACTTCCTCCGGATAGGCGGTGCGGAACAGATGTGAATCATCGGCTATGACTTCTACCATCTTGCGGATCATATCTTCCGGATCGTACTGCTCATCTAAAATTTCTGCTGCTTCATTGATTGATTCTTCCTTCGTAAAGTGTGTGTCTGGATCGTACCACTTTTTTCGTTCTTCAAACATCCGGTCATTAAATCCAGTTTCGAACGGCCCAGGATTAATCGTAGCTACTTGTACGCCAAACTCTTTCAGCTCTGCACGCATCGTTTTCGCGATAGATTCTATCGCATGTTTCGATGACCCATAGGCACCGAGATACGGCATCGGCACGATTCCGACGATGGAGCTGAGGAAAATGATCTTTCCTTGCTGCTTCTCCACAAATTTTTTCGCTGCGATCTGCGCGTTTTCAAGCGTACTGAATACGTTCGTCTCATAGATCTCACGCATTCTGTCTACCGGGATTTCCGAAATTGGTCCACCCTCACCGATCGCCGCATTTGCAACAAATACATCGTAATCGTAGGACTCCAGAAGCTTTTGATCTTGTTTATCTGTAATGTCAAGCTTCACCACTTCTATATCGAGGCCTGCCGCTTCTGCCTCTTCCCGAAGCGGCGTCACCTGCGAAATGATTTCCACACCGGCGATCACCTTGTGCCCCTTTTTTGCTAAGCCAAGTGCCGTTCCTCTGCCCAGACCTGTCGCTGCGCCTGTGATAAAAACCGTTTTACTCATGTTGTCATTCCTCCTCTTTAGAAGCTATTGGCAGAATTCCCAAAAACATGTACTTGCAAACATCAACTTCTTTTTTTACCGAAATGAAAGAGTCCCAGCAGCAGCCATCCTGTCATAATCACAGCAGCCACAATCAATGCAGGAACTGGTCCAAATGCAATAATAAGCGGAACTGATGCCGCTGTTACAAGTCCGCCGCCTACAAAAATATCGAGCAGCAGCTGCTTGTAGCTGAAGCCATCTTTTGCAGGAGACTCATTTTGCGGGTCTGCCAATTTAATCAATAACAAGCCGGCGGCGCTCATTCCCATCGCTTGCCCCAGATCACCAATTCCTCGCTCGAACCAGTAGTCCGGCATGATTCGCGGAGCAATAAATAGAAAGGCAACGACGTTCCATAAAATCGCACCCGCTGCCATAATGAGAAACGGAAACAGGTGATTGCCGATCACCGTAAGTGCAAGTGTCGCGATAGCTGCTGTGATCAGCATATCAAGCGCAAGCCCCTGAATGCGGTTAATCATCCCCCGGTCGATGACATTATGTTTCACCACATTTGTTAAAAACAGCTGAACGATGACTGCTCCAATCATGGCAAGCGGAAAAAGCGGCAGATGAGTAAAAATCTCGATCTCTTCGATCCAAAGTGCTTATTCGATCAGAATCATGCCTTCCAGCATCAAAAACCCGATGGTGATGGCGACCCCAATGTATCCTAAATGAACGGTAAGGGTTTCAATGAATTCTGAATGCGTCGTTTGATGCCCGGCCGGTTCTTCCTGCTGATTTTCTTTTGCGATAAGTCCCTTCTTTTCCTCCTCGCTAATATCATCCGGGTTTTTAATAATCTCTGTTTTTCCTTTTCTGGCCGCCCACCATTCCTAAAAATACACCGGTCAGGACACCAATGGTTGCCAGACCAATTGCCAGATCCCTGCCTTCTTCAAAACCGACAGCTTCAAACGTTCCCGACAAACCCGCCGCTGTACCGTGCCCGCCGACAAAACTGATTTCCAGCAAGGCTCCTGCAGCTGGGTTCATGCCAAAAACCGGTGTTAATATAAGGAGCGTTAACAGTGTTCCGACAACGTACATTCCCCAGGAAATAAAATGGGCAAATGTAATCTGCGGACCGGAAATCTCCCACATCTTTTTAATAGACGGGAACGTCATGCCGAGAAATAACGAGGCAAAGATGACGTTGATCAGTAACCCCGGTAGCTCGCTCCACACATCCACCATGGATTGAGGAAAGAATCCTCCCTCGTCAAACAAATTCACTCCAAATTGACCTGCTATTTCAGGACCGAGCAGCAAGCCAATTAAACCAGCAATCATCGAGCTTGGCAAAAAGAAGTTTTGAAAGAACGGTGTAAAAACGCGAATCCACTTACCGATTAAGAGTAAAATACCTAAAAATAATTAAACTGAATCCGACCAGCTCCGGACTTATATCCATCGTCTCCCCCCCAGTGTTCATTTGGGTCTTTATGGTACTCATTTTCCAGTTAGCTTTTGTCATAAACGTGTTGCACGTAAATTAGGTCCAACTAAATAAAAACCGGCCTGCAAATAGACCGGCTCTTGGAAGTGCTCTGCACGATTAATCCCTGCTTTAGCACCATGAAAAACGCTCTGTTATGTAAATCTGTTGCGCTGTCATATCAAATCTGTTGTTCAAGAGGCTGCCATACACGCAAAAAACCGCACAGTACTCCTGTGCGGCTGTCGGTCAAACGGCCAGCTGACTGCTCATGATGACGCGTTACTTACTCTGTTTCAAACCCGGGCTGGACGATGACAAATCCGTCGCCTTCAAATTTCATTTGAATCGACTCCCCGCTGCCTCGTCCTAAAAAGGTGCGGTAGTTGATGTCGGTGTGAAATTCCGGTGTGAGGCCGCCGGACCAGGCGACGGTCGCGGTCGGATCGGTGTAGACCGGCTTATCCGGCGTCACGCTTAGGGTAAGCGGCTCGAAATACGTGGTGATCGCTACTTTTCCCTCGCCTTTCAGCGTAATATTGAACAGGCCGCCTGACATCATGCCGGCGACTTTTCTCATCAGCTCAATATCCCATTCGACGGTCGGTTCAAATGCCAGCAGATCATTGCCGTTGACCGTCAGCTGTCTGTTCCCAAGCTCCAGCACCGTCACGCGCTTTCCCTGGTCTGCCAGAAACAGATTGCCGCGGCCCGTTGCTTTCATCAATTCGCCGCCTTCGCTCGTAAACGTTTTTTTAAACATTCGTTCCACGCCGTGCTCCAGCGCCCGCTCCCGTTCAAATTTGATCTCACCGGTATAGGAAATCATGGCACCCATTTTCGCCCAGACTTCTCCCGCAAGCTCTACTTCCAAAATGCGGTCTGACTGCAGGCCGAACGCTTCCTCGGGCCGCTCTTTACGTTCTGTTCGTTCAATAAATTGTTCAATCGAATAGCTGCTCATGCGTGCGGACACCCCTTCAAATATTAAATACTTGCCAATAATACCTACGATTGGAAGAGACGGAAGGTTTCTCTTTTTTCAAGTACGGGAATGACGTGCGTAAAGAGAGGAGTGCCAGGATGACAAAACCAATTGCGTTAACGAACATTCGGATCGAACAGCAGCAGCCCCCGCACCGTTAAGCCTATCTGGAAGGATTTGAGGACCCGTTTGATTTTGGCGTTCACGGAGGTGTGAAGGAGTTTTACAGAGTCGAACCCGAAACGGAATATCCATCCACGCTGGATCACATCGTCGCCGCTGCCGGCGGCTGACTGACCGGCACCCTTGCCGGCGCGCTGGATGCGCGTGACATCCCTCTCTATCCGGACCGACTGAAAACCGATGTACAAGGCACGATCGAAGCACCCGAAGGCGTGCTAAAAATCACGAAAATTCACTGTCATTATCACATTCAAGTGCCTCGTGGAAAACGTGACCAGGCGGAGCGCGTTCTGCCGGTGTTCGAGAAAAAATGCCCGGTCGCACAAACCTTGAAAGGCTGTGTGGAATTCATCCACGACTGGACGATTGACGAATACGACTGAACAAGCAAAAGCCGGTGATTCCCTGTGGATCACCGGCTGCTTTTTAGTACCTGTTATCCTATTGCGACAGCTTTTACTGCATTCTTTAACCCGCAACTTGTTCCTTTCTCTCTTCCTGATGCTTGACCTTGCTCCGAAAATCTACATGAAGCCAGCCTGCTAGCAGAAGGAGCAGCACAACCATTACGCCTGGAATGGCCCAGACAGCATTTGTGACGATGGATGTTCCAAAAAGCACGAGAACCATAACAGGCGACATGACATAGAAAGCCCGTGTGTTATACAGCCAGCCATATGGAAAAAAGTGCGCTGCTACAATAACTGCTAGAAATAGGACCGCTTGTGATGGGGCCATGGAAACAGCCCAGAGCACGAGCGGTATGTACATCACCTGTGCAACATTCAGCTGCGATCCGAGCGACGCGAGCGGATGACCGTCAAACTTCCACTTCGCTTTTAACAGCACAGAAGCTGCCATTGCAAATGGGAACATGAGTCCAGTCGCAAACAGCATTCCTATATTTTACGTATGCTGATCAAGCGGCAGAAAAAACAACATTGTAATCAGGCACCAGATGACGCTGGCTGCCGCAATAAATGCAATCCCGTTTTTCCCCCGTAAAGAAAGCTTTTCTCTCATATGATCAAATTCTGACATCCGTTTCCTCCTAAGTGAACCGTTCAATAGACTTTAAATCATCACCCTGCCGCCTATGGACAGGGTGATCATTAAACGTTTCAATTCCTGACTTCAGGCGGTGAATTAAAAACCACCGGATCCGCCTCCTCCGCCGCCTGCTCCAGCCCCGCCGCCCGCGCTCGTTCCCGCGGAGCTATGCGTGCTCGAGGCTGCAGCTGTAGAAGAGGAGAACTGTGTACTTGCAAACAAGCCTGCTGTCATAAACACCGGGATCATATTGTCCTGATAAGCCGGCGCCGAGCCCTGCTTCATTTTCGGCATTGATTTACTGAGCTGCCTGACGGATTTTACATTCAGCCCGAGGCCGTAAATAAAGGCGAGCTGCTGCTCATCCGGATCGAGCCGCTGCCAGTCTTCCGGCTCGTAGCCGGCAACCTCTTTTTTATAATCGTGCCACTCCCCGAGAAGCCGCCAGCCTTTTTCCGTACGCGGCTGGTGCAGCGCAGCAGCCGCAATGCCGGCGAATCCGGTGAGAAGAAGCAGTATCGCCGGTAGAAACAAGCCGAACAGGAAGTACATAACGGAGGCTGCAATGGCGCCGACTCCGGCTGCTCCCGCCAGTACTCTCAGACCCGTTCGCGGGATTTTCAGCTCTGCCTGATTTTTCTCATGAACAACTTCCTTTGCCCAGGCCGCTTTTTTCGTTTCGAACTCGTTGTAATTCGCTTCTTTTTTCAAATGCTGCTCGAGGTCGCTCATGTTAAACGTCGTTCCATCTCCAATATCGTCGAAGAGCATCGCGGTCAATATTTGCTCATGTCCGCTTAATCCTTCGCGTGTCTTCAGCGTAAAGCTGTCTCCGTTTTGCTCGGCAAACCCTTGCCGGACAAGATCCAGAAGCGATGCCGTAAGCAGCTCGGACGTGACTGCAGGCTGCACATAAAACATCGTTGCCGGCAAACTCAGCTGCAAGTCCGGTGCTCCTTTTTCAAAGCCCTTTTCCATCGCCCGCCGTTTGTTAGGGAGATACTTGCGTCGGTCGAACCAGATCGGCACGAGCGAGAGTCCCGCAAACAGGACAATCAGAATCGGTGCAAGCGTCGTCATCACGTTTTCTCTTGCTGCTGCAGCTGCCGCTGCTTCCTCTGCTTCCCGCTCCTCAGCCTCCAAGATTTCCATCAAAGAGTCCGCGGATGTGACGGTCGCTGCCGGAAACAGCTCTGCATCAAAGGCGACGCGGAGATCCCCGTTTTCACCGGACGGAACCCGCCCCGGCAAAAAGGCGACCGTCGCTTCATCCAGCTGCTGTTCGGCGTCCTCAAGTGCATCGAATCCGGTGCCTAAAACTTCTTCCGACGGTCCTGGTGCATGGATACGGATTTCCATGTTCTCGTAGGCTGTTTCATTCGAGCGATCAAAAAACGCATAGTCGAAATCACCAAAATCCGTATAGCGTACGACCGCGTCTTCGATCACGTACGTTAAATCAACCGTAAACGTTTCATCCTCACCGGGCCGCTGAATCCGGTGTTCGCTCTCCTCCACCTCAATTGCGAGCGGTTCACCATCTTCAAACGCTTCCACGCTGTGAATCGTCATCTCCTCCGGCTCAATCAGCGATCGGATCACGCCATTAAATTCACCCTCAAACGCATACGTAAAGGATTCCTCTACTTGCGCCGAACCGTCCTCCTGCAAGTAGGCATCGATTTCAGCATTCGTAATCTCCAGTTCAAACGCAGACGCAGCTGCCGGTCCGATGAACAGCAAAATCAGCGCTGTTAAAAAGAATAACCAGTTTTTCATGTTCGCTCACCTCTTGTTTATCTTTTACGGAGCAAGCTGAAAAAGGTTTCTTTTTCTGACAAAAACGCTGGACTGACGAAAAAGGAGGCTCGTTATTCTTGCACCTGGCTCCGGCGGCCTCTCCATTACATTGGATTACGAACCGTACCGTTTTTCCATTTCTAAAGTCAACCACGCGTTCGCACGTGCAGGGCGCTATGAAAGCTGGGATACGATTACCCCAAAAGCGGATGATGCTTTTTTGGAAGAATTACGCCGTTACTGCCAATGGGAAGCCCGTCACTCCTGCTCATTATAAGAGGCCCGGATTTCCGAGAAGATATCCTGGATGAGCTCTTCGATTGCTTCACGCGGCATCTCAACGTCGATCTCTTCCATTTGAATTAAATAAGACGTATCGCGGTAATCGGTAATCACCTGCAGAAGACCCAGCGTATCTTCCGTACTAACATACAGTTCTTGTCCATCTAGTTCGAACAGCTCTCCATGATGGTCTTCGTTGTATTCCGACGGGGTCCCGCGCAACCAGACCGGTTCCGGTCCCTGTCTGATTGTGAGCACCGGCTCTTCATGCTCATACGGCCCTTCGACTGTCGTCATATGGTCGGGCACTGCTTCTTCATCGGCATCTGCTTCCCCGGCTTGCTCCGCGTACTGCAGCAAAATCTCACTTTCGTCGTCTGCGACAGCGGCCAGCACGATCTCCATCTCTTCAAAAGACGGATAGCTGTAGGAAATCGACACTTCCTCTCCAATCGGATCAATCACGGGCGTTTCGCTGAAAAAAATCAGCACTGCAGCCGTAATCGCGGTAATTGCTGCAAAAGCGAACAGCGTTTGTTTGTTCATAGCTTCTCCTCCTTGTAAAAAAAACAGCCATGCTTCGCATGACTGTTTGGCTGCCTTACTCTACTCCGCTTCCACAGGAGACGGACCAGTTAAAGGCCATAAATCCGAGATCGTTTTCTGTAATCTGCTTGTTTGCTTCCACGCATGTGGAGACCGCTTCTGAATAGCCGCTGTAGCTGAACGCTGCAGCAACGATTGTACCAATAAAGAGAAGCCCCACCACGAGCATAAATTTAAGCGGTACTGCATTCACCAAAAACACCCCTATTTATCATTGCTTTTTTCCCACCACGAGTGTATCATTCTTCCCTGTTTGATGGAAACCTATTTCCTAAAGAAATCTATTTCGATAGAAAATGCCTAATGCGACAAAAAAACCGGCGTAAGCACGCCGGTTTTTTCTACTCTTCTTTTACCTCGAGCTCATATTGGATATGCTCGTGCACCTCTTCGTCTTCCAGGTGCACCATGATGTGATAGCTGCCGTAGGATTCCGGTTCAAACGCTTTTTCATACGTGCCAGCCTCTGTTTCTTCTGCATCAAGCCACGTGCGCATGTCATCACCGTGCTGCCAGATTTCCAGCCGGACCTCTCCGTTCTCCCAGGCGTCGTCCTCCCAGCTGACATCAAAGGAAATTGTCACCTCATCAAGGCCGGTCACCTGATCAGGGGTATTCCTGTCAAGCGCCATGCTCTCATGCATCGGACCGTGTTCGTGACTGTGGTCCTCGTGATCGTGGTCGTGCTCATGATCTTCATTGTCGTGACTGTGGTCATGATCTTCATTATCGTTGTGCTCATGGTCATCCATGCTGTCAGCGTGCTCGGTGTCTTCCGCTTCCTCAAGCTCTTCTTCATCCGGTTCGCCGACCACAATATCGTGAACCGGCATGACGTGGGATCCGCGCGCGGTCGTGTGCGGCTGAATATGGTAGACCGCCTCATCTTCAAACGTATAGCTGACTTCATACCAGCCTTCTTCACCCGGAAGGTCAGACTCGACCATTTCGCTGCCTTCCTTGGAACCAGCCTGCCAGATTTCCCACTTTACTTCACTGGCGTCATCAACGAGCTCGTCGCCTTGCGTGACAAGCACGCGAAGCTCCGCGTCTTCACCCGGATCGAGTGCTTCCGGAGCCTCAATTTCCGCTTCAAGCGGCTCCAGATTGATTTCGTCCACTCCAACAGCACCGCTTTGTTCATTGTTGTTTTCTTCAGCTGTTCCGCAGGCAGCTAGTAATCCAACCGCCGCTGTTAGTATCCATGCTTTTCTCATGTTCGTATCCCCCTACATTATGTATGCGAAGATTGGCAGGAGCAGCCCATATCCTGTTTCACAAATTGGACCGCCTCATCATAATTCATCAGGCTTCCGCCAAAACCAGCCGCAAATTTCCGCGCTTCCTCCTGCCTCTGGAAGATGAGCGTCTGCGGGCTGCAGCAAAACAACGGCAGTGAGCTGTTCATAACGAATACACCCTGGCGAACATTGATGGTCGTATCGAGTAAAAAATCCCGGCCGATCATCTGCACCACCTCATCACTTTTTTCGTCAAACCGCAGCAGCGCACAGTGGCCGCAGCACGCTTTTTCCTGTGAGCGATTATTGTACACAAGCTGCACCGAAAGTCTGTCTCCAGCCGGCTTTTGACAGTATGCGCACGTGTCGCTTCCAGTCTGCTCCGGAACGAGCGCGGTGATTCCGCGGGACGTTTTTTGTACGCGTCCCTCTTGTTCGAGCTTTTGCACATCCCGATAAATCGTCATCTCTGACACCTGACAGACGCGGCTGATATCGGACACCTGCACCACATCGTGATGATGAACCATATCCACTATGATTTTCTGACGTTCTAATGGCTTCATCCGCGCCGCCTCCTTTCTCTTGCAAGTTTACGTGAACAATGAAGCGCTTAACAGAGATTTTTGTGATAAATTGTTACAAAATGTTGACCGTTCACAGCATTACCTATCCACAGGAGCTTTACATACAGGTTTTTGAGTATGTGGTTGATAAAAGGGTACAATCAAAGCACACCCTAAAATAAAGACAACATATGGAATGATTAACAGCGTGTGTGTCATACATGATTCTGTTCTTTAAACTGGTCGAACTCTTTACGATTGGCATGTTGCCTCTTTTATACTCTATCGTCACTGGCATAAAAAAGAGATATCGATGAATCTGAATAAGAAAGGTTGATCTTATGACCGCTGGAGAAGAAGTGAGGATCGGTTTGTTTATCTATTTAAGGCAGATTTTCTTAAAGCCTGCTGCGAATATTCAACATAACACCTATGTATCGTGGGTTTGGAACCTTTTCATTTTGTTTATCATCTTACCGTTCACTATCATCTGCGGGATCTTAATGAGAGCGCCCGCTATATTTGAACAATTATTTGGAGGAAACGGGAGAGCTGAAGATTTGATCTACCTCGCTGAATTTTTTTTATTCATCTTCCTGTTATACGTTATCGCTTATTGTCTGCCACTTGTACTGTTAAACGTCTCTGTTATCTATCTTCTTAATCGAACATTCAGCCCCGCTCCCAGCAGTGTTCAAAAAGTAGTAAGTGATCACACAAACGTGTTGGTGCAAAGCTTCATCTGGTTTTACTTAGGGTCCGTCAGTTTGTTGGCAGGCACCCATTTCAACAGTGATTTTCTCCAGGCCACTTCCCTGTTTTTATACGTTCTCTGCGGCGTCACTTTTTTGGCAGGCAGTATAGTTATGGTGAGATTCTATTTCAGGCATGCGCGTAAACGGAAGTTTTTGCTGATGTACGTTGCTTCCCTGGTGGCTGTGAGCGTAGGATATATGTCAGTCGTCTTCCTGTTTTTAGTGTAATCAAACGTAAAGCGAATGATCAACGATAGCTGCTTTGCTTCCGGTCCAACCGTACATGTAAAGGGGAGTGTCAACAACAAAACGTGAACAATGGCAAATGAAAAACCGCCCTTTGATAGAAGGACGGTTTCAAGTTACGGATTGACTGGCTGCGGGTTACGTGCCTTTGTTGACTGACGCTCCAACAGTCTTGACGGAAACATGATCGGCACCGCCGTTCGCCTGCCGCCGCTTTCGCTGGCATCCGCGATCATATTTAATACCGTCTGCGCTGCGGCCGAGCCTAGCTCCTCTTTCGGGTGCGGCACGGTCGTCAGCTTTACTTCTGAAGCCGTTGACAGAAAGGAATCATCAAATCCGATGATCGAGATATCCTCCGGCACGTTTAGCTTTGTTTCGCGCAGCACATCGAGCAGCAGCAGCGCGAGCTGATCGTTGTAGCAGACGACCGCGGTTGGACGGGTCGACGCGGCCTCCTTCAGCTTGCGCTTTAATTCCTTTGCGGGAAGCGAGTCGCGATTTTCAGTCTGATAGGTCACAATATGCTGCGGACTGAGCGGGGTACCGTGCTCCCGATGGGCTTTAATAAAGCCTTTCATCCGCTTCGCTCCTTGAATGTCGTCGTTTTTGAAAAAGCCGACGATGTTTGTATGACCGCCCTTAAGCAAATGCTCCGCCTGCAGACGGCCGCCTTCTACATCATCCATGACGACGTGGAGCGGCTCCAGCTCTTCGTAATACGCATTGATCATGACGTAAGGAATCCCAAGCTTTTCGATATTTAAATAATAGTTGATATTCGGGTTCGGCAGTGCACTCTTCGTCGGCTCAATCATCAGACCGTCAAACTGTTGGGAGAGGACCGCTTCCAGACAGCGCTTTTCTTCCTCATGATCGTTGTTCGTGCTGAAGACCGTTACCTGATAGCCGTTTTCCCGGAACAATTTCTCTGCACCGCGTATGATGGAAGGGAAGATATAGTCCGAAAAATAAGTGGTGATCACGGCTATATTTTTTCTGCCCGATCGTACTTCTGTATCTTTAGAGCGGTCTGCACAAAATGTGCCTGCCCCCTGTTTTTTATAAATCCATCCCTCATGCACGAGTTCGTCGACTGCTTTTCGGATCGTATGACGGCTGACACCGTACTCCTGCAGCAGCTCATTTTCGGAGCCGACTTTTTCGTGCGGCTGAAAATACCCCTGCATGATTTTTGATTTTATTTCTGCTTTTACGTAGCTGTATTTTGTTTTCATGCTCTTCTCACCTCTGCCGGCTGACCAATACGCCGTCTATTTTACCTCACCATTTCTTAAGTTGTAATACTCATACGTACAAATTCAGTATAGCATGTTTTCCCTATGTCTTCACTGTTATTCACTATTATTACCTCGTAAAAATTTAAAAAACATACAAGTTTTATCCTCCATATTGAACAGAAAGAGGCAGGGGCGTCACACAACGCCCTCTGCCCCTTTATAAACTTACTTTGTCACAGCCTGCTCTGTGTTCGGAACCCCTTCCGCCTTATAATCAAAGTGATCAAAATCAGCGGGCCGCTTTCTGCCGCTGTAATCCTGACAGGCCATGCCGATAAATGTGCCGGTAAAGCGGACATCAGCCGCCGAGTCATCTGACATATGCGTCGTATCGAGCTCTTGCCCGATCAGCTGCCAGTTTTCATCTTCTGTGCGGTATGAAAACTGCATACGGTCGTAGGAAATCGACACCTTCAGCTCGACCGGCCCCTCCTGGGTGATTCGCTTTGCAGGATGGAGCAGCTCTTCGTACTGTCCGTTTTTCGTGCGGATCAGCTGCAGCACCCGCCCTTTGCTTTCGTGATACGTAACATGCAGATACACATGGTCCTCGGTGTCATAATAAACGACAAGCCCCGCCTTCTGCTGGTACGTATCCGGGTCGAACGAAAGCGTTGTTGCTGCTGTGCACACAAACGCCGTCTGTCTTCTCGCAACGAGCGACTGTTTATGCACCGAGCTGAGTGACTCCCGCCCGTAAAGACGCAGATGTCCAGGAGCCTCTTTTAACGTACACCACGACTCCTCCATCGGAACACGCAGCGAATTCCAGTTTCCATGCAGTTCTGTTCCGTCAAATGCATCGCGCACCGGAAGCTCGTGGATCGTGCTTTCCGGCAGATCCGGCGCCTCCACGAATTCAGCCGGACGATTACCGCCGTGTGCGAGTCTCGGCCACCCGTCCTCGGTCCAGGTAATCTTCTGAATCGCCGTCTCTCGTCCGAGCGTACAGTACGTTCCGTTTAACGGACGTCCGCAAAGGTGAACGAAGTACCACTCGCCGTTCTGCGTTTCCACGAGGCTGCCGTGTCCTGCTTTTTGCAGCACGAGCGTGTCATCGCCGCGCGAGGTGATCAGCGGATAATCCGGATCCGTTTCGTACGGACCTTCCAGGCTGCGTGACCGCGCGACGGATTCTGCATGCTCATAGCGTGTACCGCCTTCCGCTACAATCAAGTAGTACCAGCCGTCTTTTTTGTACAGGTGCGGCCCTTCTGTCAGCTTCAGATCGGTTCCCTCATAAATCATACGAACCGGTCCAGTCAGTTCGCCCGCCGCCTCGTCAAATTCCTGCAGCACGATACCGGCAAACGGATGCTTTCCTTCGCGGTAGTCCCAGATCATGTTCACAAGCCACTTGCGGCCGTCATCGTCATGAAATAACGACGGATCAAATCCGCTGCTGTTCAGATAAACCGGCTCTGACCACGGGCCTTCGATGGAATCAGCTGTCACAAGATAATTATGGGCATCCTTATACGCCCCGTGCCATTGTTTAACGTCGGTATAAATCAGATAAAAGGTGCCATCGTGCCAGCTGAGGGCAGGTGCCCAAACGCCGCCGGAATTCATGTTGCCGCGCATATCCAGCTGACTCGTTCTGGTGAGCGGGCTCGACACGAACTCCCAGTGCTTTAAGTCGCGGGAATGATGAATCCGAACTCCCGGAAACCACTCAAATGTCGATGTCGCAATATAATAATCCTCGCCTACCCGCAAAATAGACGGATCGGCGTGAAATCCTGTTAAAATTGGGTTTTGTATTTGGGTCATAGCAGCTTCCTCCTTCAATGATTTACGTGCGGCGCTTCAGACGAATCACGTTCCAGGACGCATGCTTCAGCTCCACCTGCAGCTCCTGTTCTTCCCATGTGTGTGCCTGGCTGAGAGCCGGTTTGACGTTCTCCTGCGCCAGCGAATTGCCTGCCTTCAGGTCTTCATGGTGGAGTGTGATATGCTCCTCTACCTCGTAGCCCTCAAAATCATGCAGCGCGTAGTGGACGCGGATGTCCTCTTCCGTATGCCTGTTCAACGCAAAAATCGTCACTTCTTCTTCCTCTTCCCGGTACACGACAGCAGAGTCCGTATGCGGCACATCGGTGAAGTCCTTCGTATCAAACTTCGGCGAGGCTGATACGGTGTGAAGCGATTTTCCTCGTCCGAATACGGAAGCGTGCATGTACGGATAATAAATCGTCTGCTTCCAGGAGCCTCCTCCGTTTTCCGTCACGATCGGAGCAATCACGTTCACGAGCTGCGCGAGACAGGCCATTTTAATACGGTCGGCGTGCTTTAAAAACGTAATCAGAATCCCGCCCACAAGCAGCGCGTCTTCCATGTTATAACGGTCCTCCAGCTGCGGCGGTGCCTGCTGCCAGCGCTCCAGTTTTTCATCAGCTTCGTTTGAGTGGTACCAGACGTTCCACTCATCAAAGCTCAGCATCATCGTTTTTTTGCTTCGTTTTTTGGCCTTTAAGTAATCGCAAACCGAACGGACCGTGTTGATAAAATGCTCCAGCTCCATCGTGCTCGCCAGGTAGTTTTGCGAATCATTGTCGCGGTTGCCAAAATACTGATGGAGCGAAATGTAGTCGGCGACGTCATACGTATGCTCAAGCGTCACAGCTTCCCATTCCGGAAACGTCGGCATGCCGGAGCCCGAGCTGCCGCACGTGACCAGCTCAATATCAGGGTCGACTTGGCGCATCGCTTTTCCGCTTTCTGCTGCAAGCCGTCCGTATTCGACCGCTGTCTTCTGGCCAATCTGCCAGTCACCGTCCATTTCATTCCCGAGGCACCACGTTTTAAACTTGTGCGGTGCTTCATAGCCGTGCGAGCGGCGCAGGTCGCTCCAGTAAGAACCGGACGGATGATTGCAGTATTCCACCAGATTTCTGGCTGCATCAATTCCGCGCGTGCCGAGGTTGATCGCCATCATGACGTCTGAATTCGTTTTTTTGGCAAAGTCAGCGAATTCATTCGTGCCGAATTGGTTCGTTTCAATCACCTGCCAGGCAAGCTCGAGCCGTCGCGGCCTGTCCTCCTTCGGTCCAACCCCATCCTCCCAGTTATAGGCAGACACCATGTTGCCGCCCGGATAGCGGATAATCGGCACTTGCAGATCCTTCACGAGCTCCAGCACATCCTTTCGAAATCCCTGCTCGTCTGCTTCTGGATGATCTGGCTCGTAAATACCTCCGTACACTGCTCTTCCCATATGCTCGATGAATGATCCGTAAATTCGTTCGTCTATATTTGCAATAACGGCACGCTTATCGAGCATGACGTTCGCTTGTTTGGTCATGATTGCTGCCACCCTTCCTGCTTTACTTGTGTTTTCATTGTCAGCCGTTCAATCGAGCGGTTTAAAAACCATGCCAGCATATACGCCAGCACGCTCCCCGAAAAGAAGAGAATCAGCGCTGGAAACGCGAGCGACAGATAAACGCCGCCCCAAACGATTACAGCAAACCCGATGGCGACATGCAGTCTGCCGAGAATAAACCGCGCCGTATAGCCAAGCGCCTGCACAATCCCGCCCTGGTAAAACACCCAGACCGGAAAAATCATCACCAGCATCAGTGCATAGAAGCTCACCACGAACAGAAATGCGAGAACGACGAGAAGCGGCAGGCTCCCCCCGGCACTGACGATCACCTGATAATTGATAAACAGCACGGCACCAATGACTGCAAGCAGCCACCCAGCACCATTTGCCTGCCAGAATTTATGTTTATACACCTGCTTAAACTGTTTCCCTACACCGTCCTGTTCACCGTCGCGCACCCAGCGCTGCACCATTGTAAACAGGGCGTAGGTAGCTGGAAACAGCCCGAGTAAAACCCCTCCGAGCAGCGTAAAGCCGATCCAGATCATGTTAAGCCACGCGAACCGACTGATAAACCGGAGGGCTTCTTCTACTTTCGCCGTCATGCACTCGTGCTCCTTTCGCTATTATCCTTTGACGCCTCCGGATGTCAGACCAGCAATAAAGAAGCGCTGGAAGAACAGGAAGAGGACGATAATCGGAATGATCGCCATCATCGAGCCGGAGAAAAGAATTTCATAGTTGTTGCCATAAGGTGTCAAGAGCGTCGCCAGTCCTACCGGCAGCGTGAACATATCATTGGAACGAAGCACGATGAGCGGCCAGAGGAAGTTATTCCAGCTGGAAAGTCCCTGTAAAATCGCCATCGCTGCAAACGAGGGCAGCATGAGAGGTGCCATGATACGCGCAAAGATCCCAAACTCGGTACAGCCGTCTACGCGTCCTGACTCCATCAGTTCCTTCGGAAGGCCGAGACAGTACTGGCGGAAGAAGAAGACCGCGATCGGTGCGACAATCAGCGGCAGCATCACACCAAAATACGTGTCAACAAGCCGCAGGTTTACCATCATCGTGTAAAGAGGAAGCATCATAATCTCGAATGGAATCATGAGAATAAGGAGAACGAGAATAAAAATGAAGCGCTTCCCTTTAAATTCATATAAAGCCAGCGCATAGCCGACCATGGAAGAGAAGAAAAGCGACAGCACAATCAGTACGCCGGATACAATCAGGCTGTTCACGTACCAGCGCCAGTATGCTCCAGCTTCCCCTCCAAAAATAACCTCAAAGTTTTCTACGGTAAACCCGCTGAAGAACAGCTCGGCCGTCAGCCCGAAGCGCATCAGGTCCGTTGAGGGACTGAATGACGCGACTACGAGCGAGATGACCGGAAACAGCGCCACAAGCGAGATAAAGCTGAACATCAGGACGAGCAGCAGGCGGATGCCTTTTTCTTTCGGAGTCAGCTTCTTATCCATCATGAATCCTCCTTCTTAAACGCTCCGGTGACATAGAGCTGAATGATACTGACAACGAAGATGATGCCGAGCAGTACGATACCAATTGCTGCCCCGAAGCCCATGTCGTTGCGCTGAATCCCCTCTTGATAAATATAGCCGACGATCGTCAGACCAATGTTACCCGGTGAAGTCGTTTCAAAGAAAACGAAGCTCTCTTCAAACATGCGGAAGCCGTTAATCGTCGTAATCGTAGAGAGGAAAATGAAGATTGGCTTGATCGCCGGAAACGTCACGTTACGGAACTTCTGCCAGGCGTTTGCTCCGTCAATATCTGCTGCTTCATATAAATCCTTGCTAACATTCTGGAGGGCCGCCAGGTAGTAAAGAACGTTGACCCCCATCCAGCGCCAAGAAGCAAGACCGACCATAAGAAACATAGCCGTTGCCGCGCTGTATCGCCACTCCTGTGTCTCCAGTCCGATAAAGGAAAGCACTTGGTTTGCAAATGCCATATCAGATTCTCCGAAAATCATCCGGAAAATGGTACCGGCTACGATAACAGACGTCAGTGCCGGAATAAAGATTGCTGCCCGGAATACGTTTGTAAACATAATCAGTCTGTGATTTAAGAAAATCGCAAACAGCATAGGAATGAGCGTCAAAATTACTACGGTCCAGATCACGTAGATAGTCGTGTTCTGAACGGCCGTAAAGAAGACCGGATTGAATACCCTTTCAAAGTTTGAAAACCCGATATATTCTGTCTGTCCCGGCAAGACGCGCTGAAAGCTCATATTAATTGCACTGATAAATGGATAAAGCGACAGCACCAGAAATGACAAAATAAATGGAGAAACAAAAATATACGGAGCTGCTGTTTTTGAATACAAAATACTCGAGCGCTTTTTCTTCTCCACCGTTCGTTCGGCAGTTCGTTCCATTGATGACCCTCCTTTTCAATCTACACCACTTTAGTTATTGAGTGAACTAAGTAGCTATGTAACACTGCAAGGTTCAAACTATTCTGATAGATGACTCGCTTTACCCCACCTCACTCCTATAACTAAAACGGTTACATATGCGTACAACCTGTACGTATGTATATGTGAGAATTATATTTTATTCTTGCTTTATTCGCAAGTTCAGAATTTTTTATTTCTTTATTTTCATAATTCATTCATGGTTTCAACCCTTTTGCATCAGTGCTTCTACCCCAACTCATCTTTTTTCAATTTTATTTGTCACATTATTTTCTAATTGACTTGTACGCATAACTAAAATAAAATACTAATTAATCAATAATTTATTCAATGAATTATCTTCGTTGAATGCGCAGGACGATATTGAAGGAACTATTTCGCATCTGTCCTGCACCCAACACATCAGCATGTTTGGCGCTGTTCTGAAAGCGCTGACATGACATTGAAGGAGGAAGTGGAATGAAAAAGAGTCTTTGGCTGTCTTCTATGATTGGTTCTGCTCTGTTTTTAGCTGCCTGCGGAGGCGGCGGTAACGAAGATGGCAACGCCGGTAATGGAGATAATGCAGATGCAAGCGGCGGAGAGGCAGAAGAAACGGCAGTTGTCGGGGATGACATTGAAGGTGCAACGGAGCTTAGCTTCTGGACGTTCGCTGAAACGCATTCCGAATTTTTTGAGGATGCAGCTGAGCGTTGGAACGAAGAGAACGAAGATAATCCGATTCAATTGACGGCGGAAGTATATCCGTTTGATCAAATGCACAATAACCTGCTCCTGGCACTTCAGTCCGGTTCTGACGCTCCGGATATTGTCGACATTGAAATTGCCAGATTCCCTAACTTTCTTGTCGGCGACATTCAACTCGAGCCGCTCAACGATTTAATCGAAGACGAGCTCGATCAGTTTATCACCGAACGGCTGGACATTTATGCGCAGGACGGAAACTATTACGGAGCACCAACTCACTTAGGCGCAACCGTCGTCTACTATAATATGGAGATCATGGATGAAGCAGGCGTCGACATCGATGACATTCATACGTGGGATGACTATGTAGAAGCCGGCCAGCAGGTTGTGGAAGCGACTGGCGTTCCGATGACAACAGTGTCTGCTAACTGGTACGGCCTGTGGCCTTTCGTTGCTCAGCAGGGATCTGATTTCTTCAATGATGATCATGAATTGACACTTGCAAATGAGACAAACATCGAAACTCTGCAGTTCATGTCTGATCTCGTTAACGAATACGAAATTGCCCAGATCACACCAGGTGACGAGAATCATTCTGAGGAATACTACGGGTTTATGAACAGCGGAGGTGCTGCTTCCACGGTGATGCCGCTCTTCTTTATGTCCAACTTCCTGGCGGAGATGCCGGACCTTGAGGGTAAAATGGAAATTCGTCCAATGCCGGTCTTTGACGATGATGATGCACGTACCGTCGGGATGGGCGGAACAGGTACAGCTGTAACTAGCCAGTCAGATGATGTTGATCTGGCAAAAGAATTCCTCTACTTTGCCAAAATGTCAGAGGAAGGCAACATTAACCTCTGGACGCAGCTAGGCTTTGATCCACCGCGCTGGGACGTTTGGGATACGGAAGAAATTCAGGCGGACAGTGAATTTTATGAGTACTTTAATGATGATATCTTCGACCTTCTCCTGGACATCCGGGATGAAGTAGAAGGCGTTAATATTACGCAGCATACTCCGGATGTACTGGACGAGATTAATACAAACATCATGTTTAACGTAATCCGTGAACAGTCCCAGACGCCGGAAGAAGCGCTTGAGCAGGCAGAAGAAAGCATTCGTCCACGCATGGATTAATAACCCTACCGTTCAGCCGGCTTTGCGAAAGCAACTGCAGCCGGCTGAATCTTTTAGCAAACGAAAGGAGGAAGCGTCGTGCTTGAACAGCTGAAACAAGATGTGCTCGAAGCAAACCTCGCCCTTCCCCGCCATGAACTCGTGACATTTACGTGGGGAAATGCGAGCGGTTTTGATGAGGAATCGAAGCTGATGGTAATAAAGCCGAGCGGGGTGGGTTATGACGAGCTGACGGCTGATAAGATGGTCGTGGTGAATCTTGACGGCCGCACCGTTGAAGGCGAACTCCGTCCGTCGTCTGATACCCCGACCCATCTGGAGCTGTACCGCCGCTTTCCCGGCATTGCCGGCATCGTACATACCCACTCGCCGTGGGCCACCAGCTGGTCACAGGCCGGCATGGACCTGCCCGTCTTCGGTACGACTCATGCCGATTACTTTAATGGAGCCGTGCCATGTACGAGACCTATGACCGCTGCTGAAATCAGCGGTGATTATGAGCTTGCGACCGGAAACGTGATTGCGGAAACATTTGAAGCAAACGGAATTTCCCCGCTGGAGGTTCCAGCTGTCTTTGTTCACGGTCACGCACCGTTTACGTGGGGAGCGAGTCCGGCTGATGCCGTCTATCATGCCGTCGTACTTGAGGAAACGGCCAAAATGGGCTCGCGAACAAAAGCGCTTCAGCCGGATGTGTCCGGCATATCGCCCGAGCTCCTCAACAAGCATTTCTCACGAAAACACGGCAGTCATGCCTATTACGGGCAGACTGGAAAGGAGGAAAGCCGATGAAAAAATATGCAATAGGCGTCGATTTTGGAACGGAATCAGGAAGAGCCGTCCTCGTTTCCCTGAAGGATGGCCAAGAGCTTTCGGAGCACGTAACACCATATGCTCACGGCGTGATGGATACAGCGCTTACGGACGGCACGAAGCTTGGTCATGAATGGGCGCTGCAGCATCCGCAGGATTATTTGGATGTACTGTATACGTCCGTTCCCGCTGTTATCCAAGCTGCGGACGCCGACCCTAATGAGGTTGCCGGCATCGGTATTGATTTTACCGCCTGCACGATGCTCCCGGTAGATGAACACGATCAGCCGCTCTGCTTGAAGGAAGCGTATAAGAACGATCCGCACAGCTGGGTGAAGCTTTGGAAGCACCATGCTGCCCAGCCGCATGCAGACCGGCTGAATGAACGTGCAGCGGAATTGGGAGAAGACTTTATTAACCGCTTTGGCGGCAAGCTGTCGTCTGAATGGATGCTCGCGAAAGCCTATCAAATTGCGGACGAAGCACCTCACATTTATGACCAGGCAGATAAATTTGTGGAAGCTGCTGACTGGGTCATTTCCCAGCTTACCGGCACCTTTACACGCAACAGCTGCACGGCCGGTTATAAAGCCGCTTGGCATAAAGAAGAAGGCTTCCCGCCTGATTCGTTTTTCGCATCCGTTCATCCAAAGCTTGAAAACCTTGTCTCCGGGAAATTGAAGGGGCCGATTCTTCCGCCAGGCGCGAAAGCCGGCTCGATCACCGCCTCTGCCGCAGACAGAACAGGCCTTCCGGAGGGCTTGCCGGTTGCTGTCGCCAATGTCGATGCGCACGTTTCTGTCCCCGCAGTCGGCGTTGTAAAAGAAGGCAGCATGGTGATGGCGATGGGAACCTCGATCTGTCATATGCTGCTTGGAAAAGAGGAGAGATATGCGGAGGGAATCTGCGGGGTTGTGGAAGACGGCATTTTACCCGGCTACTACGGCTACGAAGCCGGCCAGTCGGCAGTTGGAGACATTTTCGCCTGGTTTGTTGATACGTGTGTGCCAGCCTCCCTCACCGAGGAAGCTGAAGAAAAAGGCCTGTCGATTCATGAGCTGCTGACAGAAAAAGCAGCAAAGCTTGAGCCCGGTGAAAGCGGCGTTGTCGCGCTAGACTGGTGGAACGGCAACCGCTCCACGCTCGTTGATACCCAGCTTTCCGGCTTGTTTATCGGTATGACCCTTCAGACGAAACCGGAAGAGCTATACCGCGCCCTGCTCGAGGCAACCGCCTTCGGAACCAAGCAGATCGTAGAAACCTTGCATCAGTCCGGTGTGCCGGTGAACGATTTATATGCCTGCGGCGGACTTCCCCGGAAAAACCCGCTGCTTATGCAAATATACGCGGATGTAACAGAACGGCCGATTTATACAGCCGATTCCGTACAGACGCCGGCACTCGGCTCCGCTATGTTTGCAGCAGTCGCCGCCGGTGAAGAAAACGGCGGGTTTGCAACCATCACCGATGCGGCAGCACGCATGGCACGAGTAAAAGATGACGTGTATCAGCCGTCACTCGAGAAGCGCGATGCGTACCGTGATTTGTACAGCGCTTATAAAGAACTGCACGATTATTTCGGACGCAGCAGCAGCCTTATGAAGAATCTGCTGCGCGGACGAACGAAAACACAAACGACAGAACCAGCAGGCGGTGGCAGCATTGAACGGTAACAGTGAATTTTGGATGATAACAGGTAGTCAGCACCTATACGGTCCCGAAACACTCGATCAGGTGAACAGTCAGGCGAACGAAGTCGCTGGTCATCTGACAGAGACACTCCCCTTCCCTGTTAAAGCCCAGGCGCTCGTGACGACTGAGCAAGAGATTACGCGAGCAATTCGCGAGGCAAACGAGCACGAAAGCTGTGCCGGCGTGATTGTATGGATGCACACCTTCTCTCCAGCCAAGCGCTGGATTCAGGGACTGATGGAGCTCGGCAAGCCAATGCTTCATTTTCATACCCAGCACCATGAACAGATCCCATGGCAGTCGATTGATATGGACTTTATGAACCTGAATCAGTCTGCGCACGGCGATCGGGAATTCGGCTTTATTTGCACGCGCCTCGGACTGAACCGTCGCGTCATTGCAGGCCACTGGAAGCATGAGGCGATTCAGCAGGACATCGCGTCCTGGATGCGGACAATGACGGCCGTGCAGGAAAGCCGTCAGCTGAAGGTGCTGCGCATCGGCGATAATATGCGCGGGGTCGCCGTCACAGAAGGTGACAAGGTTCAGGCGCAGAAAGATTTCGGCTGGACCGTAGACGGCTACGGCATCGGTGATATCGCGGATGCTGCAGACCGTTTTTCAGAGCAGGACATTCAGGCGCGCTTTGACGAATACAGCGACCGCTATTCGATTCCGGCAGCCAAGTCAGATGATGCATCTTTCCGGCAATCGGTCTGGGAGCAGGCGAAAATCGAGCTTGGCATCGAAGCCATGCTGACCGAAAACGGCTATCATGCGTTTACAACAACCTTTGAAGATTTGCACGGCGTGCCTCAGCTTCCCGGCCTGGCCGTCCAGCGCTTAATGGAGAAAGGCTACGGCTTTGCCGGCGAGGGTGATTGGAAAACAGCCGCTCTTCTGCGCATGATGAAAACGATGACCGGCAACGACCGGACAAGCTTCATGGAAGACTATACGTACCACTTTACGCCAGAAGGCACGCAGGTGCTCGGATCCCATATGCTGGAAGTTTGTCCAACAATTGCTGCAAATTCCCCTGAGATCGCCGTTCACCCGCTTGGCATTGGCGGTAAAAACGATCCTGCCCGGCTCATTTTTGACGGCATTGAAGGCGAGGCGGTTAACGTCAGCATCGTCGATATGGGCGGCCGCTTCCGCATGATTGCAAACGATGTGACGGCCGTACGCGTTCCTGAAAGCACGCCCAAGCTCCCGGTAGCGAAAGTGCTGTGGGAGCCAAAGCCCGACTTCCGCACGTCCGCCGAAGCGTGGATTTATGCAGGCGGTGCCCATCACACCGTGCTCTCGTTCAGTGCGACGAGGCACCAGGCAGCTGACCTCGCCGACGCACTCGGCATCGAATTTGTCAGCATCGACGCAAACACGGATCTCTTTACGTTCCGCCAGATGCTAAAGCAGCTTTAGCAGAGACAGCCGGCTCCCCCTGCCGGCTGCTTTTTTGATGCATAGAAACACCAAATGGCACGTTTACTGCCTGATCGGAAGCTTCCGGCTCCCGGAAGCAATCCAACTGAAGGCGCTTTTTGGCAATGTTGAACGTTTTCCTGCGGAAGTTGAATGTTTTCGCCCGACAGTTGAACGTTTATTCGTTATAGCAGTTTTAAGTTGAAGCTCGTAAACATATGACAGACGTTCTTGAAGCTTTTGAAGGAAAAGTTGAATAAATGACAGGCGAGGTTAATACGTTAGCCGCAAAAGTTGAATACTTTCTTGAAAGGTCAACCCCGTTATCGACCTCTGCAGGCTGCGCCTGCCTCTGTTCAACCCGCTTCAAACCTACTATCGGACGGACGTTTCTTTATTCATCACGCAACAACCTTCATAAACATAGGCGCATTTTTATCGAATGATAACTTTCGATTTGAAATGAAATCTTCATCTTGGCAAATGATACGTTTTTCGTTATAGCGCACGCCGTTTGATAACAATGATAAGCTGCCCACTGAGGATGAAAAGGTTGAAGACAAGAATGAAAACTTTAACCGTCCAAATGAAAAGGTTCAGCCGCAGCTTGATAACTTTCATGCGATCCTCTGTTTATACTGTCGCTAATCATATCTTTTACTTAATTAGCCTGCTGCATATATTCCGTGATCGTTTTCCAAACCTGTTGGTGTACATAAGCAGCTTGCTTATTTCCAAAAAGGAGGGGAAGATCGCAAAAGCTAAGATGATCGGCTCCTTTTACCGGCTCCATTTTAAGCGACGAATCAACAAGCTTTTTGGCCGGTTCAACCAGCTTACATGCTTCTTCTTCCTGTTCTTGATGTAATATGAGGCAGGGGGCTTTTCGAGTCGTTAGATCTCTCGCGGAGAGAAGCTGCAAGCTTGGATCCATCAATTGTGTTTGCAATCCCCCTGACACGTCATTCGCTGCTATCCATGCTGCAGCTCCACCAATGGAATGGCCAACTATCGTAATAGACTGATCCTCGTTTTCCCCGTTCAGCCATTTTATGACAGCTTGCAGCTGTATGACTCTGTATGAAAGAAGTCTTTGATAAAGTTCCTCTGTATCATGCTGCATTGCTTCCGGCTGGGAAATCCAAGTACCATCTGATAACACCGAAAACATAGCATCTGCTGGTGAGCCTACCGTCACAACTCTGTTACCTGCGGCAACCAGCTTCGTTATCAAATAGGTATACATAGAATGAGGAATGCCTAGCGCCGGAGATAAGACAAAGGTTTTTTGCAGCTTGAACTTTGTTAAGTCCTCTAAGGATAGTTTATGATGGTATTTTTTTTACGCCAATTTCTTTCAGCACCTCCCCGGCTTTTGCTTCGTGGGGGCTGAAAAGATTCATATAGTTCATTTCATCTCTTTGAGCTCCGGTCTTCCACATATGTATCGGAAAACGATCATCCGGAAGTGGAAACGGATGATGGGCAGCCGGAATGAATAAATCCTTTTTCACTATCTTCACACGTCATCACCACGTTTCGTGTATTCTAGTACTGTAAAAACGAATAGCTTCTTCATAATCTTCTCCATGCGATGCAAGCTTCAGTAATATTTCAAGTGATTTATTCTCCTGCTTCAAATTTACATAGGTCATTGCTAAAAACAGCTGAAGCGGTTTGTAATTCGGATAGATTGAGAGACCCTCATTTAAAATAGACAGCGCGCTCTCATACTCTCCAATTGCTCGATAGGAGCTGCCAAGCTGCACATACAAATTTCGTTCTACATGAGCTGGTATAACTAAAGCTCGAGCCTTTTCATAATAATCTATTGCTTCCCTTTCGAATCCGGTGGCGTCATAGCTGCTCGCTACATAAAAATAATCCTCACTGCTGAATGCCTCCTGTTTCATCGATATGATTTCACGAAATTCCCTTTTGTTAAATAAGTGTTTAAACACATTCTGACATTCCTTCCTCTCCACTTTCTTCCATTCTATCAGAAAGATCGCCGCAGCATTCGCATGGAATGTTTTATTGAATGCGTTTGAAAAAGGATAGCAAACAAGACGGAAAATAGAAGATAGCTGACCCCAACTCCCGCAGCTAGTTGGGCAGGTGTAAACAACTCTGATAAAACGCCTGCGGTGATCATAGCTACTCCCATTGAAGCTTGCTGCACCATCGCGAGCATCGCAAAAAGCGGTCCTCTTTTGTCTTCAGGGAAGGCTTTCATCATAACAGTATCAAAACAAATGTTGCTTATACCGGCAGCGAAGGTGATACCTATTGCAGTTAATGCACCAACTGTCAGAAAAGATGAAGTGCTTAACAGCAAATGGCCAACACCTTCTAATGCAATCATGATGACACCTAATGCTATCATTTTATTTCTCATCATACCTGCAAACAACGTACTGAGCATCAACCCAGCTCCAAGTGCTCCGTACATGATGCCGACTCCAAAATCACCTGCACGATAGACCTCCAGCGCAAATAAATTAAAGATGACATTATCGACTCCATTTGCAAGTGGCATCAGCAGCATGATGATTAGCAGCGTTCGCATGAGAGCCACTTTCATAAACAATGCAATCGGCAACGATTTACGTTGCTCCCATTTATGAGAATTAAAACTCCTTACAGCTTTACATCGAATAAGCATGAAGGAAGCTGCACCAAGTAAAAGAGCGTGCAGGATGAAGAGTATTCCAGTACTAAATACAAGTGCGATAACTCCGGCGCTGACGGAGCCAACAACTAGCGTCATACCTGTCATAGTCTGTTCCATCCCATTCACATGCCTGATATGTTTTCGCTCGACAAGTGCCGGGATAGCTGCAGTACGAAGAGGCTGATAAAGCCCCGACCCAAAAGCAAGTGCTATTGTAGCGAGAAAAAATATGTATAGCGTATCCGGAGTTGCTATTAGCGGCAGAAGGGCTACCGGTGCCCGAACCGCATCAATGATCTTTAATACTTTGATGCTATTTGTTCGAGTCGACAATTTTCCGGCAAGTGGTGCTGCTATAATGGCAGGAACGACGAGACAAGCCATAAGCAAACCGATTGCCGCACCAGATTCTGAATGCTGATACACTGCAGCTAAAATGGCTACTTGAGAAAAGCGGTGACCAGTTCCATTTAATAAAGCCGCATAAAATAAGAGAGCATAGTTTTTCTCATTTCTAAGTATCAAGTTGACGACCAGCTCCTTCTATTTAGATGATTATCTAAATAGTTTTTTTAAAAAAAGCCGATTATTACCGGCTTTCTGTCATCCACATCTCTCTTGGGTTACGTTCGTAATAATTTTTCTCACGATAGAAGAAATGATTCATGATTAATTCACGTCTTAGAGTAGCAGTATCCGAGTGAAATTTAAGGAGCTCCTCGTTCATTTCGGATTCGGAATAGGTTGCTTCCGTAAGTGTTTCTGCTACGTATGCCAATACGATAAGCCGCTTCTTTTGTTTAGCTGGTAAAGCTTTAATTGTTCCATCACACTGAACAAAATTGTCCAGCACAGAAGTTTTTTCATTCTTATCTGCGACCAAATCTGTATCAGCTCGTAAGCCGATTAACGTAACCGCCGAAGACATATCCTTTAAGCGCTTTTCATGAAGATGATAGTAAATCGTGTTTCGGTCGCGCCGCTGATATACAAGACCAATATCTTTTAATTTGTGAAGATGATGAGACACCGTCGCATGCTTTAAGAATAGCTGTTCAGCCAGATCGCTGCCTGCTTTGGCGCCATGTTGAAGTATGGCGATGATTCGTAAACGATTTTTATCCCCTAACGCTTTATGGAACGCCTCCAGCCGGTCTAACTGCATCCATTAATCCTCCTCCATGCTACTATTTAGACAATAATCTAAATAGTAGCGAAAGTAAGCTTATTTTGACAAAAAAATTATGTTCAAAACCTTATAATTTTGAAAATAGTTTATCATGGACATTTCATCTCTAAGAAACTCAAAAAACCAGAATGGCTTCTGCCTCGCTGGTTTTCTGCCTCAGTCAGTCAGCCCTCGTTTCGAGCGTCTGACAATATGCTGAACTGCTTTATAGACAGTTTCCTTTTCCGTTATGTACAGTTTTTTCGGCCTTCCTTCTTCAATCGGGATTAAATGCACGTAGAATAGCGGAGAACCGCTGGCAGATTCGTCAATATTCAACTTCAATTCGTACTCTCCGCTTTGATAAAGTGATTCGATCTGTCTAATATCCACGAATCCGCCTCCTCGTCTGCCTTTTAGTTCGGCACCCTCAATAAGTAGACTAAGTATACCATGATCTGCTGTTTTTTGTAAAACATTTGTACACCCATGTTCAGCTTTTATACAGGAGAACGTACGTTCTGAATTCTCTTAAAAAAGCAGCCTCCCGCTCATGCGAAAGGCTGCTCATCAAACCCGATTCAGCTGTTTTTCCAGCTTTTTAGTTCGTCCACGGACTGCAAGTGTACTTCGTCACCGTCTGCTTCATCGCCGTCCCACTCCAGCATGCCGCCTTCATAGTTTGCGACGTTCTCGTAGCCCTGTCCTTTTAAAAACAAGGAAACCTTCTGCGAGCGGTTGCCGCTGCGGCAGACGAACACATACTCTTTTTCTTTATCAATCCCGTCCGCAAGCTCTGGAATCGACATCATCGGGAGAAGAGGTACGCCGGGAATGTGGCGCTTCGTATACTCTTCCGGCTCTCGTACATCGATGACGATCTGATTCGGGCTTTTCTGCTCCAGGATCTGCTTCAGTTCCTCTTTATCAACCTGCTTAATGCCGTCCTGTTCGTAGCTCATCGGCTTCACTCCTTCTCGCTCATTCTCTGCTTATTTTAACGCTGATTAGTGTCTCCTGTAAACGATCAGCGGTTTAATTCCACATCACGCAAGTAGTAGAAGCTTGCCGGATACTGGAAATACCCTTCTACATCGTCGGAGAGTCCCGTTACAAGATCCGGGTAATATAAATAGCCGTAAGGAAGTTCATCTGCAAGAATCTCCTGAGCTTCTTCATAAAGCGCAAAGCGGGCGTCCTCGTCGCTTTCCTGACGTGCTTCTGTTAAGAGCGCATCGATTTCATCGTTTTCGTAAAAGGCCCTGTTTCCGGACGTACCGGCATTGCTCGAGTGATAAAGAGCGTACATGCCGTAGTCCGCGTCAAGCGTTACCGTCCCCCAGCTGCCGAGAAACAGCTCTGTGTCTCCCTGTCCGGCAAGCTCCAGGTAGGTGCCCTGCTCATACGACTCAATCGATACGTCAACGCCGATCTGTGAAAGCTGTGCCTGTATCAAGGCCGCGGCGTCTTCGTTTTCCCGGTCATCGTTTGTGACGAGCGTGACTTCCAGCCCGTCGCCGTAGCCAGCTTCTTCAAGCAGCTGCTGTGCTTGTTCCGGGTCGTATGCCGGAGCTTCAATGCTGTCAGAATAGCCGAACACGTCAGGTGCCAGCGGACCTTCTGCTGTGATGCCGGCACCGTCAAGCACGCCTTCTACGATGTCCTCTTTATTCAGTGCCATGTAAATGGCGCGGCGCACATCAGCATCATCAAATGGCTCCGCTTCTGTATTGAAGCCGAGATAAGCCATGCGGACACTGTTTTGCTCATACGTACCAACGCCTTCTGCTTCTTCAAGTCGTTGCATATCCTGTGGATTTACCGGATAAATGACGTCAAGACCACCCGTTTCCAGCTCGCCGATCCGCGTCAGGCTTTCCGGTACCACCTGGAAGGAAACACCTTCGACATTTGCAGGCTCTTCCCAATAGTCGTCATTTCTTGCGAGGGTCACATAATCGCCGGATACGTAGTCTTCCAGCTGGAAATAGCCAGTGCCTGCGGCTTCCTCATCAGCCACGTCAAATGGGTTGCCGCCTGCCTCCAGTTCTTCGTAGGAAGCTTCGATCATGTTGGGGCTGACAATGCCGCCGCCAGGATGCGCCAAATGAGACGGGAGCGCCGCGAACGGCGCATCCGTATGCATGCGTACCGTATACTCATCGACTACTTCCACTTCTTCAATCATGCTGAAAATAAACGAGACCGGTGATGCGATATCCTCATCTAAAATCCGGTCAAAATTCATTTTTACGATTTCAGCGTCCAGCTCTTCGCCGTCATGAAACGTCACGCCTTCACGGATCTCAAATTCCCACACCGTATCCTCAACCTGCTCATAGCTTTCCGCGAGCCACGGTTCCAGCTCCAGGTCTTCATTCATAAAAACGAGGCGGTCGTAAATTGTCGCGTTAATTGAATTGGATACGTTCTCGTTCGCACCGTGCGGATCCAGTGCTACCGGGTCAGATGCCACACCAACCTGCAGGTAGTCCTCCTCAATCCGCTCCCCCTCTGCTTCCGGTGCTTCGTTATTATTTGACGGCTCTTCACCGTTATTCCCGTTGTTTAACCCTTCCTCCGGCTCCCCTGCACAAGCGGCCAGCAAACCGACACCAATCATCAGTGCTGCATACTTTTTCACGTTCATTTCCCCCTTCTCACTCTAAACCGACAAACTATATCGGCTTTATGGACTTTTATTAGTATAGAAAAGCTTCCCTGACGTGTCAACTGAGTTGATTGCATCTGTGCTATGCTGGATAAAAAAAGGAGGATGTACAGGTGGATATACAGATCAGGCAAGAAACTCGCGCAGATATGGAAACAATCGAAAACGTGATTGCAGAGGCGTTTCAAAAAGAAGAAGTGAGTGATCAGACTGAGCATGAACTGGTGAAACGCATTCGCCAGTCCGAGGCTTATATACCGGAGCTTGCCCTTTCGGCTTTCCTAAACGGAACCATTGCCGGTCATATTATGCTTTCCCGAATCGACATTGAGCAAACGGATCAAACGCGGATCCCGTCACTGGCCCTGGCCCCTGTTTCCGTGCTGCCGGAGCTTCAGGGGCGCGGCATTGGCAGTGCTTTAATACATGATGCCCTTCAGCGCGCTGCATCGGCCGGATATCCTTCTGTGATCGTGCTTGGACATCCCGACTATTACCCGCGGTTTGGCTTTCAGCCGGCCTCCGGATTTGGCGTCCGCGCTCCGTTTGATGTACCTGATGAGGCGTTGATGGCCATGGAGCTTGAACCAGGAACGCTTCAGTCAGGCACCATTCGGTATCCCGCTGCGTTTCAACTGTAAAAAAACCAGAGTTCCCCTTGATTCCAGGACTCTGGTTTAGTCGTGACGGTGCTTATCTTTTTCTTCTGCTTCCTTTGCCCGTCGTTCCACGTCACGCATGTGATCGTTCCGCTTTGATGCGGTGCTTGCGTAAACGAGAAACATCGCAATCAGAAGGACCGGGATCAGCAGGCTCTGCAGGTTTCCGAATAGATCTCCCATTGGCAGGGCTCCTTTATCTCCGTTTCCCTCAGCTTAGCAGGGTTTCCAGCCAATGTACAGCAGTCCTACTTCGCATAAAAAGCATATCGGAAATGATACGCAGCGTTCCTTTTACTGATCACTGGCCCCTCTTCGCTTTTCATTAAGAAACCGCTCCTCATATGAGAGGAGCGGTTCGTTTTTTAGCGGTTCAGCTCAACATCCTTCAGGTAGTAATAACCGGATGGATACTGCCAGAAGCCTTCGACATCGTCTGTCACAGCCGAGATCGAGCTTGGGTAGTAAAGGAATGCGTATGGAGATTCTTCAATGAGCAGGTTCTGTGCTTCTTCATAAATTTCCAGTCGCTCTTCCTCCGTCTGTGCTTCACGACCAGCTTCGAGCAGAGAGTCGAGCTCGTCATTTTCAATGAAAGAACGGTTACCCGGTGGTCCGGCGTTACTGGAATGGAACGGTCCATAGAGGCCGTAGTCTGCATCCATTGTCACCGTGCCCCACGTGCCGTAGAACATTTCGGTATCCCCGTCGCCAGCCATTTCGAGATATGTTCCGATTTCATACGATTCGATCGAAACGTCGATACCAAGTACGCTCAGCTGCGCCTGAATCAATTCTGCGGCATCGATAGAATCCTGGGATTCACTTGTGAGAAGACTTACTTCAAAGCCTTCCTCCACGCCGGCATCCCGCAGCATCTGCTCCGCTTCTTCTGGGTCGTATTCCAGCGCGTCCAGGTTTTCCGACGCTCCGAACACTTCCGGTGCAATCGGTCCGTCTGCTTTAATACCGGTGCCGTTCAGCACGCCTTCAATGATATCGTCCTTGTTGAGTGCCATGTGAATGGCTCGTCGTACTTCCGGGTCGTTAAACGGCTCAACGTCTGTGTTAAAGCCGAGATAGGCGAGCATAGAGCTCGGCTGCTCATTCAGGTTGACGCCATCAGCCTGCTCCACCCGGCCGATGTCAGAAGGAACGACTGGTACGGAAATATCAATACCGCCAGTTTCCAGTTCGCCAATACGCGTCAGCGGCTCCGGAATAATTCGGAACGTGACACCTTCGACATTTGCCTCGCCGTTCCAGTAGTCTTCATTCCGACTGAAGGTGACGTATTCCCCGGAGTTATAGTCTTCCAGCTGGAAGTATCCGGTGCCTGCTGCCTGCGTATTCGCCGCGTTAAACGGCGAGCCGCCTTCCTCCATTTCTTCATAGGAAGCCTCGATTAAAGCCGGGCTCACAATTCCGCCGCCAGGATGCGCCAGGTGGGACGGAAGCGGCGCAAACGGAACGTCCGTCGTCATCTGTACCGTATAATCATCGATGACTTCTACCTCTTCAATCATGTCAAAAATGAAGGCGACAGGAGATCCGATATCTTCATCGAGAATCCGCTCGAAGTTCATTTGCACGACCTCGGCGTTCAGCTCTTCCCCGTCATGAAACGTGATGCCTTCGCGAATTTTAAACTCCCACGTCGTCTCATCCAGCTGTTCAAACTCTTCCGCGAGTCCTGGTGCGATTTCGAGGTCTTCGTCTACGTAAACAAGACGGTCGTACACCGAGGAGTTAATCGCGTTTGCGACGTTCTCATTTGCTCCGTGCGGATCAAGCGCTACCGGGTCTGTCTGCACCCCAATCTGCAGGTAATCGTCCTCCACCCGCTCGCCATCTCCTTCTTCGTTTCCTTCTGCGGCTTCCACATTGTTTTCAGCATCAGTGTTTTCTGCCGGATCATTCGTGTTCTCCGGTTCTCCGGCACAGCCGGCCAGAATCAACGTCCCGACTAATAGCCCTGCGTACTTCTTCATGCTGTCTTCCTCCCCTGAAAGATTATTTTATTTTTTCTACCAAACTATGTAACATTTTTCTAGTATATGAAACTGTCTGAATAATGTCAATATTAGCTATGATATCCTGAAATGGAAATGAAATCAGCTTCTTTCATCTTATATACACATGTACAACTGGTTCATCTGTCGTGTGACTTCCGTTCTGACTTCCTATAAGAGGAAAAAAATACCGATTATCTTATGTTACGATATCATTACAGAACCGTTAGTGAGGGATGTTCATGTCAGCACTCGTTAAACTGCGAACGAAGCAGATGCTCGTTTTTAATCTGGTGCTGCTACCAGCACTTACCGGAGCGGTTCTCCTTATTGAACGACTAGGGCTGTCGTTGCAGCTGCTGTTCGCCTTTTCTGCCGCAGCCGGTGCTTTCGTTCTTGTGCGGGAACTCATCCCGTTTCCTTTGAAGAAAGAGATGGAGCGCTATGAGAAAGAAGCTGTTGATCTGACACCGCGGCCGAATCAATATCCGCTTGCCATCTTCACAGCAGCTGCTGTCGCCGCAGCTGGTTTAGCGCCGGATTCGGCGCTCCCTGTACCGCTCGGAGCCGTCATTACCGCTGCGGGTGTGCTGGCTTTCACGATGAACCTGCATAAGCTTACGCATATCGCAGCAGTAGACGGGGCCAATAGTCCGGCTCATTTTCAGCAGCGCCGGGTCCTGATTCGATTCGCCGCAGGCCTGAATCTCTTTGCTCTATTTACGATTCTTTCATTCATTGTATCAGCGCTCTAATGGTTCCGGAGGTGTCAGACGTGTCTTCCATTCGCAAACTTCGCATCAAGCAGCTGAGTGTGATCGCCTGCAGCACGGCGGTCCTGCTCGCCGTTACGTTAGTAGTCATTGAACAGGCGGAGCTGACCATTCGTTACGCTACAGCCTCGATCCTGCTCATCGGGATTATCCTAACGACTTTTCGTTT
Source organism: Alkalicoccus luteus (assembly GCF_052061695.1). NCBI lineage: Bacteria > Bacillati > Bacillota > Bacilli > Caryophanales > Bacillaceae > Alkalicoccus > Alkalicoccus luteus. The sequence continues at coordinate 54,748 of NZ_JBPZEY010000001.1, forward strand.
GTCCCGAAAAGAGGTTCCGAGTTCCCGGCTGTCTCTTTTCCGGCGGGCCCAGCAGTACGAATGGGCAAAACTAGGAACAGAATGGCCGGCGTATAAAAGCGTTCAGAAAAATCGCCGCCTGTCTACGAGGCTCTATATAGCCGTATCGTTCGCGATTACGTGGGCCGGCATCACGCAGCTACCAGTAGATGAACCGATTCGCTTCGGCTTTGCCGGCGGCTTCGTGACTGTACTGATGGTGACAGCATTGATGGTGCTCACGAACGCCTTTCACTACGCCGCTGTCGACAAAACTGAATCGATTGAAGAATATAAGGATCACCAGCAGTCTGCAGATGTTGCAAACCTAATCGTTTACTTCTTTTTCATCCTCGCTGTCTTTGGCGTTGTTGAGCAATTCGATATCGTGATTTTTTAGTAAATGAGGCTGATCCATCGTGACCCAAACTGAACGACGCGTCCTGCGCTTGAAAGAAGTCGTCATTAAAAGTTTCATATCGGGAATTGTAATGGGGGTGCTGCTTGCCCTACAACTCGTGTTTTCCCTTCAGATTGTCCTATTTATCGCTGTTACGGTATTTATTGGATGGCGGACGTATCATTGGAAAACAAAAGACGTTTCGCTTTCCCGGTTTTCGTCGATTCGCAGGCTGCAGCTGTATGAAATTGACAAGCTCGGTGACAGCTGGCCGCTATATGAATGGAGACAGAACATGCGCACGAAAGCAGGTATGCTGCAAGGGGCTTTAAGCCTCGCGCTTGTGCTTTCCGCTTTATATCAGCTGGATCATATAGCACTTCCAATGACTGTCCCCGCCTCTCTCTCGTTCATCGCTTTAGCAATGCTTTCAACAGGTGCCATCGTTTTCGTAAGCGGCTTTCAGCTGGACCGCTCTGATACGATAACGGCATACAAGGAGAACAAAATCATCACCGGTGTCATAATCGTTTTTATCGTGTTATTTGCTCTTTTAACCGTCATTGGAATCGTCGATCAAACGACTACCTGATTCGAAATCTCGCGAAGGAGGACATAGTATGTCTGCCCACCCTGATTCCTTATCAAAATATGAGCTATACCGGCTGCGCCGCCTGGAGAAGCTGGCGTACGCCGGGATGATCGTAGCGTACAGTGCTGGCAGTGCTCTGCTTGCGTACGTCATTCCGCTGCAGCTGCTTCTGTTTGCATCTGCCGCTGCGCTGACGTCGTACACCATTTACCGCATACAGCGCGGCCCCCGTGAACCATGGCTCGCCGCTTCCCGCAGGCTTGAGGCTTACGAAAAACAAAAGCTCGGCCCGGATTGGCCAAAAGCAGTAAAACAGCATAATCCGCGCCAGAAGCGCTACGCCTGGCTGAGCGCCTTTGGGGTTGTTTTGCTGCTGACAGTCGGCTGGCTGACCGAGCCGGGGACGTATTACACGGTAACCATGGCTGAGTTTACCGGCTTCACGCTTCTCGTTCTGCTCACCTTCGTCGTCTACTACCACTTCGAGAAAAAACCGATTGATCTGGCAACCGCCGGTTGGGAATATCAGATGCTGAAGCCAAAGTTTACGAAATGGAAGGTTATTTCATTGTTTGCGATTCATTACTTTTTTATAAACACCGGAGTGCCCGGACTGTAGAAGGGAGACTTATGCATGACGCCGAAAACAAAGTCGTTTATCGTACGAGCTCTTCCCTGGGCCGCTGGTGCAGTCATTCAGCTCGCGGCCATCCTCTGGACAGATCCGGCGACGGCCGGGCTCACCTTTTCCCTGCTGATCATTGCTGCCGGTGTCCTTTCCTTGATCAAGATCCGCTTTCCGCATCTGGATCCGCTCGAGCAACGAAAACACGAACGCGGCGGCGTGTACTGGATGCTGACGTCTCTCATGCAAGGTCTTGGCCTGATTGGCCTGGGGACGCTATTTTTACTGATTGGCTTTTCCGCCTCCTACGTCTTCTTTTTAGGCCATGCGGGATTCTTTTCCACCTTTGCGATCATCCTGCTTGCAGGATCGGTGCTCGGTCACCAGCTTGAATGGGATCGCTTTGAGGAAGCAGAGCAAAAGCAGTTTAAAATCGCGTTATTCTGGAGTACACCTGGGGCTGTTTTCATTTGGGGCACTGTCCTTTTCACCGTCATCTTACAATAAATTCATACTCACTACTGGAGGCTGATTATGTCCATTCGCTCGCTTCGAACAAAACAATTTGCCCTGTATAACGCCTTTTTTATTGCAGCTCTTATCTTCGTTGCCGTGCTTCAGGAAACAGGCCTGACCATCCTTTTTACTGCAGGTGCTGTTCTCTTACTCATCTTCACCGTCCGATTATGGCGCGATAATACGCTCGCCCTGCTTCCTCACGAAAAAAAGCTCGAAGCGCATGAAATGGCAGTCGATCCCGAGCGTGTTCAAAAAGAAAAAAACAGATCGAAATACTTCATGCCGGTGCTGGCTGTGATTTGCGTGCTTGTTCCCCTCAGCAACCTTTCTGCAGATCCTTTCGTCCCGGTTATTGCCGGTACCATTGCTGGAAATATTGGGATATACGTACGTGTACGCCGCTTCGATCGTAAGGCTGAGGCAGCTGAAACATGACTCGGGAACGACTGCAATCGCTCCGCTTAAAGCAAATTCAGCTGACGACGTTTCTCTTTCTGTTAACCGTTAGTCTTTACGCTGTTTTCACATTAGGAGGGTTTCCAGCAAACGCTCTGTTATTCATTACGTTATCTGGGGTCATGATACTGCAGTTTCTGTCCGCTATGGCGGCGATTCGACTGTTTCCGCTTCCTTTCTTAATCGAACTTGAGCAGCATGAACGAGAAGCCTGGCCCCACCGCTGGCAGCGGGACGCGCTGGCGCTGAAGCTCGGTTCGCCACTCTCCGCAGTGCTATTGCTTTCAAATGGCGTTCAGCAGTTGACATCTGAAACGGACACCAGCTCGCCGTTTATCGGCCTTTTTGTTCTTGCTGCTCCGCTGACGTACGTGCTTTTACATCTTCGCATGAAGCGGTATGATGAAGGGAGCGGCGCCGAACTGTCTTTTCAAACGATGCTGCCCTATGCAGCCGGTGTGACGATTAGTTCCGCTATTCTTGCCGGCTTGGTCTACGCCGGATAAAAAGGAGAAACGACATGTCTGACCGTATTAAAACGTTACGAAAAAAACAGCTCCTGTTCATGAACGCCCTCTTAGTCGCCATCATCGTGATATATATCGCCCTCTCTGCAGCTGGACTGCCCGGGATCTCGATCCTTCTGTTTGCGGCAGCCGCCTTGTTTATTTTCCAGGCTTTCCGGCTTTTCCGTGGAAAAAGCGCTGTGCCGATTCCTTTTTTAGTAGAGCTCGACCGTCACGAACAGGAAGCACATCCTGTCCGGGCGGCGAGAACCCGCTCCAGTCAAAGAATGCTCAGTGTTGTACTTCCGCTGCTTTTACTGTTTCAAGCTTTTACGCAGCTCGAGCAAACGAGCTTCAGCTGGTGGGTGGCAGGCGGATTTCTGCTGATTGCGCCCATTTTGAATGTAGCAACGTTCCTGCAAGTAAAACAGTATGATGAAGGCGCCGGTGCTGAAGTATCCGGGCTGATGATTGTCTTTTACATACTGGGAAGTGTCGGTATTACCGGAGCTGTTTTGATGGGTGTATACCTCATCCAGCTATCCTAATGGAGGGCAAAGGAATGACAGAAAACCGACTTCAGTTGACCTATGCGGCGGCGCTGAACGCTGTGCTGCTTTTGCTGCTTGCAGCAGCTGTGCTTGTCTCACTCGTTGGCACACTTGATACAGCGCTGGCCGGATTCTTTGTAACAGCTCTCGCTGGCGGTGCTGCGATCGTGCACATGACTGATCTTCCGTTTCGCCGGCTTCATGAAGAACGGGAAGAGCTTGCCGGTCCTGCATACCGGCTGAACCGCCGCAGAGCCGGCCTCCTTTATGCCGGTGTCGCAGCACTGATCGTCATCACGTGGCCAGGGGGACTTCCGGACGGGCCGTACAGCGTTCAGACCGTCATCGTTGCCGGGGCAATGGGCGCGCTGATCGTAAATGCATCTATATTTGCGGAGGCCTACCGGTACACAGGCCGCATGGAAGAAGAAATCCGCGCAGACCTTACGAAGCGCCTCGCGAAAACGACGGCGCTTGCAGCCATCGCCTGGCTCGCCGCTGCTGCACTGGCGCTGATAACCTGGCTGTGATCATGAAAAAGGAGGTTCTCCTATGCTCTCATTTTTAGAGGATTTGGCAGGTGCCGTGTACGATTTGATCCGCATGCTGATTATGATGGTAACGACTATGTTCGGCGGGGCGATGCTCGTTTTCATCCCAGTTGTTTTGTTTGTGTACTCGCTAAGCTTTTTTTAATTCTGCCCATATTCTCATTCGCAGGGAGGGTCTCCCCTGCTTATCGATGTTGGCAGCTTCGGGATCGCACTCCCTCCATTGCCGATTATCGTGATCCCTAGTAAGGTGAGGAAGCAGGCAAGTGGAGCAATAAAGTCTTTCTCTACTTACTCGTCAGCGCTGTCACGTTGCTTGTTTTTACGCGGTCGACGACGCATGAAACGTTCAAGCTCTGGCTGACGGTCGACGTTATTTTCGGCAGCTTTTATTTACATCAGTCTCATCCTGATCAGCTTTCCAGCTGCGATCTGGAAGCTGTTTTTTGTTATACAGCTATCCGCTTTGCAAATGATACCTTCAGGTTGGAGAATGATAACTTTCAGAGGCTGGTTGAAACGTTTTTCGTTATTGCGAACGATTGTTGACACCTGTAATAAGATTGCGCCTTGCTATGATAAGCTAGGCCCGGAAAATAAAACGTTTCCGCTGCCAAATAATACGTTTGCCGCAGAGATTGATAACTTTCACCGGGAACCCAGAGTGACCACTTTTTCGCACAACGGTATGCTCGTTTTCATCCTCCTTCCTAAAAACAAAAAACCGTGCAGAGCATCGCTCTACACGGTTTTTTTGGCGCTTTCAATGAGTCGGCGGCACGTCTGGCGTTTGATCATTTTATGAGGAATGAGTATTTTTCGCGCTTCGATGTTCGGATGGAGAATTTTATCAATGAGCAGGTTCGCTGCTTCGTAGCCGAGGCTGTAAATGTTAATGTCCACCGTCGTCATTGGCGGTGCCGAGAGCTCCGAGATCATGACGTTATTAAAGCTGATAATGGAAATATCGTCCGGCACGTTCACTTCCATTTCGCTCAGCATGCGCATGACGCCGAACGTCATAATGTCATCGGCGACGATCAGTGCTGTCGGACGTTCACTCAGGCTCATCAAGTCGATAACGGCTTCCTGTCCGCCTTCCTGCAGCTCCTCGTGAAAGACGATATAATCGTCGCACACCTCAATACCAGCGTTATTTAACGCACGGCGGTAGCCTTCCATATGGTCGATCGTCACGACGTAATCGAGGTTCCCGCCGACAAAAGCGATCCGCTTGTGACCGAGCAGCAGCAAGTATTCCGTTACTGTCTTCGCAGCTTTGAAGTTGTCGTTGTTCACGTAGGAAACACCACGAACTGTCTCGTCATACGGACGGCCGATCAGCGTAAACGGAAAGTTCTGCTCGTGTAAATACTTCATTACTTTGTCATTCACCTTTGAGTACAGCAGGATAATGCCGTCAACGCGCTTTCCTTGTACCATATGCTGCACTTCTTCGAATATCTCTTCATCCGACTGGCCTGTCGAGAGGTAAAGACCGTACTCGAGCTGGTGCGCCTTCGTACTGATGCCGCGGATAACCTCCGGGAAGAACGGATTTTGGAACGTTTTGTTTGCGGAGTTCGGCATGATGACGCCGATCGTTTTCGTCGTCTGATTCGCCAGGCTGCGGGCATTGAAGTTCGGGTGATAGCCGAGCTGCTTCATCGCTTCACGTACTTTATCTTTCGTCCGGTCGCTGATGCGGGGACTGTCTGAAATAACCCGGGATACGGTGGAAGGGGCAACGCTGGCAGCTTTGGCGACGTCTTTTATCGTTACAGTCATGGTCTTCAACCCCTTTTCTCTGTCTGTAAAAAACAGGTCTCGTTTCTTTCTATTGTAAAGGGTTTCACAAACATTTTGAATACCCTTTTCACATTACGCATGTCTTCTTCTCTACCCGTCCCCCGAAAGCTGGAAACGCAGCGTGAAAAAAGCGCTCCTCGGTTAACCTTTAAAAAAGGGGGAAGCAGGCGGCTGCCTCCTTCCCCACTGGTTGAACGGTTATCCTTTTGTTGCTCCGGAAGTCAGACCGGAGATCAGGTAGCGCTGCAGGAAGAGATAAACGAGCGCGATCGGAACCGCGATCAAAATGGCACCGGCAGCGAACCGGGTGAAGTTATTGGCAAACTGGTCGTTAACAAAGTTGAACAGACCGAGTGCGAGCGTGAAGTTTTCCGGACTCCGCAGCACGATACGCGGCAGGATAAAGTCCATGAACGGGGCCATGAAGTTAAACAGCGCAACGACGGCGAGAATCGGCTTTGCAAGCGGCAGCATGATCTGGAAGAAGATCCGGAAATGTCCGGCTCCGTCAATCTTCGCCGACTCATCCAGTTCACGCGGAATCGTATCAAAATATCCTTTTACGAGGAAGGCGTTCATCGGAATCGCCCCGCCGACGTAAATGATAATCAAGCCGAGCAGGCTGTCGAGCAGGTTCACCGTGTTCAGAAGGATGTAGAGCGCCACCATTGCCATGAGAACCGGGAACATCTGCAGCAGCAGAAACGCGTAAAGGCCGTTTTTTCGTCCCTTAAAGCGGTAGCGGGAGAACGCATACGCTGTCAGGGCAATCATAAAGGTTGCGATAATCGTCACGGAAAAGGCAACAATCAGCGTATTTCGGTACCAGAGCAGGTAGTTACTGCGCGGGTCGGTAAACAGCCACGCATAGTGCTCAAACGTAATGTTATCCGGAATAATCGATGCGCCGTACACGCCGGTACCTGTGTTTAACGAGATACCGAGCGCCCAGGCGAGCGGGTACAAAATAATGACGAACATGATCGCGATAACCGTGTAGCTTCCGATCAGTTCAAGACGGTTAACCAGCTTTCTATCGAGTGGTTTCTTTGTTTTAGCAGCCATTTAGAATGTTCCCTCCTCTTTAAAGGAACGGGACCGGCGAAACTGGAAGAACGCGAACGATGCGACCAGCAGACCGAGAATAATCGAAATTGCCGCAGCCATGTTAAACTGCTGGTTTTCGAACGTAAGCCCGTAAATCCACGATATGAGTATGTCTGAGCCACCGGCGGTCTGGCCTCTGACGGCAGGTCCCCCCTGGTTGAACAGATAGATGATATTAAAGTTGTTGAAGTTAAACGAGTACTGCATGATCAGAAGCGGCGCCGTTGCAAACATCACGTGCGGGAATGTAATGTGGCGGAACTTCTGAATCCGGCTTGCCCCGTCGATGTCTGCCGCTTCGTACCAGTCGGCGGAAATACTTTGCAGCACGCCGGTAAAGAGAGCATAAACAAATGGGAAACCGAGCCAGACTTGAATCATAATGATCGCGATCCTCGTCCAGGTAGCGTCGGTCAGCCACGGAATGCCGGTGCCGAATATAGGCTGGATGATCCCGGTGTTGATCGCCCCGAAGTTGTCGTTAAACAACGCGGAGAAAATGATGATCGTCGTAAATGCCGGTACCGCCCAGGGCAGAATGAACACGGTGCGGATCAGCTTTTTAAACTTGATGCGCGGATCGTTCACGATCGTTGCCAGGAACAAGGCAAGGGCGATCTGAAGCGTCGTTGCGACAAACGTCCAGATAAGCGTCCAGGAGAGTACGTTAACGAACGTGTTGCGCCATTCGCTGATCGTAAACAGGTTAATAAAGTTCTGGAACCCGACCCATTCAAGCAGATTTCGCGGCGGTGCGTTGTATAAATTGTAGTTTGTGAATGCGAGAAATACCATGAACATAAGTGGGAAAATAACAACAAACACGAGGAGCAGCAGTCCCGGACCAACGAGCAGGTATGGAAACCCTGCGTCCCATGCGTTTTTAAATCCTTCGCGAATGTTCGGTACTTGCCAGCCTAATTGAATTCTCTTTGCGTCTTTCAGCGCGTCCTGAATGTTCAGGGCATAAAAAGCAATGAAAAAGGTCAGCAGGATGAGCGAGATGATTCCGTTACTGAGGAATACGCGCGAGTCGTCTTCACGCGGGACTTCCCCGAGTGTAATCAGGCCCTGCAGGCCGTTTGACATGAAATCAACTGCAGCAATCACAAAAGCTGCAAAGAGAATGAATAAGGCCGCGCCTTTAATGAAGCGCTTGTTGTATGCCTGACCGAGTCCTGGAATGATGGACAAAAGAGCGGCTAAGGTCGGATTGTGTTTCGGGTTGACCAAAATCGTATTCGGGTCACGTTCTTTTTTTGCAGCCATAGGTGCTACCTCCAAATCTGAAAGAACAGAGGGCCGGACTGAGCCGCCCAGCCCTCCTGCTCTAAACTATTGTTGACTGATCGCGATCTGCTCGCGGATTTGCTCGACAGCTTCATCGAGTACTTCCTGCGGGTCATCTCCCTGGGAAATGAACTCCATTGCTTCCCCGATTGGATCCCACACCTGGGACATTTCAGGAATGTTCGGCATTGGCTCTGCGAATTCAGTCTGGTCGAAGATTGGTCCCATGAACTCATCGTCGATTTCAACTGCTGTGTGCGCAGGCAGCTCGCCGGCTACTTCAAAATATGTTTCCGAGTTTTCTGCGTTTGTCAGGTAAAGCGCAAGCTCTGTTGCCCAGTACTCGTTTTCCGTGTAGTAGTTCACGAGCCAGCCTTTGTTACCTGCAAATGAGCTGAGAGGCTCTCCGTCCTGCTCCGGAAGCGTGGATACAGCGAGGCTGTCGCCGAGTGCTTCTTCGTATTCCGGAATCGCCCAAGGTCCTGTTACGACCATGCCGACCTGTCCGTCTGTGAAGAGGCCGTTCATGATGTCGCCGTCAATACCAGTCGGCATCAGGTCTTCTTCAAACCAGGACTGGATCGTTTCAGCGCCTGCTACGGCACCATCCGTGTTCAGTCCGATATCTTCCGGATCATAGACCCCATCGTCATCCTGTGCGAATACGTATCCGCCTTCAGCAGTCAGGAATGGGTAGGTAAAGTAGAAATTCGTTGCTTCCATAAGGAATCCGTACTGATCGCCGTCCGTCAGGTCACGTGCAACGTCCATCAGCTCATCCATCGTTTCCGGAGCTTCTTCAACGAGATCCGTGTTATGGAAGAGTGCATATGTTTCGACGACTGCCGGAATGCCGTACTGAATGCCGTCAAAGCTGAATGATGTTACCGCTTCTTCGTTGTACTCGCTCAGACGCTCCTGCTGATCTTCTGTGAGCTCAAGCTCCGCTGCAAGACCCTGCAGGTGAATGTCACCAAGACGGTCGTGCGGCTGGAAGAAAAGGTCAGGTCCTTGTCCGGCCGGTCCGTCAAGAGACATACCCTCTGTCTGCTCGAGCATGGAGTAAGGTGTAATGCTTACTTCAATGCCGTGCTCCTCTTCAAATCCCTGTACGATTTCTTCGTATGCATCAAGCTGTGCTTCTTCATCGTTAACCCACATAGTGAGCTCTTCCGGCGGTTCTGGAGCGTCACCGTCAGCGGCTGCTTCTTCACCATCGTTTTCCGCGTCGTCCGCGTTGTTGTCCGTGTCTGCGTTGTTCTCTACGTTGTCCGCTCCGCCATTGTTTTCAGCACCGCCGTTGTTCTCAGCGTCGTCGCCGCCGCAGGCAGCAAGCATCAGTGCCGGTACAACTGCAAGCGTGACCAAGAGTGATTTACTTCTTTTCATTACCAGTTTCCCCCTTAAATGAATGTTGGAATAATGAAAGGTGGTGTCTCTATTTGTATGCCTGTTTGACAGCGCTTTACGTAATCGCTTGCATAGTCCCTGTAAAAAAGAACAGCGCTCGCCATCCGTAAGGCTTTGTTTCCGCCGGCATGACACAATTAAGACAACCGATTGCATAAGAAGTGAATACGCGATTCCCGACTGCGGAAACGTTAGTGAAATCGTTTGCATCACTTTCTGATTTCAATATACACGTTCCCTCGTTTAAATACAAGCTTTTTATGTGAAGTTTTTTGACTTCTTTGTTTACCTGCAAAAAAGAAACTGCCTCTCAGGCAGTCTCTTTCTCTTTCGTATCAAGGCTTTCAGCCATTTCTTCAAGTCTGCTCACTTCGTTGGAAAGTTCGCGCTGCTGTACATACTGCACGCGGATGATTTCCTCCATCTCCCCTGTTCTGGAAAGCAATTCCGTTGCATGAGATGCCAGTTCTTCAGTATGCGATGCTGATTCTAAAAGCGCGCGCTTCATTTCTTCTGCAGCGGATTTTACTTCCTGTTGCTCACGTGTTGCACGGCGGTTGCCCTCTTCTATTTTCCTGAAAGAAGCACCTGCAGCTTTTGTAGCGGATGACGCTTCGGCGATCTGCTCACTCAGCGCAGAAAATGTTTCACTCAGCGTAGCTGCATCCGTGCGCACTGTCATCAGTCCGCTGCCGGTTTCTTCCGCAAATGAAGCTGTTTGCTCCGACAAACGGCGGATTTCCTTTGCCACGACGGCAAAGCTTCTGCCTGCTTCTCCTGCTTTTGCTGCCTCGATAGATGCATTGATTGCCAACAGCTCCGTCTGCCGGTTGATGTCGCGAATGCCGTTTAAAAAAGCATCCATCTGTTCGAGATCCTGACTCATTTGCAGAGCGCCTGCAGCTGCGTCTCTGCTCTCGTGACTGACCTCGGCAACGATGGTTTCGACTTCCTCCATTGCATAGAGTCCGTCTGCAGACTCCTGCTGCAGCTCCTGCATAAACGCATGCAGCCGTTCCATTGATCCATTGACAGCATCTACAGACGACGACATTTGGCCAGCCGCGGCAGAAATCGCAGCTGTCTGGACAGACTGTGCCTCCATTTTTCGGTTGAGTGTGCGCGTATGCTGCTCCATATCGCCAGCTGCCGCACTTTGTCCGTGCGATCGCTCAGCCGCAGCGGCAGCTATTTGACGTACATCCCTTCCTGCCTCCCGGGAACGAGCCTGATAGGCGGCGAGTCCTGCCCCTAAACGGCCCAACGCCTCGTCAATCGAGCCGAATTCATCCTTTCTCGATGCTTGCTTATACGTTAAATCGCCATTTTCGAAGGCGCGAATCCGCTTCATAACATGAAGCAGACCCTTTGATATAGCCCGGGCAAACAAGCCAAGCAGAACGACCGGTACAAGAATCAAAATGAGCAGACCGCTCCAAGCAGCCGTTCCCGCCCCTTCAAGCGCCCCGTCAGCGGCTGCCTGAGCCGCTTCCCGATCCTCCTGCAGCACGGTTTGAATCCGTTCATCATACGCAGCCCGCTGCTCTTCTGTCCTCGTGACACCCGGCAGAACCCGGCTCGCCGTCTGTGCTGCTTCATCGCCTGTAAAGATGGTGGAGAAATACGTCTCGTAGTGAGCTTGATAAAGCGTCACCGGTTCTTCCATGAAGGACAAATAGTGAGCCAGATCGCCGTCACCGGCGTCGGCCTGCAGGGCATCGAGCAAGCTGGCGGATTCGACAAGCAGCTCTTCCATCCTGTCTGCGCCCTGCTCGCGCCAGCCGGTTTGAGAAAGCTGCAGCTGAATCAGGCTCAGCTCCTGTAAATGTCCGGATAAATCGTAATAATGCTGCTGAAATGCATCCAGTTCTTCCAGCTCTGCACTTTGAACGCTTGCCTCCGATATGTAAGTAAACAGTACGGCACCGGTCCCGGCACAAATGAGTACGAGCATCACGGTGAGCACATAGAGCCTCCTCACCAATCGCTTCTGTTTCATGCTATCCCCTGCTTTCCTCGACTTAGAGCATGCCCGCGAAAAGGTGCAATCGCTTGCATTATTGCTCTTTACTAGGAAGTATAGCATGTATCCGTTTGCAAATCTATGCTTTTATACCTAGAAACCACTTCGTCCTATAAGCCTTCGGTACTGACCGGGCGTCATTCCCTCGCGCTCTTTAAACAATCTGGAAAAATAGCTGACGTCCCGAAACCCGCTTTCCTCTGCAACAGCTTCCACATGATAGGAGCCGTGCTGCAAGAGCTCCTTCGCCTTTTCCAGACGTACGTGATGCAAGTACTGCTTTGGCGTGAGACCCGTCACTTTTTTCATCGATCTCGTTACGTAGTCCGGATGGTAGAGCAGCTGCTGGGCCAGCTCATCAATCCGTACACCCGCTTTATAGTGATTCTGAATATAGGCCATCGCTCTGCGTGCGACCTCCTGCGCGCCTGACGGAAGCTCCATCGCTTCCTTTTGCAAATAAATCAGGCAGTCAAAAAAACGGCTCTGGCGGTGCATCCTCATTTCCGGATCGTCTGACTGCTCCGCTGCAAGCAGATTTTCAAACACCGTCTGCGCCCGTTCCGGATATCCAAATGTGCCGGTCTGTCCGATTTGCAGCTGAAACTCATCCGGCGTTTGATGGGTCGCCTGTCTGCGGTATACCTGCGACCAGTCCGGCTTCGTCCCGTGCTTAACCGTAAACGGCGCATTCAGCTGGAAGTGTGCCCAGTAAAAGCTCGTATCCTCCTCGCACAGGCGGTAGCCGGCGTGATGCCTGTCCGGTACCAAAATGATGTAATCACCTGGCTTCAGCTTAAATTCCTGCCCGGCTTCTTTCATATATAATGTCCCTTTTGTTACAAAGAGAAAATCAAACAGGTGAAAGGTGCGTGCAAAGTGCTTTGTCCCTTTCGCAAACATCCCTGCGCCTCCTTTTACATACGTAGGAAGCGGCGGCACTAATGTATGGATCATCGTCATCGTCATCTTCTCCTCTGGTCGGAAACGTTCAAGTTTAACCGGATTTGTCTCTATGCCAACTTGCTGTAATCAGCTAAACTGTACCACGTATGTAAACGGATTTGTACAATTCATTCCGCTGATAACGGCTTCATGCAAAAACGCTGCTTCCGTTTAATAAGGAAGAAAGACAGATAGATTGTCCAGAAAGGAGGGTGCGGTATGTCGAAAAAACAAGCCGGGCAGATGACGCTGTTTGCGCTAACGTGGCCGATCTTTATCGAAATTCTGCTGCATATGCTGATGGGAAACGCCGATACGCTCATGCTGAGCCAGTACGATGACAACGCGGTTGCGGCGGTCGGAGTCTCCAACCAGCTTATGAGCGTCATTATCGTCATGTTTGGCTTTGTCGCAACGGGAACGACGATTCTCGTTGCGCAGTATCTCGGGGCCGGAGACCGGGAGCGTGCCGGGCAGACAGCAGTCGTTTCGATCGTACTAAACATCATCACCGGTCTCATGCTTAGCGCCGCACTTCTCTTTTTCGGCAGACCGATTCTCGGCGCTATGAACCTTCCGCCTGAGCTGATGGATATGGCGCTGATTTATTTGCAGATTGTCGGCGGCTTTGCGTTTGTGCAGGCGGTTATCATGACCGTCGGTGCTGTGCTGAAGAGCCATGGATTCACAAAAGACGTGATGTACGTCACGCTCGGTATGAATGTGCTGAACGTATTCGGAAATTTCATCCTGATTTTCGGGATGTTTGGTGCCCCCGAGCTTGGGGCAATGGGTGTCGCGATCAGCACAGCCGCTGCCCGCACAATCGGGACCGTGGTCCTCTTTGCACTGCTCGTCAGACGGGTGCGCGGCGAACTGCCGTGGAGCTACTTAACGGCGCGCTTTCCGAAACGGGACGTACGGGATCTGCTTAAAATCGGTGTTCCCACAGCGGGAGAGCACCTCGCCTACAACGGCTCTCAGGTCGTCATTACGATGTTTATCGCTTCCATGGGAACCGTCGCGCTGACAACACGCGTCTATACGCTGAATATCATCATGTTTACCCTGCTTTTCTCTATCGCCATCGGGCAAGGTACACAAATCCTCATCGGTCATATGGTCGGAGAAAAGCGCTTCGATGATGCATACAGGCGCTGCCTCAGAAGCCTGTCGATCGGTATCGGTGTTTCTACATTTGCAGCAGTCACCGTTTATATCTTCGGTGAACAGATTTTCTCTATCTTTACCTCCAATCAGCAGATCGTGGAGCTTGGCATGACCCTATTGCTGCTGACCATTTTGCTCGAGCCTGGACGAGCCTTTAACCTGATTGTGATCAATGCGCTGCGGGCAGGCGGTGATGTCCGCTTCCCGGTTTACATCGGGATCCTATCGATGTGGGGCGTGGCCGTAACCGTCTCGTATGGAGCCGGCATCTGGCTCGGCTTCGGCCTGGCCGGGATCTGGATTGCGATGGCGCTTGATGAATGGCTGCGCGGTCTCTTGATGCTCTGGCGCTGGCGCACGAAAAAGTGGCAGAAAATGTCGTTTGCTGATAATCCCTCAGCAGAAACGGACGAACCGGTCCCGCAAACGGCCGGAAATTGACCGCTGTATCATCTGTACCAGTTTTAAACGGGGTCAATGAATGATACACACCGGCAAAAAACCTCTCAATCCCTCATAATGGAGCAGATAGCGGCGCAGTGGCACAGGCGCCGCTCTTCTGCGTCCATTGCGGGGAAAGTTTTGACATTCCCCCATGATTCTGATTAAATGAAGAAGAATATGTGCATCATATTCGGACACTATTTTCTAAAGGGGGAATACGTTCATGAAAAAGGTTACATCCCTGTCAGCTCTCATGCTTTCCGGTGCTCTCGTCCTCGCTGCGTGCGGTGACAACGACGGCGGCGGCAATACCGTGGATGAGAACACTGACAACGCGTCCGGCAACGTGAATGAGAACACAGAAACCGACCTCAATGACGATGACGGCGAAGAAGCAGACAACAATGCAGACAATGACGGCGGCGAAGCGTCCGGCGACATCAGCAACCTGCAGATGGGAACCGGCTCCACCGGGGGTACATACTACCCGCTCGGTCAGGAGATCGCGACTGTAGTGAACAACAACATTGAGAACTTCGATGATTTTGACCTCAGTGCCGTATCATCCGGTGCTTCTGTGGACAACCTCTCGGAAATCTTCCAAGGCAACTTTGATCTTGGTATGACGGTTCATCTTCCAGCAGTTGACGCTCTGACCGGCGACGGCGATTTTGAAGGCGTTGAAATCGACAACTTCGGTTTCATGGGCCATATTTACCCGGAAGTGATGCAGATCGTTATTCCTGCTGATTCCGACTTTGAATCTGTCGCTGATCTTGAAGGCGAACAGATTGCGATTGGACCACCAGGAAGCGGTACGCAGGCAGCTGCACGCCTCATTTTAGAAGCGTATGGTCTTGAAGACGGCGACTACGAAGCATTCGAAGAAGACTTCGGCGATGCTCAGGGCCGAATTCAGGATGGACAGCTTTCTGCATCCTTCGGTCTCCTCGGCCTTCCAGCCGGCGGTATTGAAGAGCTTGCTGCTTCTTCTGACATCGACCTCCTGCCGCTCAGCGACGAGGGTGTTGATTATGTAGAAGAAAACAGTGGTTATGAAGGCTTCGACATTCCTGCTGATTCCTATGACTTCCTTGAAGAAGACGTGCAGGCAATCACTGCCTTTGCGGTACTTGTAGGAAACACAGATACGATTGACGAAGATCTCGGCTATGAAATCACAAAAGCCATGTTCGAGTACGCGGACGAAATCGCGCATCCACAGGCAGAAAACATTACAGATGAAAACGCTCTGAATGGTTCTGACGACCTGCCGATGCACCCAGGTTCCGAGCGCTACTTTGAAGAACAAGGCTGGCTCGACTAAAACAGCAAAGCGGTACGGAGACCGGACAGTTTCGTCCGGTCTCCTTGTTGCCGCCCTGCATATCCTGTGCTCTGCCAGTTTTGGCGGAACAGCGACGAAAGAGCAGGAAAAACTTCCTGGCCTTTCGTCGGATGATATGCAGCATCGATTCAGATAAGTGAGGTGAGGTTTTATGGCGGATCAGCACAATGATCACAAGGATCAGGAACTGATGACTGAAAAAGAAAAAGAAGAGATGCTTGCGAAATACGACAAAGAATCTTCTGTCCGTCAGCGAACAGGCAAATGGGCGTGGGTCATTACCTTCATCGCCGTTTCCTTAACAATTTTCCATCTTTACCGGGCCTTCCCTCAGACGGGCGGACCCCTTGTATCCATTATGCAGGGTGCGGTTCACCTCGGTACAGCAATGGGTCTTATTTTCCTTCTTTATCCATTTAAACGAAGCGGGTTAAAGAAATACGGCGTCCCTTGGTACGACGTCATATTCGCCTTTCTTGCCATGGGTTCGTGTTACTACATTTTATTCCGCTATGAGTGGATTACCGGCGCAGCGAGAATTGTCGGTTTTACTACCTATGATATAGCAGTCGCGACGATTGCGATCGTGCTGCTGCTTGAAGCAACCAGGCGTGCGGTTGGTCTTCCAATCGTCATTATTGGTACGCTTGCAATTGTGTACGGTATGTTCGGAACAAACATTCCATATTTTGGTCATGGAGGCTTTGACTGGACCGGTCTTTCCCGGCGGCTGTTTTTCTCGACAGACGCGATTTTCGGAACGCCGATTCAAATCTCCTCGACGTATATATACTTATTCTTGTTCTTTGGAGTCATGCTGACGAAAACAGGCGTCGGCCAGTACTTTAACGATCTCGCCTTTGGCATGACCGGGCGTTTCACGGGCGGTACGGCTAAAGCTGCTGTTGCGGCTTCAGCTATGCAGGGAACGGTAACCGGGAGCTCGGTTGCCAACACGGTTGCTTCCGGCTCGTTTACGATTCCAATGATGAAGCGCGCAAAATTCCGTCCCGAGTTTGCCGCTGCCGCAGAAGCATCTGCCTCCACTGGTGGACAGATTATGCCGCCGATCATGGGTGCGGCAGCTTTTATCATGGCGGAGTACGTGTCAGACGTCAGCTACAGTGACATTATTATCATCGGGATCATCCCGGCGCTGCTTTACTTCTCCGGGATTTTCCTCGGCACGCATTTTGAAGCGAAACGGTGCGGCATTCACGGTTTGCCGAAGGAAGAGCTTCCGTCCCGCAAAGGGCTCTTGAAAGGCTCCTACCTGCTTCTGCCGCTGATCGTGATTGTAACGATGCTCGTTAACGGCTTTACGCCGACGTATGCAGCTTTGACGGGTATCGGTACAGCCTTTGCCGTAAGTTATGTGCGCAAGGATACGCGCCTGATGCCGAAGGACATTCTGGACGCCTTTGAACAGGGTGCCCGCATTGCCCTTCCGGTAATCGCAGCGTGTGCGACCGCAGGGATCATCGTCGGTACCGTCGTCTTCACCGGCCTCGGAGGCCGGATTGCGGGCGGACTGATTCAGATGGCAGGCGAGAACCTGTTCCTGCTTCTCTTCTTTACGATGATTGCCTGCATCCTGCTCGGTATGGGTCTGCCGACGACGGCGAACTACGTCGTAACAGCATCCATGGCCGCTCCGGCGCTGATCAACTTCGGGGTACCGGAGATTGCAGCTCACTTTTTCGTCTTCTATTTCGGTATCGTGGCGGACATCACACCGCCTGTTTGTCTCGCGGCCTACGCGGGGGCCGGAATAGCCAAAGCGAACCCGATGAGGGCCGGGGTGAACGCCTTCAAGCTTGCAATCGCAGCCTTCATTATTCCGTACGTGTTCGTCTACAATCCGCAGCTGCTGCTTGTAGACGCCCAATTCGGAACGGTCGTTCTGTTGATTATTACATCAATGCTCGGCATGGCGGCTGTGAGTGCATCCATCATGGGCTACTTCTTTAATACGTTCCTCCTGTATGAACGGCTGCTTCTGTTTGCGGCCGGCATCATGCTCATCTATCCTGGTAACGTCATGATAGAGGGCGGCGGCCTCGTTATTTTCATTCTGATCGCTGTTCTCCAGACGATCCGGAAGAAGCGGGCAGCTAAAAAAGCATAATGGCATGATTAAAAAGCCGTTCCCGCACCATGCGGGAACGGCTTTCAGAGTGTTGATAAAGTCATTTCAGGTGAATGACTTTGCATCTGCCTGCATCTGCGGACACTCGCTTTCCGGAGGGAACGGCCTCAGCTAACCGCTTCTTCCTTTCGTCAGAAGCGCTGGATCTTCGCCTCGTTCTGATCCTCTCGGAGTCGAGTTTCCTCCGATTTAGCAGCTGGCTGTCCGGTTAAAACCCTGGTGATGATTCACACGAGCTTGTTCCATCTAGAGGGAACCTTTCGTTAGGCAGCGCTTCGATGTCGAATCGGGATGAAACGTTTTTCTCCATCAAACAAATTAATCTCCCCTTTGTGTCCGGCGGGGACGCCTGTGGAATTAGCGCAGCCTGAAGATCCTTTCTCAGAGGTTTATCCTGAGAAATAGCTGAAGGCAAGCCCACGGCAAGCTTCCGCCGGTAAACAGAGGGGAAAGTCAATCAATCGAATAAACATGTAAATAAATTGACTTTATCAACAGCCTGAAAAGCCGTTCCCGCCCCATGCGGGAACGGCTTTTGCGTGCCTTTTCTTCAGAAAATGTTTCCATACGAGAGCAAACCTTGTCTACTTTCCGCCGTCGTGAAACACGTCGAACGTTTCCCAGAGTGATTCAAGCTCCTCCAGGCGCCGGGCAACTTTGTCATGCTCAGCCCGGGTTAAGGCTGTGATGAGGGCGCTCGCTACACTCATCGGAGCTGCGAAGGAATCAATGAAGGAATTGATTTCGGTTGCAGTGATCAAATGCTTATTTCCGTAAGGATAGAGCGGACTGAGCAGATGATCTGTCATCACAATCGTATTCGCCCCCCGCTGCTTGACGTACTTCATCACTTCGACCGTCCGCTTTGTGTAGCGGGCAAAGCCGAGGCCGATGACGACATCGTTCTCCGTGATATCAAGCAGATGCTCCGACACCCCGTCCGCTTCCTCGATCAGCTCGGTGTTCTGTAAAACGAGATCCAGATAAAACGCTAAATACGAGCCAATGCTCGCAGCGCTGCGATAGGCGACAATATAAATGCGGTCTGCCTCAATCAGATCTTTCACAATCGCTTCAAATTCTGCCGGGTCCACCTGCTCGGTCGTAGCCTGCAGGTTCTGCATGTCGTCGTGCAGAATCTCTGTAATCGTCTCCTGCGATGCTTCTTTGCCGGACGTCGTCCGTTTCAGCACTTCAGCGGACGTATATTTTTTCGTGAGCGCTTCCTGCAGATGGCGCTGCAGGTCGGTATAGCCTTTATAACCTAATACCGTCGCAAAGCGGATCACCGTTGCTTCCCCTACTTCTGCATTCTGAGCCAGACGGCTCGCAGTGAGAAATGGTGCGGATTCCCGATGCTCGACGAGGTAGCGGGCAATTTTTTTATGGGATTTACTTAAATCCTCCTGGGCACGGCTGATGCGTGCGTATACATCCATATCAGTCATAGGAGGCACCGTCCTTCCTTTTCTTAGTGTAAATCAAACTCCTCCTCTCTGCCAGCCGGCACATGAAGAAATCGCTTTCAGAATGAATGATTCCCTCCACCTTTATCAAAATGAAAAGGATATCATCCATTTTTGACCAATTTTTACCTTTATGTTTAAATGAAGATACATCATGGAAAAAAGGAGAGATGCACGATGGCGCAGCCGAAGTACATTATGAATATTGAAAAGGTGCCGCACCTGTCCGACGAGGAAAAGGCCAAGCTGAAGCAGATCACAGAAAAGTTCGTCTTCCGCGTGAACGAATATTACCTTGGACTCATCGACTGGGGCGACCCGCAGGATCCGATTCGTAAGCTCGTCATCCCGAACGAGGGGGAGCTGGAGGAATACGGCCGCTGGGATGCATCAGATGAAGACACGAACTACGTCGTACCAGGCTGCCAGCATAAATACGACCAGACGGCTCTCTTAATCGTTTCTGAAGTTTGCGGAGCTTACTGCCGTTACTGCTTCCGCAAGCGTCTGTTCCGTAATGACATTAAAGAAGCCATGTCGGATGTTTCACCGGGAATCGAGTACATCCGCAACCATCCGGAAATCACGAACGTGCTGCTGACAGGCGGAGATTCGCTTATTCTTGCCACGCGCAAGCTGCGTAAAATCATCGAGCAGCTCCGCGAAATTCCGCACGTAAAAATTATTCGTCTCGGTTCGAAAATGCCGGTCTTTAACCCGATGCGCATTTACGAGGATGAAGATCTGCATGAGCTGATTCGGGAATACTCCACGCCGGAGCAGCGCATTTACGTCATGGCACACATCAACCACCCGCGTGAAATCACGCCGGAAGCGAAGAAAGGCTTTGAGGCGCTTCACAACGCAGGAGCGATCGTCGTCAATCAGACGCCGGTACTGCGCGGCATCAACGACGATCCGGAAGTACTTGCAGAGCTGCTCGATAAGCTTTCCTGGGCCGGCGTAACGCCGTACTACTTCTTCATCAACCGTCCGGTAGCCGGCAACAACGACTTCGTGCTCTCCTTGAAGGAAGCATACGATGCCGTCGAGCAGGCAAAAGCGAAAACGTCCGGTCTCGGCAAGCGTGTGCGTCTTTCCATGAGCCATACGTCCGGAAAAATCGAAATTCTGGCGATCGAAGACGGAAAAGCTTACTTGAAGTACCACCAGTCCCGCGACAACCAGTACGGTAAATTCATGGTGCTTGACTGCCCGGATGATGCTGCCTGGTTTGATGATCTGCCAGGAAACGAAGCACACTGGGAGCCGCCAAAGAAGAAATGGGAAGAGTTCACAGGTGCCAACGAAAAAATCAAGCAGAAAGAAACAGCCGAACAGCTGTAGGCTGACAGACACAAAAAAGACCGTTCCGGACTAGCTTCAGCTCCGGGACGGTCTTTTTGCAGGGATGTGACACGTATAGTGATGCAGTTTATCCTTCATTCCGTTCCAGACGATCGATTCGACAGCGTGCGGCACAAATCCGTTGCGCTCCAGCACTTTTACTGACGCCGGATTCGTTACAGTTGCTCGTGCGGTCACGGTCGTCAGGCCTATGTCTGCAGCTTCGTTGAGAAGCAGTGCCAGTCCGGCAGTTGCCGCTCCGTTCCCAGCCGCAGCTGCGCCGATCCGGTATCCGGCTTCCGCAGTGCCTTCCCCGGTGATGTTCGTCAGGTTCATCCGGCCGATGAGCGTCTCCCCTTCATAGTACAAGTAGTAGCGGTCTTCGCCCCGTTCCTGTTCAGCGAGAAGCTGCTGAAGCCGTTCGCTGAACACCTCGGGACGATAAAAATCGTCTCCGCGCGACGGGATAAAGGCTTCAAAATAGGCGCGGTTTTTTCGTTCAAACTCGTATAATACTGCCTCTGCCGATGCATGCAGCAGCTTTAGCTGACGGGTCATACGTGTTCCTTCTTTCGTATACATCATCAAAAACATGACTTTTTTCCTGTAATAGTCTGATACAATAGGAAGATATCCAACGACAGGAGGCGTTCGTATGCGCAATTGGACCTGGCTGCTCCTCGCTGCGGCATGCAGCGCTGGTGAGCCGCCTGAAGAGCAGCCGATAAACGAACAAACGTCCATTTCCATTGAGCCGCTCCACATGACGCACGTAGAATCGGTGAAGGGCGGGGACGGCGTCGACGTTCATTTTCTGCTCGAACATACAGACGAACGGCCGCTTCTTGAAGCGGACTATGAATTCGACTTCCCGGATCTTGTCTGGGATGATGCGGATGTTCCCTACCGCCTGATCGATTCTGAGATCAGCAGGGAGGGACTGGAAGAGCATGAACTTTCGCTGACGCTGACCCTTTCCCCTCCTCCGCCGGAGGCTGAGGGATACATCCACGTGCCCTTTTACGTGACGCCTGCCGTGTATGCAGACGGCTATACGTTTTACATTGAAGCGGAGGATACGCCGGTCCGGCTGGGCGATATTCAGCTGAGCGGACTGGAGCAGGATGCCACGTCGCTCCAGTTTGTGCTTGAGGACAGTCATCTGCAGGCCCGCCAGGACACCGCTCAGTATCAATTCAGGCTTTTTGACGAAGACGAGTACGTTTACCCTGTCTTCTCAAGTGTCGAGCCTTACAGCGGCCGGGCAGAGCTGACGTTTGCCTCCGAACAGGAGCTGCCGATCCAGCTCGAGCTGGAACGATTTCCAGCGTCGCTTCCCGTATGGCGCTTCTCCTTCACTGTACCGCTTACATAGTACGTTCCTTCCCATGCAGCCGCTGCCAGGCGGCTGCTTTTTCGCGCAGATGAGTAAGCATGTCCGCGCGCTGCTCGTCTGAAGCCTGAATGACATCCCCGAAATGAACGACATCCATCAGTTGGAGACCGACAAAGGAGAGCAGGTGCTTGTCGAGACCTTCTACCACATTATCGTACAGGCCTTCCTCATGAAACACATCGGGCGGCGTTCCGGTCGTAAACACGAGCGATGCTTTGCCTGAGAGCTTCGGCACCGGCTCTTCCCCTTTAAGCTCATAGGCAGCCCCATAAGCGAAGACCCGGTCAATAAATCCCTTGCCGGCAGCGGGGAAGCCGCCCCACCAGAGCGGAAACATAAAGATGACGTGATCTGCAGCCTGCAGATCTTTTGCCGCTTCGGCCACGTCGGCTTCATATTCCCCTTCCATGCTGCGCTTGTATTCCTTATGCGTTAAATGCGGATCAAACCCGTCTACGCCGGGACGGTACAAGACGGCCTCCGGTATTTCCTCCAGCACCTGGGCGAGCATCGCCCCGTTTAAGCTGTCTTCTGTCGGGTGCATATAAATGACCATTACAGACATAGCGAAATCTCCTTTCAACTGTCCTTTTACCATCAGCAAAGCCTGACGCGAACGATTCACGCCAGGCTTTCGTACGTGTCAGGCAGGCTTCATCAGCGGGCGTCCGAAAAAGTATCCCTGTACGAGATCCACGATCGGTTTTAATGCTTCGTATTCCTCAGGCCGTTCAATTCCTTCTGCAAGCAGCAGCGTTCCCTGCGCAGCAGCCGTTTCCTTCAGTTTTTTAATGTAGGCAATTTTCTCCGGATGCTGATCGCAGTGTTCGACGAGCGAGCGGTCTATTTTAGCATAGTCCGGCTTCAGCTTTTGCAGCACTTCAAGCGTGGCATGTCCGCTGCCCACATCATCCAGTGCCACGTGTACGCCGGCTTTTTTGTATTCATCGAAAATAAACTGCAGGTGATTAATGTCTTCAATCTTCTCTGTCTCCACGACTTCAAAGACGAGATCATCAGCCTGCACCCCGTACTCTCTCACTGCTTTAAACGTGCTCTGCAAACAGTGGCGGGGATCATAGATAGACGACGGGAGAAAGTTAATGAACCGCTTCATGCCGTTTTCAAGCATGTGAGCACCGGTGCGGATCGCATTGATGCGCGCCTGGCTATCGAGCATCGACTGCAGACCCGATCGCTGGGAAAACGCGAATAACTCGCCCGGTGAAAATGGAAACAGCTTGCTGTTCGGCCTCAGCAGAAACTCATAGCCGAACGGTTCGCCGGTTGCTGTATCAATGACAGGCTGCATAAACGATTGAAACAGCCGCTCCTGAATAATCTTCACAAAGATTGGATGTTTCACCTGCTCAAACAATTCGTAGTAGGAGAAATCATTTCCCGGAAAATGCTTGCTGCCCGTATCCGTCATTAAGCTGCCTCTAAGGCGCCCGAGCTCTTCTTCCGGAAGGATATTCTCGGTTCTGAACAAATGTTTCTCCAGGTTATCCCAGGAATCGTATGGGATAAACAACCTGCCCTGCTTTGACATTTCTGCTCCGTACTTTTTAAAAGATCGGTGCAGCGTTTCCGTTACTCCCGGTTCTATACTGGAGAGGATCAGTCTCCCGCTCTCATCGAGCGGAATTTTACCCTGACAGATTTGACACGTTTCCATATGCTGAGCCACCAACTTTCTGTCCATTCGTTTTCTCATCCTTTCCCCGACTTTTAGTTCTAAAAACCTACAAAAGGAAGCTTAGTACCTTTATCGGTTAATCTCGCTTCCATTTATAGTCTAATCGCCTCAGGATTTCTGGCTCTGCCTGTTGGGCAGCTTCCAGCATATCCTGCAGAATCCACTTTTGCAAATCCCCCCGCCCCGGCTGTCCGAACGTACGGCCAAGCGGAAAGCGGATGTGCAGAGCACGAGGTGCATGAACCTTTTCCGTAAGTTCTGGAAAATGGGTCATCGACACAGTCGGTATGCCTTCTTTTTCAATTTCTTTCTGAATCAGCCCCACGGACTGATGGCAGATATATCAGCCGGGTGACAGCAGCACGACATCGGGCTTATCCTGACGCAGCGTCTTCATGATCTCCGGCACGCTTTCCTTTAACAGCTTATCGGTACGCGGGATGTATCCCATCATGCCGAAATTCGTCGGTGATACTTCCTTGATCACGCCTTCTAAAGCAAGCGACCGCAACGCATCGATCGGAAACACGGTGTTGATATCTTCTTCCGCTGCTTTCGTGTCGTAGTGTGTGTGGGTCACCGTCAGCTTGCTCGTTTCCGCATCCGCCGGCAGGAGTCGGACGCTCCAGTCGCCGGCATCCACGTCAAACGGCTTATCGGATTTCAGATGCACGCCCGCTGTTGTTAAAAACGCGACGCGCCATTCTTCCGGCTTCGTCTTGATCGAAGCAGGCGCCACTCGTTCACCGCCGTACTTTCGGATCGATCTCGCTGCAATCTTACGAAACACCCATTCCTTCAACTTGTGTATCATCAGTTTGTCACCTCTGCCATTCCTATACCCCGGAGCAATGAAATTCTAACCGGATTGATCGATCTATACACGGAAGGAAATATCTGCTATGATGCTTGTACAATGCTGAATTTTCAGACAATAGAAGGAGGATGAACAGATGGTATTAACGCATGAAGAGGTAAAGGCTAACATTAACGAAGCAGACGGCTGGAAGCTTGAAGGGGACGACTGGATTATGAAATCGTACACGCTCTCATCCTATCCGAAGGCGATTCAGTTCGTGAATGCCATTGCCGACATTGCGGAAGACCGCCAGCATCATCCCTACACAATCATCGACCATAAAAACGTCACGCTGAAGCTCTCGACAATCGACGAAGGCGGTCTCACTCAAAAGGATTTCGAGTCGGCGCACGCCTATGATAAGCTGTTTGACCGGTACAGCTGACGGTTTTCCTCTTTCCGCTCCCGATTCTCCGTGCTAAAATAGAGGGAGCCGAAATAATCGGGGGGAACGCACATGCAGTGGATCTACTTATTTACAGGGGTTGTGGCAAGCGTCATTGCCATCTATCACCTGTTCACGGACCGTCTCCGCCGCCTCCGCGGTGCAGAAACGACGTATACACCCGCTGACACGAAAAAAATCAGCACCCATTCTGCCGTCTATAAAGTTTCTGTTTATTCCTGTTACCTCGTCCTGATTTTGTCAATCGTGCTGTTTGTGGAAGTATTTAACAGTTTTCAAAACGCGACGATATTGTTCGTCTTTATTTTGACGCTCGGCCTCTTCATTTTGCTGACGCTCGACCGCGTCTTTGAAATTCAGGGAGATGCCCTGATTTTTGCCGGCTATCACGCCCGCTGGTCTACGATCCAGAAAATTCGCTGGGGGCGCCAGAAGTCCAGCCGCCGTCAGCTCGTGATGGAGCTTGCAAAAGGCCAGAAGATTAAAACGACGATTGCCAATGAAGCAAAGGAAGACGTGGAAGAAACGCTGTCCGTTTACTGTCATTTTGAAACAGATCAGGAACGTGCGCAGGCCGGCAAACCAACGGGCCGGTAGCTCAATAAATACCGATAAAGAGAACCCCGGGCGAATGATGATCGCCCGGGGTTCTCTTTTGTTCAGGAAGGCTCAATCAGCGTCCTGTTTGCTGAAATGTCTTAATGCGCTCGCCGATTTCATCGCGGACGCGCTGAAAGAACGCCCACTTTTCTTCGTCGGTGCCCTCTGCTTTTGCTGGATCGTCGAAGCCCCAGTGCTCCCGCTCCTTATTCGGCGGCGTCGCCGGACAGACGTCATTCGCATGGCCGCAAAGCGTCACTACGAGATCTGCCTTCTGCAGCAGCTCCTGATCGATCGTATCAGACGTCTGGCTGCTGATGTCAATGCCTGCCTCCTGCATCGCCTTCACGGCATTCGGATTTACACCGTGTGCTTCTATCCCGGCAGAGTAAACGTCCCACTCGCCGCTCAAGTAGTGCTTTCCCCAGCCTTCTGCCATCTGGCTCCGGCATGAATTTCCTGTACATAGAAAATAAAGAATTGGTTTTGTCATGTCTGCATACCTCCAGCATCATATATAAACGTTCGTTTATATGATAACATGCCGGTCGTTATACGTGTATGAAGAGTTTGTAAAGATCAGCAGCAGTTAACGCGCAGACCGTCTTTTTCGATTTGCAGAAGCTTCGGCTTCGGATCAGGCAGCTCGCTGACAATCGACGTAATCATTGGATAAAACGGCGAATCGGTGTTAAGCGAATAAAACACCCACTGATTATATTTTCGTTCCCGGACGATTTCTTTTTGCTTCAGCTTTTTCAAATGCTGGCTGATCGACGGCTGGCTCATATGAAACAGCTCCACAAATTCACACACGCAAATTTCATCAACGGCGAGCATCGACACCATATGGAGCCTCGTTTTATCACCTAAAAGCTTGAACAAATCCGCTGCTGCTTCTACCGTCATCCTTTCTGCTGCCGTTGTCATACCGCCGCCTCCTTTTTTATTATCGTCTGCAGGATGTGCCGGAACGCCCGCTGAACAGTTTCCGGTGCCATCGTCGGTTTGGATCCATCCGGAATCATGTCCGGCGACGCCGGCAGATGGATAAATCCTGCCTGAACCGGGAGGCTGTGAGCAGAAGCTTCATGCAGCACCCGGTACATCGTTGTATTGCAAATATACGTGCCTGCTGAATAGGAAAAAGCGGCCGGCACTCCGCCCTGTTGGAGCGTCTCCTTTATCTCGCGCAGCGGCAGCGTGGAAAAATAAGCTGCCGGCCCTTCGTTAACGACTGGCCTGTCAACGGGCGCCTCTCCTTCATTATCTTCAAGACCTGGCGCATCCTCCATGTTGATCGCGATCCGCTCCAGGCTGATCGACGGCCGGCCCGCGGCAACGCCGAACAGCAGAACGACGTCCGGCTTCCAGCTGTGCAATGCCTCTACTACGGACTCTGCGCACTGGCTGTACGTGACCGGAAGCGTCATTGTTTTCACCTCAGCTTCAGGAAATGTCTCCTCGTCGATCCACGATACAAGCTTTGATGACGGGTTCTGCGTCATGCCTCCAAACGGTTCAAATCCGGTTACGAGTATTCTCACGATCGTTCCTCCTCTTTTAATCCCTGTCTTCATTTTCTCCTGTTCGGCTCTTTTTTTCAAGCAGCCCCCTCCCTTTTTCAGTCCCGGATGTACTTCATCTGTGAAAGGAGGTGGTCAGCATGGTCATCACATCCCGCTCCAGACTCGTTCTTACCTTAAACCAGGGGTACGACGAAGACGGTATGGTAATGCTCGTCACACGTTCGTTTCAGAACGTGCGCACAGATGCAGCCGATGAGAGCCTTAAAGCAGCAGGAGAAGCTTTAGCATCCCTGCAGCAGCACGGTTTGTCCAACGTTCAACGATTCAACACGTACGAGCTGTAAACGAAGTGCTTCATACTAAAAGGAGGTGAAAACAATGGCAAAACGACTGGAACTGCTTTTTCGTACAGAGGCTGGCACGACGGCTACACTTGGGATCGATGACCCGAAGGAGCCTGTCACACCAGCTGACATCCGCGATGCGATGGACAGCATTCTTGCTGCCGGTGTATTTTATGGCCCGAGCGGCTACTATGTTTCGAAGATTGGCGCTCGCGTAGTAGAGCGGCACGTAGAAACCATCGACATTGGCGTCGAGTAAGCTTGTCCGGCCGAGGCATTGATGCCCGGCCGGCTTTTTTCATAAGTGGAAACGAAAGGAGGTGTCCTGCTTTATGGAGCTCTGGATGCAGGCGCTTGGGGAGTATGGGTTTCCGATGACGATCACGTTCTATCTTCTCTATCGGATGGAGAAAAAGCTGGACGTCATTAACAGCTCGATCCTCGCGCTGAACCGGCCGGCGTCTCCGCCGCTCGACCGCAGCCGCAGATCAGGCTGACAAGAAAGCGTGAATAACAAGCGGTGCAGCGGTCTATTCCTAGACCTCCGGCACCGCTTGTTGATTTTCCGCTGTTATT
Organism: Alkalicoccus luteus; assembly: GCF_052061695.1. Lineage (NCBI taxonomy): Bacteria > Bacillati > Bacillota > Bacilli > Caryophanales > Bacillaceae > Alkalicoccus > Alkalicoccus luteus. Next base: position 82,883 of record NZ_JBPZEY010000001.1, read on the forward strand.
TTTGAGGCTGCGTGTACGACATCAGCTGCAGCTTCCATTCCTCTTCTTCCCGGATCAGCTCGGCCTCCAGCATCCCCGTCGCCTGTATTTCCTCTTCCGCTGCGTGTACGAATTCAATGACGACCGCAGCCTCATCATCGTTCACATCGATATCACGCACCTGCACCAGATTCATGCGCTCAAGGTTTACCCAGTGCAGCGAGCGGGTTTCATCCTCCTCAAGCTGAAACGTGAGCAGTGCTTCTTCTTCGTTAATCACAGTTCCTTCCGACGTCACATCTTCCAGCACATCGGCGTTTTGTTCATGCATCGCTGTAAGCGCCTCGCGGATACGGGTTTCAATCTGCTCCATTTCATCCGCCGCCATGCGGTGGTCTGATTCCGTATCCACGGTCTCCTGTTTGCTCGTCAACAGATCGTCCTTCAGCTCGGCGTTTTCCTCGTGCAGCTCTGCAAGTTCCTCCTCCAGCTCAAGCGTCCGGTTGCGTTCCTTTTCAAGCTGGTCCGTCAGGCTTTCATTCGTCTTGATCAAGGAATCGGTGTTGTTTTCGTCGCCGGCCGACGGCTCCTGATCGGAGCAGGCCCCAACGAGCAGAATCGGGCAGGCAAGCAGTGCCAATTTTGTCTTCATACGTGTTCCCTCTTTTCATCGTACCTCGTACCGGACAGGTTATCTTTCCCTATCATACAGAATTCCGTCTGATTTGACCAGAGCTTCCGGCAGTTTTTGGCAATTGCTCGCTTGTTCTATTCTTGCTGCAATGAGCGTCGCCGGCTGAAAACGGCCTCCCCATGCCTTAAAGCTGTATCATGTACTGCGAAAACCGCCGGGCTGCATTCTCAATGCGAACGTTACTTCCCAATACGTTTTGCGATAAAGATAACTCGTTGCTCCTCAAACGTTTCTCAGCTTCACTGAAAAACGAACACCGAAGCCGGCAAGCTGCATACAGAAAGAACCGCCCACATGGACGGTTCTCCTTTTCTCTTTATTTATCTTCTTTATTGCGCCGGATTAGTTCTTCGAGCACGTCGAGCAGTTCTTCCTTCGACATGTCTTCCTTCTGACGCCTTGGCTCCTGTTGAACCTGGCTGCTGTATGCTGGATCGTCGTAGCGCAGCTCCTCTACTTCCTCCGGTGCATATTCCTGCAGCTCCGGATCCCAGCTGTCCTCCACGTCGCGGTAGTACTCTTCATACGACGTGACCATCATATCTTCATCAAGTTCCTTCGCCTTTTCCGGCTCCTGCAGCTGCTTGCGGTTCGTTTCGCTGCTGCTTATGCGGTCATCGAGCAGATAAGCAGGCACGAGCTGACCGTCCGGCGTCACATACTTCTTATTTAAGTGACGGGTTTCTCTGTCAAAGAAGCTGTAGACGACTGGAATCAGCACGAGGGTCAGGAAGGTGGCGCTGACCATGCCGCCGATCACCGTAATCGCAAGCGGCTGCTGAATTTCCGATCCTTCTCCAAGACCAAGCGCAAGCGGAATCAACGCAAGAATCGTCGTCGTCGCTGTCATTAAAATCGGACGCGCCCGGTTTTTTACCCCTTCGACAATCGCGTCGTAGCTCTTAAAGCCATAGCTCTTCAGCCTGTTCATGTAGTCGACGAGCACGATCGCATTGTTGACAACGATCCCGACGAGTACAATGAGACCGATAAAGCCGGTGACGCTGATTGGCGTTCTCGTCAGCGTCAGGGCAAGCGTGACCCCGATGATCACGAGCGGTACCGTAAACATGACAACGAACGGATACTTCAACGACTCAAACTGGGCTGCCAGCACGAAGTAGACAAACACTATCGCCAAAATGAGAGCGAGCGTGAGATCCGAAATAGCGTCCTCCAGCAGCTGCTGATCGCCGGTAAAGGATACATTCGTTTCAGCCGGCAGGTCATAGTCGTCTATGATGTCGTTAACGATCTGATTGATCTCGTTCAGCGTATTATTCGACGTGTACGTCAGCGTGAACTGAACGGACGGCTCCTGATTGATCCGGTTGATCGTCTCCGGAGAGTCACCGACTTCAAATGCAGCAACGTCAGCCAGGGCAATGAAGTCACCCTCCTGGTTGCGAAGCAGCAGGTCTTCCAGTGCTTCTGTATTTTCCGTCACCTCGTCAGCCATGCGGACGTTCACTTCCAATACGTCCTCTTCTGCGGTGACTACCTGTGTCGCAAACGCGCCGCGCGTCAGGCTGTCGACGGTATCAGCAATTTCAGCCGGTGTCAGGCCTTCCTCCCGTGCTGCTTCCTCATCGATTTGGATCTGCAGCTCTGGCAGCGTTTCTTCAAACGTATTCGTCACTTCCGTAAATTCTGACTGATCTTCAAACTCTTCGAGCAGATCATCCGCCGCTTCCTGCAAGCGCTGTGGATTCTGATCAGTCAGGTCGAAGCTGAACGTATTCGGGTCTCCACCAAAAGAAGCATCGACGGAAATCGTAACGTCAGCATCCGGTGCCGCATTTTCCACGTCCCGGCGGATTTCCTCTGAGAAATCAATCGTGGAAATATCCCGTTCGGCGACTGGTACGAGTGTCACGTAGACGGCACCCTGATTGCCCTGCGTTCCTTCTCCCATCGGACCTTGATCCCCGCTCGTTCCGGTGACGGTCGTATAAGCCTCTATTTCAGAATAGTCATCTAAAATGGCTTCTATCTCCTGAATGTTCTCAAACGTTGTGTCGAGCGGCGTTCCTGGTTCGTTTTCTACTTCAATCTGCATAAAACTTTCATCGGTCGCAGGCAGAAATTCCGTTCCGACCGTTGTGATGCCTGCAGCTCCCCCGCCCAGCAGACCGAGAGTTACAAGAAAGACAACGAGCCGGTTTTTAAGCGACCAGCGGGCCGTTTTATCAAAAAAGCGGATAAAGCCTGAATTGCGGCGCTTTTCTTCGATTTTTTCACTCGGTGCCTTGAGCCAGCGGCTTGCGATCATCGGAACGACCGTCAGTGCGACCGCAAGCGAGGCAAGCAGGCTGAACGCAACCGTCAGCGCAAATTCTCGGAACAGGTTCCCGACAATCCCGCTGATAAAGACGACCGGCAGGAATACGGAGATCGTCGTAAGCGTAGACGCTGTGATCGCGGTAGCGACCTCTTTCGTTCCGTCCTGTGCTGCCTGACGCGGAGATTTTTTCATCGACAGGTGGCGGTAAATGTTCTCGATGACAACGATCGAGTTATCGACGAGCATCCCGATCCCGAGTGCCAGTCCGCCGAGCGTCATGATGTTCAGTGAGAAGTTCGTAAAGAACAGCAGCACGAACGTCACGATAACAGAGAACGGAATGGCAATGCCGATCAAGAGCGGTGTTTTCACGCTTCTTAAGAAGAAGAACAGAACGATCATCGCGATCGCGCCACCGGCAACGAGTGCCAGCGTCACGTTCTGGACGGCATCCTCAATGTAATCTCCCTGGTTAAACAGGACGTCTGCCTGAAGCTCTTCGTACTGCTCTTCATCCAGAAGTGCCTCCAGTTCTTCCATGAAATCGGATGCCACATTTGCAGTATTCGCATCAGCCTGCTGCTGCACGCTCATTAAAATGGCGTCGTCCTGATTAGTTCGGGTGATAACATCTGACGGCTCCGGTCCGCGGGTCACTTCCGCCACATCGGCTACGGTCACCGTTTCGGTGTCCTCGTCTCCCGTTACGGTTTCTGAAACGACGATATTTTCGATGTCCTCAACGTCAGCGAGCTCAAACAGCACACGCGTCGTAATTTCATTGCCTTCATTCTCTACAACGCCGCCTGGAGCCGTCACATTGTGGGACTGCAGCACCTGGACGACATCGCTTTGCGTCAGGTTATTGTCTTCTAATTCATCCTGATCGAGCGTGACGGCAATTTCCTCTACGTTATCTCCATCGAGGTTGATCGTGCCGACACCGTCCACTCGGAGCAGATCATTTTCAATATCCTGCACGAGCCCGTCGATCGCTTCGCCGTTGTCCGAAGACAGCGAAAGCTGAATAATCGGGAACTGTGACGGATCAAATTTAATGAATGACGGGTTACCGGCACCGTCCGGCAGCTGGACCTGGTTCATCTGCGTGATGATGTCATTTTCGACCTCATCAATCGTCTGCGTCCACGAAAACTCGAGGATCGTCAGCGACTGCCCTTCCATGGAAATCGTGCTGATGTTATTCAGACCGGAAACCGTCGCAAGCCCCTGCTCCATCGGCTGGGAAACGCGCTGGGACACTTCCTCCGGTCCGGCGTCATCATAGGTTGTCACGACCGCTGCTATCGGCGCATCAATGTCCGGAATCAGCTTCAGCGGGATGTTCGTAAGCGAGACGAACCCGAGCAAAAGAAATAAGAGCATCGTCACAATTGTAAAAACTGGTCTGGCAATCGAAAAATTGGTTATTCTCATGACTCGTCTCCTTCGTTAACAGATTTCAGCAGCAGATGATGCATGCTCCCAAACGCTGCCCGCATTGCCTGCAAATCCTTCTCCGGAAGCTTCATCAGCAGGTCTTCCATAATCAGCCTCCGCTTTTGTTCAAGCTGTCCGATCAGCTCCGCTCCGGCATCCTCAAGCTTCAGCACCGTCTGTCTCCGGTTCTCCGGATCGATGCTGCGCGTGACGTAGCCTCCCTGCTCGAGCTTCGCGATCATCTGACTGACCGCACTGGCCGAGACATTCATGAATCCTGCGAGTTCTTTTACTCTCGTCACGCTGCGTTTGGCAACGAGAAACAGGACGAGCTGCTGGTTCGGCGTCAGTTCATTGTCAAAGTGGCTGCCGTATTTATGCTGCATGAGCAGCGTAATATCAAGCATGTATTCTTCAATATCGGTGATCAAGCCTGCTTTTCCCATCGGTACACCACCTAAACAGTTAAGTATTTTAATTATTAACTTACTTAACTATATGCAAGTCCTCTTTATCCTGTCAAAGGATGCGTCCTCTGATTTTGTGGCGATTTATTGAACAAAAAAGAACCGCTCCTTTTGGAACGATTCCTTATCACGAATCCGGCTCTTTACCTTCTGTTTGCTATAAGAGGACGACGGCGCCTATCAGGGCCAGCGATCCCCCGGCAACGAGCTGAATGGTTGCCGCTTTTCGATTTGATTGATAGACATTAAATAACAGCAGATACAGACCGAACATGACGGCCATGAATAAAATGCCGTCCACGAGCGGACTGAAGAAGGCTGGATCGTCCGATGCGGCATAGATACCGTAGTTCACCAGCATCGCAACCGTCCACCCGGCAAAAATAATGATGCCGATCATCATTGCCAGTCGTTTCATGCAATCGCTCCTTTCTTAATCGGCAGCTCGTTCAAACAGCTGCTCGTACTCTTCTTCGGGACCGAGGCCGGTAATCCGGTCTACTTCCTCCCCGTCCTCAAATAGGATAACCGTCGGGGTTCCCTCGAGGTTGTAGTCTTCCCATCCTTCGTTAAATTCGAGCACGTTATACAGCTCAAGGTCAGCCCCGGCATCCTCTGCCATCGGCACAAGGACAGGCGTTGCCTGATTACAGTATTCACACTGCCCGCTGTAGAAATAAATCAGCGCATCTTCCCCGTTTGCCAGGCGCTCATCCAGCTCCTCCGGCAAAATCACGTTCTGGTAGTTCGGATCATCAAGCTGGTCGATCGTTTCCTGAGCGAGCGTGCTTTTGCCAAACGGATTTCCTTCTGCCTGCTGCTGGTTCTGCAGCTGAACGACGACGATCAATGTCACAAAAAGTGCGACGGCAATACCGCCGAACAGTAAAATCTTTTTCATGGTGCTATCCCCTTTTCACTGTGCGCATCACGAAAATGAGCAGCACACTGATGATTGTAAACGCAGTTAAGGCTAGAAACGGAATTGTGATAAAGCCGAACCAGTTCATGTACTGAGCATTACACGGGACAATTCCGCATGCGCTTCCCTGCTCCTGCATGGCCGGTACCTTTTGAATGAAATAGTGATACAGCGCGACACCTGCTCCAATAACAGAGAGCGGGAGCGAGTATTTCACCACGCCTGCATCTTTCTTTACTGCCGCAACCGCGAGAATCACGGCGAGCGGATACATAAAAATACGCTGCACCCAGCAAAGGTCGCACGGCACATAATTCATGACTTCTGAAAAGAAAAGCGAGCCAAGTGTCGCCGTGAATGCTGTGATCCACGCACCGGCAAGCAATGATTCCACCCTGTTTTTCATCGGCCTCTCCCCTATTCTACCTAAATGATAGCCGACCGCAAATTCTTTGTAAAGAAAAGTTAAAACGTATTTGTAAATAGGATCCAGAGCCTTTTTGAAAAAGAGCAGTCACCGATGCTTTTGTTCTTATTTTTTCTTCAGATAAACGGAAAAACGGGCATCCGCCCGTTTCATTCGAACTGTGATGCAGTAGGATTACGTCGCGATGCCGAGCTGCTTGTATAAGCTTGCTGCCGGCATCGGTCTGCTGTATAAGAAGCCTTGCATCGCATCGCAGGAGCGCGCCGCCAGGAACGGAATGGTCTCCTGTTTCTCGACGCCTTCCGCTACAACGCGCATGTTCATGTTGTGGGCCAGCTGAATGATCGAAGCAACAATCGCCTGGTCATTTCGGTTGTCCAGTACTTCACGGATAAACGATTTATCAATCTTCAGCGTATCGACCGGGAACTGCCGCAAATAGCTGAGCGAGCTGTAGCCGGTCCCAAAATCATCAATTGAAATCCGGACCCCTAGCGACTTGAGCTGCTGCAGCGTCTCCAGACACTCTTCCCGATGATAAAGCAGGTCGTTTTCTGTGATTTCCAAATCGAGCAGCTCTGCATCAAAACCGCTGGTGTGCAAGGCATTGCGGACTGTCGCCACAAAATCCCTGCTCTGAAACTGCAGCGGCGAAATATTGACGCCGACTGAAAGCCGGTGGCCGGCATCGCTGAGTCGTTTGCCTTCGCGGCACGCTTCCAGGAGCACCCAGCGTCCAAGCGGCACGATCATACCGGACTCTTCGGCAGCAGGAATAAACCTGGCAGGCGGCACCATGCCGAGCTCGTCGTCCGTCCAGCGAAGCAATGCTTCAACACCGGTCATCTCCTTTGTCGCAAGGTCATACTGCGGCTGGAAATGCAGCGAAAAGTCTTTCCTGCGAAGCGCTCGGCGCAGCCGGTGCTCCAGCTGGAGCCGTTTGTCAAACCGGCAGCGAAGCTCCGGATCGTAAAAGACAACGCCCTCGATTCCTTCCTCTTTTGCCGACTGCACTGCAGTCGTTGCCTGCTGGATCAGACTCCGTCCAGCACTGTCCTTACCGGGGCGAACCGCTGCTCCTAAACTGACGGAAACAGACAGCTCTTTTCCTTTAATAAAAAACGGCTCACGGATGAGCGGAAGCATCCGCTCTGCAAACGTTGCGGCAGTTTCACTCCGGTAAATTCCCTCCAGCAGAAACGCAAACTTGTCTCCTCCCACCCGGAACAGCTGAAACCCATTCGTCCGAAACCGGCGCAGTTTGTCGCCCATCTGCGCGATCAGGGCATCGCCGGTGAACGGTCCCAGCGTATCGTTGTAATACTTAAACCGGTTGATATCGATGATGATGAGTGTAACGGGCGTCTTCTCAAGCTCCGTCCGGGTGATCGCCTTCTCCAGCTCCTTCCGGTTTGGAAGTCCGGTAAGCGAATCTGTTGCACTCAGCTCGTCAATAGCTGCCTTTGCCTCTTCCAGAAGCGTTAAGTTACGGTGAAACAAAATTGTCCGCCCCAGATGAGGGATCGGATAAGGCAGCAGCTGAAACGTACAGGCCGTATTTTCTTTGCCTGTAATAGAAATGGAATCTCCTGAGCGGACGGCTTCCTGCCATTCGGCAGCCGGCAGTCCGCTCCACTGCTCGTACGAGACTCCTTCAGCGGCTGAGTTGCTGAGGCCAAGGAGGCCGGCGAGCGTGCTGCTCATTTTCAAAATGTGGTTCGTTTCATCCAGCAGCACCGGATAGGCATGCTCTTCCATAAATTGAAGCAGATTATACAAGTGCTCTCCTTCCAGCTTTAGGGAAGCCAGAAGACCAGTTTGATCGATGTGTTCCATACATGTCCTCCGTCCTCGTCATGATGTTATGTATCAGCTCATCCCAGATTATTCATCAACCTTAGTTAACTTCGTCCCAGCCAGATAAGCCTTCCGCCTTACGAAGGGACGTTTATCTCTTATATCGGCAGGGAATTGAATACTATAAACTGGTATAAAGGGGGCAGTTACACATGGAATGGGCAGATCTGAACAGTAACGGCTTCAAACGGGTCGGCTACGACGAAGAGCTCAAGCAATTGCACGTCCGTACAGAGGATGGGAAATACATCATTTACTACGAAGTGCGTGAGTCAGATTACGTCGGCATGTATTCCAGCCGCAACATGCGCGAGTTTTACGAAAACAATATCGTCAACCGGTTTCCTTACACAGAGGTATCTCAGTAACGGCCGCGTTTACGGCTGTCCGTTCAGCGGGCAGCCGGTTTGCTGTGCGGTCCTATTTTCAGAAGGGAGCGGATCTGGATGATTATCGGAGTTCCAAGAGAAATGAAAAATCACGAAAACCGCGTCGCCCTCACCCCCGCCGGCGTCATGACGCTCAGGCAAGAAGGGCACTCCATTTTAGTAGAGCATGAAGCCGGGACCGGCAGCGGCTTTCCGGACGCCGACTACGAGCAGGCGGGCGCAGAGCTCGTCAACGAAGCAGGAGCGCTCTGGCAGCGGAGCGACATGGTGATGAAGGTAAAAGAGCCGCTCCCGGAGGAATACGGCTATTTTCGTGAAGGCCTGCTGCTGTTTACGTACCTGCACCTTGCAGCTGAACCGCAGCTCGCGGAGGCGCTGACGAAGCACAAGGTGACAGCGGTCGCCTATGAAACCGTCGAAAAAGACGGCACGCTGCCGCTGCTGACGCCGATGAGCGAGGTCGCCGGCCGAATGGCAGCACAGATCGGGGCCCAGTTTCTCGAACGTCCGAAAGGCGGAAGCGGAGTCCTGCTTTCCGGTATTCCAGGCGTCAAGCGCGGCCGAGTAACCGTCATCGGCGGAGGTGTTGTCGGCACCAATGCAGCGAAAATTGCGATGGGCCTCGGGGCAGACGTGACGATTATTGATTTAAGTCCTGACCGGCTGCGGGAGCTCGATGATTTATTCGGCACGGAAATCAATACGCTGATGAGCAACCCGCTTACCATCGCGCAGGCCGTCAAAGAGTCGGACCTGCTCATTGGAGCGGTGCTCATCCCTGGTGCGAAAGCGCCGAAGCTTGTGACAGAAGATATGGTTCGTACGATGCATCCCGGGTCCGTGATAGTCGATGTTGCGATCGATCAGGGCGGCATCGTTGAAACGATTGATCACATCACAACGCACGATGACCCGACGTATACGAAGCACGGCGTTGTTCACTATGCCGTTGCCAACATGCCGGGAGCGGTGCCGCGCACGTCGACGATCGGACTCACAAATGTGACCGTGCCGTATGCGGCGCTCATTGCCCGGCACGGTATCCACGAAGCCTGCCGGCAGCACCCCGGCCTGCGGAAAGGCGTCAACACAGCCGGCGGCTTCGTTACGTATGAAGCTGTCGCCCGGGATCTCGGCTATGAACATAAAGACCCGCTTGCCGTTCTCAGCGGGTGATTCGATCATGATGGACGAAAAAGCCCGCTCCTGAATTCGGAACGGGCCTCTTCATATGATGACTTGGAGAGGAGCTGAATCGATGAATCGAATCGTTATCATCGGGAGTCCCGGCACCGGGAAGTCTACTGCCGCAAGAAAACTCGGTGCCTCCCTGCAATTGCCTGTCTATCATCTCGATACGTATATGTGGTCAGCTGGCTGGCAGCTTTTGAACGCGGAAGACCAGCGCCGCATCTCCCATACGCTTGCTGCAAAACATCGCTGGATTATCGACGGCAATTACCGCGCCTCCTTACAGGAGCGCATCCAGCGAGCAGACTGTGTGCTGCTTTTCGAACGTCCGCTGCTGCTATCCTTGTACCGCATTGTAAAACGGCGTATTCGCTACCGCAAAACAACCAGACCCGATATGGCATCCGGATGCCCAGAGCAGCTGAACGTGGAGTTCCTGCTCTATACAATCCGCTTTCGACGCGAAAAACTGCCGAAGCTTCTTTCTGAAGTGCCGGAAAGAAAATTAATTCGACTATCATCCAATCGTGCGCTGGAGCGGTTTATCGCGCGTAACGGCTGATCCGGTGCTTTTCCCGTTCCATCCATTCACTCATTGTGTAAGCCTGCTCCAGCCTGTCTCCCGACTTGACTGAGGTACCGATAAACACACCGCGCATGCCGAGCCTTAAAGCCGGTGCTACATCGTTCATGAGGTTGTCCCCTACGGACGTAACGGATTGAGGCATGTGTTCGAATTCGTTAATCAGTTCTTCAAATAAAGACGCTGCAGCCGCCGGCTTTCCGGCAGATGGTACGACTTTGTGAAAAATACCTCGCATATCCAGTTCTCCTAAAAGCCGGTCTGTATCTTCAGCATCGCTGTTTGTTACGAGCACCGTCGGCACAGCCTCACTCAGCTGCTTTAGAAATACAGGCAGCCCTTCAATTTTCTCCAGCTGAAACGCTTCACTCGCCATATAACGCTTTGTTTCATGATAAAACGGCTGACAGTCGCGGATGCCATAATGGCGTGCACAGGCGAACGGCAGCCACCAGCCGTCTCCAATTGCGACAATTCGCTCCAAATCAAATGACTGCGGACCTTCCGTATACGTAGACACATCTAGCTCCTCCCCGCTCCACGATTTCACAGCCGTGATACGTGAAGTAAAGGCGTCCACCTCCAGAATGGTATCCTGTTCTGTGTCGTAAGCCGTTCCGATTTTCACCGCATGCTCACCGCGCTTCATCTTTTCGTAATCCCGTACAAACGCCCTCTGCCACTCTGCCGGCAGCTCCTGCTTCATCAATGCTGCATAATAATCAAAGTGGGCTGTTCCTTGATACAAGGTGCCATCCAAATCAAAAATATACATCGCTCGCTCCTTTCTGTCCTGCTGCATTCTACATTGCCATGACGGTTCAAACAAGCAGATTTTCATTACAGCTTTGTAAATCCGCAGACTCCTGGCTATACACGCACTGCAGCCTCTTCAATCATCTGTAAAGCTCGTTTTTCCTTAAGATTATGAACAGCTGATGAATAAATGCCGGTTTCTGTAAATCCTTTGTTAGGAAACCGTAAATTCGGTAGGCACGAAGAAACCCTTCCTTCATAATCAGGTACGAACGAGCAAATTAAATCATGATAAGGGGTTTTGAGGACATGAAAAAGGCAACAGCGCTTTTGACAGCAGCCGCTGCAGCAATGATGCTTGCAGCCTGCGGGGACGCAAACAATGACGGCGAGAACGGTACGAATGCATCGGACAACAATGCCGACGCTGAAGTAAACGCCGACAACAATACGAATAACGGTGGTGACGAAGCCGAAGCAGCAGAAGGGGATGCAGACCGTCCGGATGAGATTGTGATGGGATTTGTACCGTCATCTGATTCAGATCAGATTGCAAGCACTGTCGAGCCGCTCGCAGACGAGCTGTCTGACATTCTTGGCGTAGAGGTTGAAGGAACGGTAATGACAAATTACTCCGCCCTCGTTGAAGCGATGGGAAGCGGTCAGGTACAAATTGGCTTTATTCCTGCGTTTGCCTATGTGCTCGCAAGCGAGCGCTATGATATTGATGCCATTCTCAAATCCGTCCGCGACGGCGAGGACAGCTACCGCGCTCAGTATTCTGTCAGAGCAGACTCCGAATTTGAAAGCATCGAGGATTTGGAAGGCGCTGACTGGGCGTTCGTTGACGTGGCATCCACCTCCGGCTATCTCTTCTCTGCTACGGAGATCCGAAACGACTTCGGCATGAATGAAGAAGAGTTTTTCGGCGGCATGGTCGAAGCCGGCTCCCATGACAACGCGCTGATTACGGTGCTTGAAGGAAATGCTGATGTGGCTACAACGTTTGAAGATGCGCGCGGCATCATCGAAGACGACTATCCGGAAGTAATGGACGAAGAAGACGGCCTGCGCGTGCTCGGCTACACGGAGCCAATTCCAAACGATACGATTTCCGTACTCGGCGACATGCCGCAGGACTTTATCGACGAGATTCAGGAAGCGTTCCTCTCATTTAACGATGACGAAGACATGATTCAGATTATGGATGAGGTTTACGAGTGGACCGGAATCACCGAAGCAGATGACAGTGACTACGACATCGTCCGCGATGCGTACAATGAGTTCTCTGACGAAGTAGACCCGCTCGACTAATGCATGTACGCCCGTCGGAGCAGCGTCCGGCGGGTGTTTTGATGACCAGGAGGAATCAGAATGATTGAATTTAACAACGTCTCCCTTACCTATCCAAACGGGACGAAGGGATTAAAGAACATTAACGTCACGATCAATAAAGGCGAGTTTGTCGTGATCGTCGGCCTGTCAGGTGCCGGCAAATCGACGTTTATCCGCAGCATTAACCGCATGGTAACCGCGACAGACGGTGAACTGCGTGTGAACGGCGACAACATCCTGCCGTATAAAGGAAAGAAGCTGCGGGATCTGCGCACAAACGTCGGCATGATCTTTCAGCATTATAACCTCGTCAAGCGCTCAAGCGTGATGAAAAACGTGATTGCCGGTCGTCTCGGCCATACCGGAACGCTCCGCACGCTCCTGCAGCTTTACAGCAAAGAGGATCTCTCGCTCGCCTACACGTCGCTGCAGCGGGTGAACATTGCCGAAAAAGTTCATGCCCGAGCGGACGAGCTTTCCGGAGGCCAGCAGCAGCGTGTGTCGATCGCACGTGTACTGACGCAGGAACCGGACATTCTGCTCGCCGATGAGCCCGTTGCAAGCTTGGATCCCCCGACGTCGCATCAGGTGATGTCTTATTTAAAACGTGTTAATCAGGAGGACCAGATTACCACGATCGTCAACCTGCACTTTATCGATATGGCAATGGAATACGCTGATCGCATTATCGGCATGCGCGGCGGTGAAGTCGTGTATGACGGCCCGGCGTCCGACGTCTCAGAAAAAACGTTCGAGGAAATTTACGGCCGCACGATTCGTGAAGAGGACAAAGTCGGAGGCGAAGACCATGCCTCCTAGCACTGCCGTCATGCAGCAACACGCTGCGGAAGCACCGGGACTTCGCGCGAAAAAAACAAAATGGCGGCTCACCTTTATTTTCACATCGGTAGCCGTGCTTTATGCGCTGTCGCTGCTTTACACCAATGCTTCCCTTGCAGATCTGATCGCAGGCATTCCAACGATTCTGGCGATGTTCGGCCAGCTGTTTCCGCCGAACTGGGGCTATGCGCTTGAGGCTTGGTTCTGGCTTGCGCAGACGATTCAAATGGCGATCATTGCGTCCACGGTAGCTGCCGTCATTTGTATTCCCGTCAGCCTCATGGCGTCGTCCAACATTATGGAGAATCGCGTTCTGCACCACACGACGAAGCAGCTGATGAATATCCTGCGCACGATCCCCGATTTGCTGCTCGCTGTTATTTTCGTCGGATTATTCGGGATCGGTGTTTTCTCCGGGATTCTCGCGCTGATTATCTTTTCGCTCGGCATCCTTGCCAAACTGCTGGCAGAAACGATTGAAGCGATCGATAGCGAGCCGCTCGACGCGATCCGCGCAAGCGGCGGCAATACGCTTCAGGTGATTGCTTACGGAGTGATCCCGCAAATTTTGCCGCAGTATACGTCGTTCAGCCTCTACGTCTTTGAAATTAACGTCCGGGCCTCGCTTGTACTCGGCTTTGTTGGTGCAGGCGGGATCGGCCAGCTGCTGCAACGCTCGATCAGCTTCATGGACTACGACCGTACCATGATGATCATCTTTATTATATTTCTTGCTGTCGTCCTGATTGAGTACGTCAGCGGAAAAATCCGGGAGGCGATTCTCTGATGGAACAAACACTCAACCTCCCGCCGAAAAAAGTCGTCAGTCCGAAACGAAAATGGAAGATCGCTGCAGTCACGGCGGCGCTCGTCCTAATTTACGCTTGGACGTTTGCCGGGATCGGCATCGATTTCGCGAGAGTATTCAGCGAACAGACGCTGCAAAATGTCACCCGCGTGATCCCGCAGCTGTTCCAGCCGAATACGGCCGTTGCCGGCGAAGCGGCTGTGCTGATGCTGCAGACGCTCGCGATGGCTTTTGCAGGCACGTTTATCGCTGCGATACTAGCTGTTCCCTTCGGCTTTTTAGCGTCTAAAAATATGATCGCTTCGAAAGCGCTGAACCTGTCGTCGAAGTGGTCGCTCGATGCCATCCGCGCTTTTCCCGAGATCATGCTGGCGTTGATTTTTGTTTCCGCTGTCGGTCCATCGCCCTTTGCCGGCGTGCTGGCGATTGCGATCGGATCCATCGGCATGCTCGGAAAGCTGTACGCTGAAGTGATTGAGTCAGTGGACATGAAGATTGTCGAGTCGCTGGAGGCAAACGGGGCGAACCGAGCGCAGATTCTCTGGTACGGCATCGTGCCGCAGATTACGCCGGAATTTTTGTCCTATGCGATTTACCGCTATGAAATCGACGTCCGCTCCTCTACCATTCTCGGTCTCGTCGGTGCAGGCGGGATCGGTTTAATGATCCAGCTCGCCACCATGAACCGGAACTGGGACGAGGTTGGAATGGCGCTGATCGTCATCATTCTCGTCGTCACCGCGATCGATTATCTCAGTTCCTTTATCCGCAAACGAATCGTGTAAGCCGAACACAAAACGGTGCCGGGGATCATCTGCTGATCCACCGGCACCGTTTAGGTTGTTAGCGGTTCGCAGCTGTCAATTCAGCGTTTTTCTGAATTTCAACCGCATACCAGCTTGCTGCATCTCCGTTCTCATCTATATACTCTTCCAGACCGGTCATGCCGCGGTGATACGCCGTCAGTGCATGATCCCAATCCTCGTATTTATCATACAAATAGGCAAGATAGGTGACGGAAAGCTGAATCGCATAGTGCGGATCAAACAGCTTCTCCTTTTCATAGTCCATCCCGGCCTTCTCTGCAATCCACGGACCTGTATTCTCCATAAATTGAGCAAGTCCGTACGCCTGTCCGTAGCGTGTTTCCGGACCTACGGCATCCGGGTCAAACGTTTCACCAGACTCGACTTTCAACAGCTCATAGACAATTAACGGATCAATCCCATACTTGTCCGCTTCCAGACCGAGCAGCACCGCCCAGTCCCGTTTGAAATAACCGTCACTGTCTATGTAGAGAAACTCTGATAGCCCTTTGATCTCTTTCCAATTGACTGCACCGCGGATCGTGTAATCCTCCGGAAGCTCTGACGACGTATCAGCAAGCTCCAGCAGGGCGCTGTCAAATCCTGCACTGCGCTCCAAGGCCAGTGCATTCTTTGAAGCTGCCGGTTCTGACGCCGCACTCTGCGCCCCGTATTGCATCAGCAGAATGACAGCAAGCCCGATGTGCATCGTCTGCAGCAGCACGTTTCCTAAAATGGTATTTCTACGCATACAATCTCCTCTGCTTTCCGGCCTCTTATCAAAAAGAAGCCTGGCGTGACTAAAGCATAAGTATCGTTTGTTGCCCTGTTTCCTGTACTTCCCGCTTAAGCTATTCTTAAACATCTGTGCACGCAAACCTGCTTTTTTGTATAATAATGGGAAAGGGAGGGATGCAGATGATCGTTCGCAAGGCACAGCCAGCAGACGCCGGAGGTATAGCCGCTGTTCACGTCGACAGCTGGCGGGAGACGTACCGCGGCATCGTTCCAGATTCGTATTTAGACAGGATGTCAAAAGCAGAGCGGGAACAAAAGTGGAAAGAGAAAACGAACTCGGTCATCGTCGCAGAAATTGAGGGTCAAATCGCCGGTTTTGTTCATTACGGACCGGAACGCTCTGGCAGCTGGTCAGGCTTCGATGGAGAAATATATGCGCTTTACATACGAAAGCAGCATCATCGTCAGGGAGCTGGTCTGCTGCTGTTTGAAGCGGCTGGACACGAGCTCGGCCGTCTCGGGCTTGAAGCAGCGGTATGCTGTGTGCTGACGGAAAACCGCCAGGCCCGGTGCTTTTATGAAAAATCAGGTGGAGAGCTACTCGGCGAAGATACGTTTTTAATTGACGGCGTGCGCATGCACGAACTAATTTATGGATGGCGCAGTCTCCCTCTTCAGCGGTAAAAACATCCTGAACGATGTTTCAGCTCATCTGAAACGTGGAACGGATTTACAGACAGAAAAGGGGGCCGGGAGTATGAACGAAAACAGCTATTTTCAGGAAACCTACGAACAATCCAGAGCCCTCTTCCGGACCCGTATCGACGATCTGCGGGCAAAATGGGACCGGGTCGCTCTTTATAAGTGGTTTATCGGTGTGCCGCAGGATGATAATACAGCGGATGTGCTGCTCGCAGACGCTTCGGAATCACCCGAAACGCTGCTCATAATTACGAGCGGTCTGCATGGGATAGAAGGCTACGCCGGTGCCGCCGGCCTTCATCTGTTTATGGATGAACTATTTCCGTATATCAATCCTAAAGTGACAGGCGTCCGGCTCGTACACGGGGTGAACCCCTGGGGGATGAGGCACCGGCGCCGCGTTACCGCGCGAAACGTGGATTTAAACCGAAACTTTCACAAAGACTGGGCCGCAAGAAGATCCCAAATGCCGCTTCTGTACCAGTGGCGCCGTGATTTATTTACGCCTGAATCCCCTCTGCCGCCGGATGTCCGTTACGAGCTCTCTGCCACGTACTCCGACAACGAGCTTGCGGAAATGAAAAACACGCCGCCTCCTCAGCATGCAGAACGCTTTGGCCTGTATTTCGGAGGTGCTCAAATGGAAGAAGCCTCTCAGAAACTCGCCCTCAGCTTTTCCGACTGGGCGGCCGGCTACAAGCAAATCATTCACCTCGATTTGCATACCGGCGGAGGTCCCCAGGGCGAGCTGCAGATGATCTTCAATGAAAACGAAGCCCGTTCCGTTCTGGAGCTGGAACACGAAGTGGCTCATCCATGGATTCAGAAAGGAGAGAAGTCCGTTGAACTTGGAGACGCAACGGCTGTACTGCAGCAGTATTTGATGAGAACGTATCCAGGAAAGCGCGTCGTATCCGTCCTTATGGAAGCCGGCACGGTGCCGGAAACGTCTGACGGCTTTTTATTTTGCAGCAGGGCGATGGTTGAGGAACATGCGCTGTCGATCTCTCCTGACTACGTCTCCACACCGAAGCAGGATATCCGCGAACATTTCCGGGCTCTTTTTGATCCGAAGGACACTGCCTGGCGGCGGGAATACCTTCGTCAGCTTTATAAAGCATATCTCGCCCTTCTCAGTTCAGAAGGTATTTTGTAGCATATGAGGACAGAGCGCACGGTGCGCTCCGTGAAGAAGCAGAACGTAATCTCAAATAGAAACGCCCGGCTTCCAGTGGCCGGGCGTTTCGTTTACATCGCTATTCGTTTGTTCCGGCCGGACGCGGCTATATAAATCCCGTCCAAATCGTGCCTTTCATCCGGGTTCCGTCTGTTACTCTGATCATATCAGCATCACTCCTTTAATCGTGTGTAAACCTTAGTATAGCCGTCTGTTCTGCATCGGTCTTTCCTGCTGGCTGCGAAACGCTTCCCGCCGTTTTGCTACGGCCGCTTCCCGCTTGCGCTCCTGTTCACTGAAGCGCCTCCGCTTAATCAGCACAGTGAAAAAGATTAAGTTCAGCTGCATCCTGCACCCCTCCTGCGCCCGGTGTATCTGCCGCGCGGAAGGCATCTCCCTCGTCTCCTCCTTTCAGAAAATAAAAAACCGGAGCCCTTCCTGTACAGCTGTCTCTTCTCCGGTCAGCCGGGCAGCTGACGGTTCATCGAAGAGGACTGTACAGGAAAAGGAACTCCGGTTCCGGTTTATTCAAAGAACGATCTGCGACAGGCAGCCGTTCTCTTACGAAGCGGTGTTCCAATTATATGTATGTGTGTGGATGGATTGCGTACGTGTAACTGTCATGGGAACACCGCTCCTTTCTGTAAGAATTTGTTATATGTTCAACATACAGAACTGCTTAAGCTCTGTAAAGCATTTTTTGAAAATTAGGTCTATAGTTGACACTTTTATACAAAAAAACTGCCCTTTCCACAGGACAGTTTTCTTTCTCAGCTGTCGTTATGTTACGACAAAGCCGAATACGAGTACGACGACGAGCGCCACAGCGAATTGAATCCACATATTCGTTTTCAGACCGCCTGTCAGCGTGCCTTTACCAGTGCGTGTAGCGATCATTTCCATCGTATAAATCAGCCAAAAGGCCAGCATTCCTTTTACGGCTGTCGCCCAGTAGAAATTCATGATCACCATCGTAATACCCGTCACAAGAAGCAGAATATACATCAGGCGCAGCACCATGTGCATGATCTTTGCAGGCTTTGCTTTGCCTTTATTATAAAAAATCGTAATCAGGGCAAACAAAATCACTCCCACCAGCCAGAACAGCGAGTGTGAATGAAGAAATACATCATAACTCAAACCAGTCCCCTCCTTCCCTCTTCTTTCGCACATTTCATTATATCGGAAAAAAATCAGCCGTGCAAAACGGTCTGGTGACAAATCAGCGAATCCTGTCGGTGGGCGAAGTGATTTTATATTGGAGGTCTCCGCAGCAGGCTTTGCCGCTGCTGCTGACTGACCGGCGAATGTTAGATTTATTCAAGTTTAAGCTGCGTTCAGAGATCTTAGAGTCTCTTTATTCGTGATAACGTTCTGTTAAGTTGCACAAATCGCTTTCGCCTCCTGCAACGTTATATTCCAGCACCCATGAGTCGCTTTCTAACGAAGTTGTGGAGCTTTTAGGCCGCGCTAAGTTCCTTTTCGTACATTATGCCTGAAACAAGATAAAGAACGTTGCAGATGCTACCCGCTTGTAAACAGAAACCGCTGATGCGTCTGAGCATGTAATTGTCTACTCATTTCTACAGAGTCCAGGCATAAAAAAACGGGCAGCTGCCCGTTTTTTTGCAGATAGTTATGATGATGTCTGACGCAGCTATGAATACGTGATGCGGGTGCTGACCCGTTCCTGACTTCGCATCATGTAGCCAACGCCGCGAACGGTTTTGATGTAAGTTGGATTTCGTTTGTTCGGTTCGATTTTCTGACGAAGCCTGCTGATAAACACATCGATGATCCGCTCATCCAGATCCCGTTCTACATTAGATACGGCTTCAAGCAGGTCGCCTCGCGAAAAGGAGCGGTCTGGATGCTGCATGAGATAAAGCAGAATCTCAAACTCCCGCTTCGTCATTTCCACCCACTCCTCTTCTACAAACACGCTGTGCTGATTCAGATCAATCAGCAGCCTGCCGTTACGGATAATCATATCCGGTTCGGTCTCGTCCTGTGTCAAGGTGCAGCAGAGATCCCCTCTGCGAAGCACTGATTTCATGCGGGCGACCACCTCTTTGTAGCGGACCGGCTTTCGGATATAGTCGTCTGCGCCGAGTTCCAGGCTCAGCACGCAGTCTAATTCATCGTCACTCTCTGTCAGCATAATCAGCGGCGTCCAGTTTTGGTCCGCACGGATGTGCCGGCAAAAATCGAGTCCGCTGTCCCCGTCGAGCACGGCTGACACGACGATGCCGTCCGGCCGTCGGTGCAGGAGCGTCTTTTCCGCTTCCCGCACCGAGTTTTCCGTCCAGACGATAAAGCCTCCGCCGGAAAAGCTTTGCTTCAATTTATCCAGGAGGTCCGGATTCGTCTCAAGAATCAGAACCGACCGTTCCTTCATCCAACCACCACCTAGTTGAGATCAAACCTTTTTCCGTTCACTTCATAAATGATCCACTCTGCAATGTTCGTGCAGTAATCGCCGATTCGCTCCATATAGCGCGCGATAAACGCAAGCTGAGCTGTCTGATCAGCGCTGTAGTCCGATTTGAACAGTGCTTTAACAAGATCGCCGTAAGCCCGGTCAATCTCATCATCCATGCTGGCAATCTGCTGTGCTTTTAACACGTCTAGCGATGCATAGGCCTCCAGTACGCGGTCGATCATCACGGTAACCGATGCCTGAATCTGATCGAGATCCGCTTTATAGGCAAGGAATGCCTCTCGTGACGACATGTGCATATACGCTTTCGCCATATCAACGCTCAAATCGCCCATCCGCTCTAAATCACTGCTTATTTTCAGACAGACGATAATGTGGCGCAGGTCGCTCGCGACAGGCTGCTGCTTGGCAATGACGAGCGTCGCCTGTTCATTGATTTCGAGCTCTTTTGCGTTAATCGCATCATCTGCATCAATTAAGTCTTTCAGCGCCGGCACGCAGTCGCCGTCCATCGCATCGTACACGCTGTGAAACGCCTGCTGAATATCCTTTCCAAGTGCGGTAATGTCCTGCTTCAGCTGTTCCAGTTCAGTCATAAATGTATTTCGGATCATGTTGTTCTCTCCTTACCCGAATCGTCCGGTGATATAGTCTTCTGTACGGCTGTCATTCGGATTTGA
Source organism: Alkalicoccus luteus (assembly GCF_052061695.1). Lineage (NCBI taxonomy): Bacteria > Bacillati > Bacillota > Bacilli > Caryophanales > Bacillaceae > Alkalicoccus > Alkalicoccus luteus. The sequence goes on from NZ_JBPZEY010000001.1 coordinate 103,398, forward strand.
GAAAATCGTATCGGTTTTATCAAATTCAACTACTTCGCCGTTCAGGAAAAATGCCGTCCGGTCGGAAATTCGTGCCGCCTGCTGCATATTGTGTGTGACGATCATAATCGAGTATTTCGCTTTCAGTTCCTGAACGAGTTCTTCTACCTTCAAGGTTGATTTCGGGTCAAGTGCCGATGTCGGCTCGTCCATGAGAATGACGTCCGGCTCTACCGCGAGGCACCGGGCAATGCAGAGACGCTGCTGCTGGCCGCCGGACAGGCCGAATGCGTTCTCCTGCAGACGGTCTTTTACTTCATCCCAGATAGCTGCGCCTTTTAAGCTTTCCTCCACAATCTGCTCAAGCAGTTTTTTATCACGAATGCCGTGAATTTTCGGGCCGTACGCAACGTTATCAAACACTGACTTCGGGAACGGATTTGGCTTCTGGAACACCATGCCGACACGCGTGCGCAGCTCTTCTACCGGAAAGCGGCGGTCGTAAATATTCTGGCCGCGGTAGTAGATCTTGCCTGTCACCTTGACGTCTGGATTCATTTCCACCATGCGGTTTAATGTTTTAATGTACGTCGATTTGCCGCAGCCGGACGGACCGATAATCGCCGTTACTTCCTGCTCGCGCTGTTCCAGTTCAATATCATGCAGCGCGTGTGTTTTTCCGTACCATAAGTTCACCTTTTCTGTACTGTAGACAACTTCCTTTTGTGCTTCAGCCTTTTCCCCTTGCGGCTGCAGCTCTACCTTTGTGTTTTGCTTTACTGATACCTGACTCATGATCAGACATCCCCTTTCGTTATCGTTAGAATCGTTTCTGGAACTTGTTGCGGATTAAAATCGCAGTTGCATTCAAAATGAACATGACGACGAGCAGTACGACGATCGTTGCAGCCGCCAGTGACGCAAGCTCAGCGTTCAGTGCAGCGTCAATGGTCCAGTAGTAAATCTGCACCGGCAGCACGGTAAAGCTGTCGAACAGTCCGGATGGGAGCGGAATGAGCAGTGCCGGAATCCCGATCGCAATCAGCGGTGCGGTTTCTCCGATGGCACGCGACATTGCTAAAATCATTCCGGTTAAGATACTTGGAAGTGCAGCAGGAAGTACGACGTTTTTGATCGTCTGCCAGCGCGTCGCCCCCATACCGAACGACGCTTCCCGCAAATAAGATGGGACCGCACGGAGCGCTTCCTGCGAGGCTACGATGACGATCGGCAGTACGAGCAGCGACATCGTCAGAGCACCTGCCAGCACGACAGAACCCATACCGAGCATCCGGACGAATACGGTCAGACCGAGCAGTCCGAAAACGATCGACGGCACACCTGCAAGGTTGGATATATTCGTTTCAAAAAACGTGCGGACACGTCCTTCTTTCACATACTCTTCCAGGTAAATGGCGGTCGCGACCCCAAGAATCATCGTGAGCGGACCGACGATAATCATGAGCCAGAGCGTACCGGTGATCGCACCGATAATGCCTGCATTTTGTGCATCAAATGATGTGACGCTCGTTAAAAAGTTCCAGTTAATCCAGCCCCAGCTGTCGGTAATCACGTCGTACAGCAGAACAGCCAGCACGACAAGACCGAACAGCGTCGAGCCGAAAAAGAGGCCGCGGATGATTTTGTTGACGGCAATCCGCTTTGGCAGCTGCCTGGATACCGCTTCCTGGTCGATATAATTCATTGCCATATCAGTATGCCTCCCTGAATCGCTTCGATATATATTTCGCCAGCATGTTCATCGCCAGCGTAAAGAAGAAGAGCGTGATGGCGACGGCGTACAGACTGTAGTAGGCGGTCGTCCCGGCTCCGGCATCTCCGCTTGTGACCTCTACAATGTAGGCGGTCATCGTCTGCATCGACTGGGTGATATCGAAGGTAAGGTTCTTGTTGCTTCCGCTTGCAATCGTGACGATCATCGTTTCCCCTATTGCCCGGGAAATACCGAGAACGAATGAAGCGATAATACCGGAAATTGCAGCAGGAATGACAACACGGACGGTTGCTTCAAACTTTGTGGCTCCAAAGGCCATTGCGCCTTCTCTCATGGAGTTCGGAACCGAGCTCAGTGCATCCTCGGATAACGAGGCGACCATCGGAATGATCATGATCCCCATGACGATCCCCGGACTGAGAATGTTCGTACGGTCCAGAATCGGAATGATTTCTCTGAGCACTGGTGTAACAAACGTAAAGGCGAAGAACCCGTATACAATTGTTGGAATTCCTGCTAAAACTTCAACGATCGGCTTCAGTACGCGCCTTGCTGATTCTGTCGCATACTCACTTAAATAAACAGCCGTCGTTAAACCAATCGGAATCGCCACAAACATGGCAATCACCGTCGATAACAGCGTGGCGGATAACAGCGGCAAAATACTGAATGTTGGATTGTTGCGGTTCAGCGGCTGCATGTCAGTTGATGTAAAAAACTCCCTGAATGAAACCTCTGAAAAAAACATCACCGTTTCCACGATCAGCGTCAGCAGAATACCGACGGTCGTGAGAACCGATACAGAAGCTGCCGCAAACAGAAAGGCTGGTACAAGCTTCTCCAGCTTCTGCCTTTTGCTCTTCTGCCGTTTTTCTTTAATTAATGCACTTACACTCGTGGACTGTGCCATCCCCGATTCTCCTCTCTTTTCTCCCGCCTCTTTAAAGGCCCCCTGGGTATTGAACAGAAGGAAAGCAGGGCAGCACGTGCTGCACCTGCCGCTTTCCCTAAATTAATTAATCGCTTCTACTTCTTCAATCTGCTCCTGAAGCTGTTCTTCCGGCAGCGGTGCAAAACCTGTTTCCGGCGCAAGCTCATCTGCTACTTCAAATACGTAGCGGGCATAATCTTTCACAGCCGGGTTCTCACGGGCAGCATCTACGTTCAGGTTTGTAAATACTTCACGCGTATATTCTGCATAGTCACCTTCGAGGTCGATCGTATCGAGTGACGGGGTGATATTGCCTTCCCCAAAATCGATGGACACAACGCCAAGTGCGTCCTGGTTGTTCTCATAATAACCAAAGCCGAAGAATCCAATGGCGTTCTCGTCGTCGTTTACGAGTTCAACGAGTGTCGGATATTCCTGCTGCAGGTTCGTGCCATCCTTCAGATCTTGACCATCGATCAGTTCATCAATGAAAAATTCGTACGTACCATGGTTCTCGTTCGGGCCGTATGTGTTAATTTCTTCTTCCGGCCAGTCGGAGTTAATATCAGACCACATCACCGTATCATCATCGCTGATTGCGCCGGAAATAAAGATCGACTCTACTTCTTCCACCGTCATTTCCGTTGCCCAGTCGTTATCCGGGTGAAGCACGATCGTCATGCCGTCAAGCGCAACCGGAAACTCCATATTTTCGATTCCGTTTGCTTCCATTTCCTCTATTTCCTCATCGCGCACGTTTCGGGACGCGTTCGCAAAATCCGTTTCGCCTTCAACGTAGCGCTGCATGCCGGCGCTCGTTCCTGCTCGGCTTACTTCTACGCTGACGTTCGGATTTTCTTCTACCATGTACTGCTCTGCAATTCTGGACATGAGCGGATAAACGGTACCAGATCCGTCAATTGATACGGAGCCGGAAATGTCCTCATCAGCGCTGCTATTTGCTCCTTCATTATTGTCAGCAGCTTCGTTTGCTTCCTCTGCATTGTTTTCGCCTGCGTTATTTGCTGCGTTGTCACCGGATGCTTCTTCATTTCCACCACATGCTGCCATAACGGCCATTGAGCTGATTGCGATGACGCTGAGTCCAAACTTTTTCACGTACATTTCCTCCTTGGTTAGAAACCGTTTTGTTTTGCCTCACAAGAATGAGTATAGGCTCCGTTTGTTAACCTCACATGAATTGCATGTAAAGGTTTGTAAAGCAATTGTTAAGATTGTCTTTACATATGAACGTGACTTAGGAAGGTGGTGAGAGAAGCTGAGTTTTGAGACAATACAGGAAAGAGAAGGGTGGAGGAGGAGATAGGATGGAGGTAAAGCTTGATGCGGAAGTCGCTCAGCAGGTGGAGCGGATGGACTGGGAAGCCGTCTTTACTGATTCATCGGCGCCCGCATCCCTGATGGAAACGCTGATGCGCTATACGAGAAGAGAACTGGATCATCTGAGAAAGCTTGCAGCTGTGAAAGGCTTCAGCAAGCTGAACAAAGCAGCGCTGGCTGAAGCACTGCGGGAGCACGCGCTGCATCAAATAACCGACGTTCTCATGAAAGCCGACAGCAGACGGGCTAACGTTCTGCAACAGCTTGCGGCTGATGGGGTTTATGACGTTGCTGATATTAACGATCTTCATTTTGTTCACATTGAATATTTACAGCAGCTCTATTTCATTCGTGCCGTTCGGGAATCAGAGCGGTTTTATCTGGCGGTCAGTCCGGATGTACAGCAGCGGATGCAGGAAGTGTTAAAAGAAAACCCTGAATTCAGCGCTGTCTGGGAGCGAAACGATATCATCTGCGGCACAGCGCTTGGCTGCGCCGTTCATTACGGCGTCGTCACCGTGCCGACGTACGTCGCGATGGTCCAGCGCGCCCTGCCTGACGCTGATGAATCGACGATTTTAGGTATTTTCGAAGAATTTACTTACTGGAATCCGTACGAAGTATTTTTAGAGGACGGGCTGCTCGCACAGACCGAGCTGACGCTTCCTAACCGTGATCCTCTCGGTCTCCTGGAGGAGCAGTTTTCAAGGCCGATCGGCTATGCAGAGGTAGCGCCTGAGCTTCTCGCCAGCTACCAGGACAGCGCCGGCCCGGCAGATACTGCTCCGGTGCGAAAGTTTGCCGCATTTATGGAGAACACACTCGGTATCGAGAAAGAGGAAGCATGGAAAGACGCCGCACTTTTAGAGCACTCGTTCCGAATGGGTGATTCGTTCAATGAGGAAGCAGTCGAGTTCGTGGAACGGTTTGAAATAGCAGATGATCAGGATGCAGCGAAAACGATGGCAGCGATGCAGCAGCTGTACAATCATACGAAGCAGTGGATGTTAAAAGGCTATGCGCCTGTCGAGATGCCCAATCCGGCAGCTGCCAAATCACCGGTCGTCTCCAAAGTATCACGAAACGCCCCCTGCCCGTGCGGGAGCGGAAAAAAGTATAAAAAATGCTGCGGGGCTTAGAAACGCATATTACTAAAAAAGAGAGGCTGATCGTTTAAATACGATCAGCCTCTCAGAGTGTTGATAAAGTCATTTTAAGTGAATAACGTTGCATCTGCCTGTATCTGCGGACACTCGCTTTCCGGAGGAAACGGGCTCAGCTAACCGCTTCCTCCTGCTGTCGGAAGCGCTGGATCTTCGCCTCGTTCTGATCCTCCCGGAGTCGAGATCCTTCGATGTCGGCAGCTGGCAGTACGGTTCATATGTGTGGTTAGGCCTGCACGTCGGCTTCCATACGGATAGAACCTTCCCTATACGACGTTTCGATGTTGATTAGGGATGCCAATTCTTCCTACAATTCCGTATAAAAGGGTAAAAAAGCGGTCGCACCTACCTGTCGTGACGTTGTTCTCCATGAATCAGAGCCGTTTCCCCGATGTGTCCGGCGGGGACGCCCGTGGGATCAGCGCAGTCTGAAGATTCTTTCTCAGGGGTCGCCCTGAGAAATAGCTGAAGGCCAGCCCACGGCAGGCTCGGTAAGCGGAGGGGGAATACAATCAAACGAACAAATATGTAAGTTGAAAGACTTTTTCAACAGCCTGAGAGGCTGATCGTTTAAATACGAGCAGCCTCTCAGGTTGTTCATCTCTATTCTGCTTGCATCGTAAGTCCCGCTTCAGCAAGCTTTACACTGCCGCCGAACGTAGCTTCCGCTTCGCGTTTCAGCTCTGCCACCTCCCCAAAGTGAGGCAAATGGGTCAGCCACAGCTCCTGGACACCGGCTAAGGCAGCTAGTCTGCCGCACTCCACGCTCGTCATGTGTCCGAACGCGCCTGCATCCTGTCCAGCATAAAAGCTGCATTCGGCGATGAGCAGATCTGCTCTTTTCGCAAACGCGGCCAGCTTTTCATCATAAACGGCGTCGGCCGTAAAGACGATCGTGCGCCCCTCTGCCTCGAGCTTTACCGCATAGCACGGCACGGGGTGTCCAGTCTTTTGAAAAGTAACCGTGACGCCGCCGAGCGTCAGGCGTTCCGCTGGATCATAAGGAATGATGACCGCTGCCGGCTCTTTTTCATATTGCTCGTAGTGCTGCCTGCTTTCTCCTGGATAATGAATCGCAAGCATCTGGTCTGTATCCTTAAGAGCCTGGTCGACAACGCGGCTGTATACGAGAGCCCCTAGATCGGCCACGTGGTCAAAATGATGATGCGTGGAAATAACAGCAGCAATGTTCCTTCGGTCTGTATATGCCTGAAGCGTACTTAACGCCCCGCTTCCACAGTCGATTAAAAAGCTGTAACCTTTATGCTCAACGATATAGCAGGCTGACGCTTCCCCCTGTTCCGGAAACGCCCCCCACCTGCCGACAACTGTTATTTTCATTTGCTGTCACGCTCCTTTTTTTTATGAGCTACCTTGAAAATAGCTCGTTCAACCAACATACATCAAGCTGTTCCACTCTCGGCGAAGGCTTACCCAAGGGCTTGTTCTCGACTACTATTGGCGAAAGTTAAAGCAGCTGTAGCAATCCTCCCCAGACAAGCTTTTACTTCACGTATGTAACCCATTTTTTCAGGTTCTAAGTCAATTGTTGGGGTAGGTGGTTCTTCCGCCTGCCCCTTATCCAATTCCAGTCTTGATATCCTTGTACTGATGATGCAATAAGATGCGCATGCGAAAGCGATCAAAGCGCTGAAAGCCGAAGGCATTCCGCTTGAGCACTTTCGTCTGGTTGTTCAATCCCTCCACAAAGCCGTTCGTATATCCATAGGCAAAGCTGTTCATGATCTCCGGCTGCCAGTTCTGGAGGGTCTGGATGGCGGAAAGAAAGGCATCTAATCCGGATTTCTTTACCTTGCGGTAAAACGCATGCAGGGAGGTTTTGGTCGTCGCCAGATCCTGGTCGCCTCGTTCCTTTGCCTGATCCAGCCAAACACAGAACGATTCCTTTAACGCATGTGCTTGTCGCAGATCGTCTGACTTCGCCAGAAAGCGTTCCAGGTGCCAGCGCTGCTTCGCCGTCAGCTTCGCTTCCCGCTTGTAAAACACGTGACGCATCCGTTTACAGGTTTTGCGGTCGTCGTCATCAAATGACTGTTGGACTTGGCGCCGGACTCGTTCCAAAGCCCAATAAACATACCGGCAATAGTGGAAGCGGTCGGCGATAATCACCGGTCGGCCGAGTGCCTGGTTCACGGCATGCTTAAAGCTGTGGCTCATGTCCATCACCACCGTGGTGACCCGCTGACCCTTTTCCCGCAAATACGCTTTGAGGGTATCCGCCCGGCGATCCGGGAGAATCTCCAGCGGCTGCCGGGTGACTGGATCCGCGATAATCAATTGAAACTTCCCTGCCCGTGTATCCCCTTTGTACTCATCAATCGCAATCACCGGAGGCAGTTCGGTTACCGCCTTCCATTGCGGGGCGGCCAGGGTGTCAAACCGGCGCATCACGGTCGTGGGAGAGGTACCGGCACTTTCTGCGGTATCGGTAAACGTTTTGGCTTTCACGACGTTTAGCGTAAGCATTTGATTCCACTCGATGGTCTGACGCTGATACCGTGCCACGAAAGGGGCGCTTTCTGCGAACCGTTTTCCGCAGGAACAGGCATAGCGGCGCTTTCGGTAAAACACGACCGTCCAGCGCTCCGCCTGTTTCAGATGATCCAGCTTTTGGATCCGGTAATCGGGCATCCGTCTAGTCTTTCGCTGACAGGCCGGACAGGTATGTCGGCGTTTAGGCAGTTCGACATGAATCTGAATGGTTCGATTGTGATAAGTCCAGTTGGTCACGATGACGCCTTCTAATCCAATGGATTTTGTGATAACATGCAGGTGCACGCAGCTCCACTCCTTTGTCTTGTTTCTCAGCAATTCAAGTATAAAGGAATTGGAGCCTGCGTGTTTTTTTTTTATGCCACCATTGTGTTAAAACCCCAACAAATATTATAGAACCTTTTTTCAAAACCGTTTCACCGGACTCGCTGCTGGCAGAAGGTTCCCCTTACCCTTGTTTTCGTATACAAAAAAAGCTCCTTCCATAAAGGAAGAAGCCTGCCGGCTTATGCTTCAACAGCTGCCGGTACCGGGTAAACGCTGACGCGCTTGCGGTCGCGTCCAACACGTTCAAATTTAACAACGCCGTCGACTTTCGCAAATAGCGTGTCGTCGCCGCCTTTTCCAACGTTCACACCTGGGTAGATGCGCGTTCCGCGCTGACGTACGAGAATAGAGCCGCCAGTTACAGACTGTCCGTCTGCACGCTTAGCACCAAGACGCTTGGACTCGGAGTCACGGCCGTTCTTTGTACTACCTACACCTTTTTTCTGTGCGAAAAACTGAAGATCCAGATTGAATAGCATGGTCTTCACCTCCCGTGATTTAAGAATGGACACGAATAAATTCGCCGTACTGGTCTTCGATCGTTTTGAGAGAAACGAGAAGTCCTTCAAGCAGGAGCTGAACCTGGCTGAATACCCGCTCCGGCAGCCCTTGCGGCACTGCTGCAGACAAATATCCGCCTCCGCTCTCCATGCCGACGTCAAGCTTCGTCCCGGTCAATTCATACACCGCGTTAACGGCTCCGAATGAAACCGCAGAAGCTCCGGCACAGACGAGATCGTATCCATAGGGACCGGATTCAGCGTGACCGCTCATTGTAAAGGACGTGACCGCCCCGTTTTCATCGCGTTCGAAGTGAACATGTATCATATAGCTTGGACCCTGTTACAGGCTGATCTTGTCGACAGTCAGCTTTGTGTATGGCTGACGGTGACCCTGCTTGCGGCGGTAGTTCTTCTTTGCCTTGTACTTAAAGACAGTGATTTTCTTGCCGCGGCCGTTTTTCTCAACCTTTGCAGTAACAGTAGCTCCGTCGAGAAGTGGAGCTCCGACCTTTGTTTCGTCTCCGCCTACGAGCAGAACACGGTCAAATGTGACAGTGTCACCTGCTTCCACGTCAAGCTTTTCAACGAAAATCTCCTGGCCTTCTTCCACTTTAACCTGCTTACCACCAGTTTCAATGATTGCGTACATCTTGCGCACCTCCTCTTGGACTCAGACTCGCCTTTGCAGGTGCGTCAGACGCTTAAAAACCTGCTCCGTGCGGTTACAGTCATTTGGGCGCAGCCAAATAACTAACAAAGGAAATCATACCATAGCAGAACTATCAGCGTCAATCGCTTTTTCGATCAGGAACGAACGCCCCCGAGACGCTCTCCGCTCTCCTTTACTTCATCCACCGTGCCGGTTCGAACAAGCTCTGCGTTTCCGCTTGTGCGGCGGATGCGGATAAACAGCTCCGGCAGAGAGGTTGAGAAGGTTTCCTTCCTTAAATAAGCGGCAAGCCGTTCCGGCACCTCGAACAGGCACGCCTCCGCCTCAACCGCGGCTGCCTGCTGCTTCAGCTCTTCTGTCAGCTGCCAGCGGGTTTTCTGCCTGCCGCCGCCGGAGCAGCATGTGCACGGCTCCGTCAGCAGCTGGCTCAGCTTCCGTCTCGTCTGCTTACGCGTCATTTCCATATTTCCAAGCTTCGTAAAGCCGGCGACGTTTGTCGTCGATCCGTCCCGCCTCAGCGCCTTCCGCAGCGTATCGTCCACCTGCTGCGCCGCCTCCCTGGCATTCATTTCGATGAAATCAATGATCACCATGCCTCCGATGTTGCGCAGGCGGAGCTGCCTGGAGATCTCCTCCGCTGCGGCCATGTTGACCTCAAACGCAGTATCACGCATCCCGGAGGTCCCGGTGTATTTGCCAGAGTTTACATCAATAATCGTCATCGCTTCGGTTTCCTGAATCATAAGGGAACCGCCGTTTTTCATCCATACAAACGGACGCAGGCTTTTTTCAAGCTCCTTATCGAGATGATAGGCAGAAAACAGCGAACCATTCTGCCACGTCACGTGCGGGGATTTCCGTTTCCACTGCGCCGCAAGCTCCGCATCATTGGTGATCACTTCGGTACCGGCAGCGCCGACGTAATCTTTTTCCACACGAAGGTCGGTCCGCGACTCATCGTAGTAAAGCGTTCCAGGCGCCTTCGGTTTTTCTTGAAGTATGCCTGCAATCCGGGAGCGGAGCAGTTCAAACTCATCCTGTAAGCGTAACAGCTCGGCCTGTTCGGCATTCGTCCGTACGATGATGCCCTCCTGCCCCGTCAGCCATCTGCGCACCTCCCGCCTGAGACCGGCGCGGCTCTCATCCGATATTTTTTTGGAGACAGCCGCATAGCCGCCGAACGGCATATAGATCGTGTATGTGCCGGAAATCGACAGCAGCATCGTCAGCGAGCAGCCCTTCGACCCGGCTGCTTCCTTTTTCACTTGAACGATAACCCGGTCTCCTTTTTGCAGAAGCGATCCTGCTTTCGGAGCCGGCTTGCCGTTCTCCTGCAGCTTCCACGCCTGATAGTCAGGGTGCTCTTTTATATGTAGATACCCGTGCTTGTCATCACCAATGTCGATAAACGCAGCATCCATACCGTTTAAGACATTTTCCACTCGTCCTGCAATGATCATGCCCTCCTGCAGTGGTCCGTGCACGTCATCAATGAGCCATTCCCGCACCGATCCATGCTCCAGCACCGCCCCGCGGTGTCCGATATCCAGTTTTTCGACTATCACCGTGCGATCCATGTCGTCCGCCTCCTCTGAACGTTAAGTGTAGCATACCTTCCCGCTCCCAGACTATTCTTCCGTGTATAACCGGCAGGGACCTCCTCAAGACAATCATCCATTTTCCCCTGCAGCTAAAAAAACGCGCCGCAGGGTGGCTGCCCCGGGCGCGTCTGATGGACCGTTATTCTTTTACAGAACCGGACGTGAGTCCTGCTACAATTCGTCGCTGGAAGATCAGCACGATGATGACAATTGGAATCGTCACAATCACGGTTGCTGCCGTAATGTCGCCCCACGGAATGGTGAACTGCGACTGATAGAGGGACAGCCCGACCGGAATCGTCCGCCAGCTGTCGTCCGAGTTAATTGTTAATGCGAACAGAAACTCGTTCCAGGCGGCAATAAACACGAGAATCGCTGTCGTGAAAACCCCGGGAGCCGCAAGCGGAAAAATAATTTTCCGAAATGTCTGAAACGGTGTCGCTCCATCCAGCTTTGCTGACTCCTCCAGCTCATACGGAATCTTTTTAAAGAAGGTTGCCAGAATCCAGATAGCGAGCGGCAGGCTGATCGTAATATACGGAATGACAAGCCCCATGTAGCTGTTACGCAGGCCCAGTCCCTGGATCAGGTTAAAGATTGGGGAAATGATCGCAATCTGTGGAAACATAGCCGCTGCGAGCACGATCCCGAGTATCGTTCCTTTAAATTTAATCGGCAGCCTTGTGACGGCATAAGCCGCAAGCGATGCTACCGAGATCGCCAGAATCGTCGTCAGACCGGAGACAGCGATACTATTCCACATGTACAAAAACAGCGGACGCGTCTGAATCGCATTGATATACGAATTCAGCGATGGTTCCGTTGTAAACCAGGCAAAGCTCGAGAATATTTCACTCGGCGGCTTCAGGGAAGTCAGGAAGACCCAGATAAACGGGAACATCGTGACGAAAATAAAGATGCTCAAAAAGATGTAAAACGGCAGTCCTGCTTTTTTCCTCATCGTGAATCGCCTCCTTCTGCGTTATTTTTTGTCCTCGAACAGATCCGAGCCAATCAGCTTAATGAAGAGAATACTGATCAGAGCGACGGAAATAAACATGATCACGGAAAGCACGGAGCCTTCTCCAAAATTCTGCTGGGCAAAGAGCACCTGGTAGGCATAAACCGAAATCGACTCCGTCGAGTTTGCCGGGCCCCCGCCTGTTAAAACGTAGATCAAGTCAAATACCCGGAAGGCATCAAGCGTACGGAACAGCAAGGCAACGAGAATCGCTGATTTCAGCATCGGCAGCGTGACGTAGAAGAAGCGCTGCACTCTCCCTGCACCATCTACTTCCGCCGCTTCGTATAGCGACTCGGAAATCGTCTGCAGACCGGCAAGAAGCAGGAGTGCCATGTACGGCATCGTTTTCCAGACGTCTGCCAAAATAATGGAGAACATAGCACCTGATCCTGTACTCAGTAATACCGATGAGTCAGAGATCAATCCGAGCTGTTCAAAGTAATGCGCCACAATCCCGGACTGTCCGTCGTAAAGGTAGCTCCACATCATCGCACTGACCGCTGTCGGAATCGCCCACGGAATCAGTACGGCAGCCCGCACCGCACCGCGGCCGATGAAAGCCCGGTTGATGACGAGTGCGACGGCGAGTCCGATGATCAATTCAAAGAAGACGGATACGACAGTGAAGAACACGGTGTTCCACATCGCTGACCACGTTCTCGCTTCTGTTAAGTACTTGCCGTAGTTTTGCAGTCCGATAAAGTTCGGGCGGATCATGCTGCGATCCAGCTGGCCGATTTGAGCATTGGCATCGGCGATTGTCTGCGCGAGTTCTTCATCCTCTTCTTGTTCAAAGAAGGTACCCAGCTGTTCATCAGCCGATTCCAGAACGTCAATGTAGTCTTCCGAAAAACTGTTATCGATCTGACCGTACTTCAAGTCGTTATCGTTCACCGGCTCAAAGTTCATCACCATTTCGTCAACGATAGCAAACTGGTCGCCGATATTGTCAGATTCTACAATCATTTGATGATAGTCAGCGATCTCATTTTGAATGGAGATCACCGTATCTCCCATTTCGGTCCCTTCTGTTTCAGCTACGAGCTGCTCCATATCACGCTCGTAGAAAAAGTAATTATCCGCGTACCGCTCCAAGTCAATTTGATAGCTGAGCGTCGTCTGGTTTCTCGTCGGATCATTTAACCGGTAGTCAAACATACTGTTATAAAATGACTGCGCCACCGGCCAGAGTGTGACAGCAAAGATGAGTATCAGCGCCGGAAGCACCATCAGGTAGCCGAGCTGTGACTCACTGAGCTGAAACTTTTTCTTTTTATCTCCCATGTCATCTTCCTCCTTCTCCGCGGCACGTTATGACCTGCTATTGAAATCGATTTCAGTACCAAGCATGGCTGTCCCTTCTTCGTTACGTTGACTCTCTGATGATCAACTGCAGCGGGAGCAGTTCTTTTTTGTAGGTTACTTCACGGTTGTGACGGATCATATCCACCATCATTTCCATTGCCCTCGTCCCCATGAGCTTCGTCGGCTGATCAATTGTCGTAATGCCTGGATCAATTAAATCTGCCAGCGGCTGATTATCAAAGCCTACGACAGCCAGGTCATCGGGCACACGGCAATGGAACCGTTTTGCCTCCTGGATTACCCCGGCAGCAACCTCATCTCCTCCTGCAAAAATAGCAGTCGGCCGGTTTTCCATCGCATACATGCGGTGGAAAATGTTTTTTCCGTCTTCAATGCCGTAAAAGCTTGGAAATAAGTAGTCGTCGACAATCGGAATGCCTGCTTCCATCATTGCCCGTTTGAAGCCTGCGAATCGGTCACGCGTCAGCTCAATCCGGTCGGTTCCGCCTGCATAGGCGATGTTTTTATGCCCGCGGTCAATCAAATGCTTCGTCCCGATATACCCTCCGTACTCCTGATCGCAGACGATCATCGGCATATCAGCAGCAGAGTCATATTCATTGCAGCTGATGATCGGGCCGAAGCGGGTATACGGTTCAATATCCTTCCAGCGATTCTGCAGGGACGCGAGAATAATGCCATCGACCTGCTTTGTCTTCAGCAGCTCCAGCTGCTGGAGCTCCCGCTCCTTTTCCAGCCTCGAATCGCAGAGAATAAGCTGGTAACCCCGTTCTGCTGCTATTTTCTCCATCGCATCCACAAGGTGGCCAAAAAAAGGATTGACGATCCGTGAAATAATGACGGCAATAGTATTCGTACGCTGCCCGCGGAGCCTTCTTGCCGACGAATTCGGAACATATCCGAGCTCTTCCATCGCCGTGAGCACCAGCTTCCGTTTTTTTGGATCGACGTAGGGATGGTTGTTAATTACGCGTGAGACTGTCGTCGGAGACAGTCCTGTCTTTGCTGCCACTTCCTTAATCGTTGCCATACCATGCCCTCCCTCCCCGCCTTTCTGCACCAAAAGAGCCTGTTGGCCGTATGATGGTTTCACGCGCTAGGCTTGTAAAAAAGAGCATCCCGGCCAGAGGTGAATCCCTCTGGTCCGAGACGCCCCTGTGTGTGCTTATTCGTCCAGTGCGGACTGAATTTCCTGTTCCATGTTCTCGATCGCTTCTTCAGCTGAAATATCGCCGGAAAGCGCACGGGACAGTTCGATCTGCATGATATCTGAAATCTGCGGGTAGATTGGTGTAACCGGACGCGGTACCGCATTCTCGAGCGTTGCAACGAATTCCTCGTCTGCAAACAGCGGAGCAGCATCCTGTACTTCCTCATCTTCGTAAAGGTCACGCAGCGTCGGCGCTGATCCGCCTTCAATTGCCGTAATCTTCTGTCCTTCAGGGCCTGTCATAAACTTCACGAACTCCCACGCTTCTTCCGGATGTTCAGAGTTACGGTTAATCATTGTCATCCAGCCGCCGAGACCAGCTGCACTTCCCTCATCGCCTGCCGGCAGGAGCGCAAACTCCACGTTGCCCTGCACCTGGGAGATTTCCTCGTCTTCCGTCATCGCCTGCATGTACGGCCAGTTACGAGCAAAGACAGACTGTCCTTCAAGGAAGGCGGTGTGCGTAGCAGGCTCATCAAAGTTTAAAATGTCGCCTGGTACGAAATCAGACTGTACAATTTCAATCATTTTCTCAAGAGCAGCAACGGCTTCCGGAGAGTTAATCGTTACGTTCTGATCTTCGTCAATAACTTCTGCGCCGTATGCACCGAAGAATTCAATCGCGTTTACCACAAGTCCCTCATACTGGTTCGCCTGCATCAGGTACCCAAAGTCTGTGCCTTCTTCACCTGCATATTCGCCAGCCATGTCGATCAGCTCGTCCCATGTTTCAGGAGGTCCGTCTACGATGTCAGAGCGGTAGTAGAGAAGTCCGGCATCTGTAAACTTCGGCATCGCCCACATACGGCCGTCAAACGTACCGGAATCTACCGTTCCTTCAAAGTAGTCATCGAGGTCAATTCCGTCACGCTCAATAAAGCGGTCCAGCTCAAGCACGTAGTTTGCCTGTGCAAATTCTGCCGGCCAGATTACGTCTGCATCAAAAACGTCGATCGAGGCATCGCCGCCGGAAAATTCCGTTACGTACTGGTCATGGGACTGACCTGTATCAGCCGGCATTTCCCGGAATTCAACGTTGATGTTTGGAAACTCTTCTTCAAATGCCTCTACGAGTACATCTGTCGCACCTGTAGCATCCTGTCCCCGGGCATAAGTGATCGTTACCTCTTCGCCGTCCGCTGCTTCTTCCCCATCGTTCTCTTCTGCGTCTTCGTCAGCCGCCTCATCGTCGTTATCCATGTCTTCATTCATGTCATCCGCATCGTTGTCTGCAGTATTATTTGTGTCTGCATTTGCGTTGTCAGCCCCGCCGTTGTTCTCCATGTTGTCTCCGCCGTCATTGCCTCCACACGCTGCAAGAACACCTACCATTGATAATGCCAGGACACTCGTCAGAACTCTGTTTCTA
Organism: Alkalicoccus luteus; assembly: GCF_052061695.1. Taxonomy (NCBI): domain Bacteria; kingdom Bacillati; phylum Bacillota; class Bacilli; order Caryophanales; family Bacillaceae; genus Alkalicoccus; species Alkalicoccus luteus. The sequence goes on from NZ_JBPZEY010000001.1 coordinate 119,091, forward strand.
ATGCGCATGCCGTTTCCCCCTTAAAGAAATTAGATGTGTGATAACGATTTCAGAGTCCGCTCATAAAAATGGATGCCTTTCCGCCGGTTATTTCGCCAAACGAACAACATCCACAACTTGTCGGTGTGACTGGAATCGCTTTCATACGCTTAGTATATTTCCATATGATAACGATTTCAAGCTTTATTTTTAGAAAATTTTATATTTCGATTACAACATAATGATAAACCCTTGCGCCCCAACTGTTTACTCTGTAAAAAAATCTGTCCGCACACAAGGGACAACAAACAAATTGTGTCAATTCCACCCTGATTTAGACCTGTGGTTCGTGCAGAAAGATGCCTGTGAAGAGAGCGGGAAATTGTTCTGATCTATTCATAAAACCGTGAGTGATTCGAAAAAGTGCGAAACAAGCGCGGCTGCATGCCGGTAAAAGCAAAAAAAACCGCCCGGATGGGCGGTTTTACAGGTTGTTGATAAAGTCAATTTGTTTACATGTTTATTCGATTGATTGACTTTCCCCTCTGTTTACCGAGCCTGCCGTGGGCTTGCCTTCAGCTATTTCTCAGGATGACCCAGTATGAAGGGAAGAAAGGCACGGCTTCACTCGGACTCAGGCTTCTTACAAGAAGCCTTCAAGACCCAGTCCGGCTCCGCTCGTGCTTGGATGCCGTTCGCAGATCTGAACGGCACGGCATCTTCAGGCTGCGCGGCTTCCACGGGCACGCCGGACACAAAGGGGAAATGGATTTGTTTGATGGAGAAAAACGTTCCAATCGCTAGACGCTGCGGCTTTTTTTAGTGGATACGTTGACGTTCATCCCGATTCGACATCGAAGCGCTGCCTAACGAAAGGTTCCCTCTAGATGGAATAAGCTCGTGTGAATCATCACCAGGGTTTTAACCGGACAGCCAGCTGCTAAATCGGAGGAAACTCGACTCCGAGAGGATCAGAACGAGGCGAAGATCCGGCGGACGAAAGGAAGAAGCGGTTAGCTGAGGCCGTTCCCTCCGGAAAGCGAGTGTCCGCAGATGCAGGCAGATGCAAAGTCATTCACCTGAAATGACGTTATCAACACTCTGAAAAACCGCCCGGATGGGCGGTTTTAGGAAGCGGAGTTTCAGCCTCGCATACCGAGAAATTTCTTCACGCGCGTCAGCATGCTCGTATCTTCTTCCAGCGACATAAGCGGTACCGATTCACCATTTAAGCGGCGGGCAATGTTGCGGTATGCGATCGATGCCCGGCTTTTTGGAGACAGCGCAGCAGGCTCACCCGAGTTGGATGATTTGATGACGTGGTCATCATCTGCTACGATCCCGAGAAGGTCAACGGCGAGAATGGAGACTATTTCATCGACGTCCATCGATTCACCTGACTTCATCATATGGCTGCGGATCCGATTGACAACAAGCCGCGGCGTTTCCACGTGCGTCTCCTTCTCCAGAAGACCGATGATGCGGTCTGCGTCACGTACAGACGAAATTTCCGGGGTCGTAACCACGATTGCTTTGTCTGCTCCTGCGACTGCATTTTTGTACCCCTGCTCAATTCCTGCAGGACAGTCGATTAATATGTAGTCAAACTGCTCTTTCAGCTCCGTGACAAGCTCCTTGATCTGTTCCGGTGCCACTGCGTCTTTGTCTTTCGTCTGCGCAGCAGGCAGCAGGTAGAGAGATTCAAACCGTTTGTCTTTAATCAGGGCCTGCTGCAGCCGGCAGTTGCCTTCTGCGACATCGACCAGATCATAAATGATCCGGTTTTCAAGCCCCATAACGACATCCAGGTTGCGCAGGCCGATATCTGTATCAACCAGGCATACGCTGAAACCGTTTAATGCCAGTGCCGTTCCAATATTTGCAGTTGTCGTTGTTTTTCCGACGCCGCCTTTTCCTGACGTCACGACGATGGCTTCTCCCACTGCACTCTCCCCTTTCGCACGTTGCCGAATTCTGCTTTTATTCTATCATACAATCGCCGCTCGTCTACTCCTCCCCGGACAATTCCGGTCGGAGAATCCCGAGCTTCTGGGCCCGCTCAAGCTCTAGAGAACCTTCATCGTTCACATAGGCACATTCGAACATCCCGCGCCACTCCTCATCCTCCGGCGGCTGCCGGACGACGTGGGCAATCCGCAGCTGGGATGGATCCATAAAAGAGGCGGAGATCACGGCTCGTACATCACCGTCCGTTCCTGCATGCGCCACGCCCTTCAGACTGCCGAGCACGTAAATGCTGCCGGTCGTCTTCAAAACGGCCCCGGGATTGATATCGCCTATGAGAATCACGTCTCCCTCAAGCTCAAGCACCTGGCCGGATCGGATAACGCGGGCCATCCGGATCATCTGCTTTTTACGGACGAGGGCTTCTGCCTCTTTCCGGGAAACGACTTCGGACCTGATGTCGGTGACGTCAAGCGGAAAGCTGGTTTCCAGAAGCTCCTTGAGCTCCCGTCTGTCGCCGTCGCTGAGATACCGTCTTCCAGCATCTACGATCACCTGGAGTCGTTCATCCTTTGCAGATATCAGCTTATCCTTTTGATCGTTCAACTGCTTTTCCATCTGTTCAAGCATGGTACGGAAAGGACTTTCATCATCCAGCAGCAGCTGAAGTCCCTGTTTCGTACCTTTCAGCGTGACATAAGAGCGAACCTGTGCCACCTGCGTCACCTCCATCCCCTTAGTCGCTAATCCATATCAGCTCCGTCCATGCGGATAAACCATGCACGGACCGGAACGGCGAGAATCGCTGCAAGCAGGCCGTTCATGATGAACGACGGCAGCAGCCTCGACGTGAATATCGCTTCATGCGGCAGCGCGGTGATTCCGAGCAGCAGCATCATCCCGTAAATATAATATTCCAATCCAATTACCGCGGCGGTAACGAGCAGAGCCGTCACAGAGGGACGACGCTTCACGTAAGAGTTGGAAATAGAAAATAAGTAGGTAAAAAAACCAAATCCGAACGTATAAATACCAAGAACTGGTGAATAGACGATATCGTAGAGGATACCGAAAATAATACCGTAAAACAGGCTGTAGCTTCTGCCCCGGATAATTCCGGTTAGCATGATCAGAATGAACATAAAGCGCGGAACGAGCTCCAAGGCAGATCCCCGGTTATCCGGAGCAAATACCTGAAACACCGTTCCTTCAAACACAAGCAAAAAGAACAGCGCTGCCGGAAGAATAAAACGGGTCATTCCACGCCCTCCTCCGGAACCGCTTCCGGATCGGCAGCCGGATCTTCATCCGGGTCAGCCGCCGGGTCTATCTCTGGCACCATTTCTTCCTCTTCTTCATCCAGCTCGTCGAAGAGGCTTGTCTGGGCCGCGCCGCGTTCAATTACCATCACGTAGTCGAGGTGGTAATAATCTGCTGCGGGCTCTACGAGTGCCGTCTGGCTTAAGCCGTATTCATCAGTAGTGACGTCGACGATTTCACCGATCGTCAGTCCGTCAGGAAAGACGCCGCCGAGCCCGGACGTCGACACCGTCATGCCTTCTTCCACCTCAATGTCTACGTCTATCTTTGTAAAACGCAGATGGCCGGTCTCATCATCAATGCCTTCCATAAAGCCGTAGATCGTATCATCATCACCCTCTGCCATCGCCGAAATCCGGTTGTTGGCATCCTGATCGCTAAGCAGCTGCACGGATGACGAAAACTGGGAGACGTCACGGATCTTGCCGATCAATCCCTGTGACGTGATGACGGCCATATCCTGCTCGATGCCGTGCTGCGCGCCGAGGTTGATGCCGATCAGCTCATTCCAGCGGTCCGGCGAGCGGTGAATGACGGTCGCATTTCGAACCGAATAGTCGAGCAGGTTATCCTGCACGTCCATCGCTTCCTCCAGCTCTTCATTCCGCCGCTGAAGCTGCGTCAGCTCAGACTGCAGCGCGGCATATTCATCCAGATGCGAACGCAGCATCTGGTTTTCCTCGTAAACGCTGCGCAGCTCATTTACCGAATCCACTGCGTTTGAAATCATGTAAGCCGGTCTTGAAAAGACAGATTGTACGGTGCCGACAGAATCTTGTATAAACTGCTCCGGCCACGAAAGTCCCCGCTGGTCGCTTAATGAATATCCAATCAGCCCAACCAGGAATATTAAGCAGACGAGCAGGACGATCAGGCGCCGGTTCGAGAAAAATGGGGACATTTACAGCACCCGCTTAAGCTTTCCGGTTGGAACGGGCTGTAATCCCTGCTTTGGAACGGAAGAGGTGCAGGTTCTCCAGTGCTTTTCCTGTTCCGACAGCGACGCTGTCAAGCGGCTCATCGGCAACGAGCACCGGCATGTTCGTTTCATCGCTGAGCACTTTATCAAGGTTGCGCAGGAGCGCTCCTCCGCCGGTCAGCACGATGCCGCGGTCCATGATATCTGCGGCGAGCTCAGGCGGCGACTGCTCCAGCGTATTTTTCACGGCTTCTACAATCGACGAGACCGTCTCAACGAGCGCGCCGGAAATTTCCTTTCCAGTGATCGTGATCGTTTTCGGAAGACCAGTGACGAGGTCGCGTCCGCGAATTTCCATTGATTCTTCGCTGCTGACATCGCCGGCTGCCCCGACTTCGAATTTAATCGCTTCCGCCGTGCGCTCCCCGATCATCAAGCTGTACGTCTTCTTTACATACTGGACGATGGACTCATCCATTTCGTCACCTGCTACACGGACAGACTGGCTGGTGACAATGCCGCCGAGGGAAATAATCGCCACTTCCGTCGTTCCGCCTCCGATGTCGACAATCATGCTTCCAGTCGGCTCCCATACTGGCAGGTTGGCACCGATCGCTGCTGCAAACGGCTCCTCAATCGTGTAAGCTTCCCGAGCGCCTGCCTGTTTCGTCGCGTCTTCCACCGCACGCTTTTCAACCGCTGTGATGCCGGACGGTACGCAGACCATCACGTTCGGCTTCTTCGTCAGCGACGAACGCTTGCGGAGCGCCTGCTGAATGAAGTGCTTCATCATCGTGGATGTCGTGTCAAAGTCGGCGATAACCCCGTCCTTCATTGGGCGAATGGCAATGATGTTGCCGGGGGTACGTCCGATCATGTTTTTCGCGTCGTTTCCGACTGCTTCAATGGAACCGGAGTCCGAGCGGATCGCTACGACGGACGGTTCACGAAGAATAACACCTTTCCCTTTTACATAAACGAGCGTGTTTGCTGTACCGAGGTCAATCCCCAAATCTTTTGAAAATCCAGAAAACATCTATGTAATCTCCCTTCAACTTCTCTATTCATAGGCTTCCATTCTACATGTCGTTAAATTTGGCCGATACGTTTCATTATACGCAACTTTTTCAGGAAAGAGTAGCGTTTTTCCGCACGAGCCAAAATTTCCTCACTTTATCCTAACATACGTCTCCTCCTTCGCATAGAACACCTGGGAGCCGAGAGCCGGTTCCATGAGCTTCTCATCCTCTTTCTGAGGCGTTATGACGACTGGACGAACGAAAGCCGGCCGGGACAAAACCTCCCGGCCGGCCGTTTGAAAGGTGCTACAAGTAGCCTTTTTCTTTTAGTGAGCAAAAACGCCTATCGCCGATAATCACATGATCCAGCAGCTCCACGCCGAGCATGCGCCCCGTTTCCTGCAACCGCTTCGTTACGTCAATATCCTCCTGACTAGGATCCGGTATGCCGGAAGGATGATTGTGCAGGCAGATAAGCGATGCGCTTGAATAGCGGAGCGCTTCTTTAAACACTTCCCGCGGGTGCACCAGACTGGCGTTCAGGCTGCCGATAAAAATCGTCTTTTTGTGAAGCACCGCGTTTTTCGTATTGAGGTATAACGCGACAAAGTGCTCCTGCTTCAGGTGCCGCATTTCCTCCATCATGTAATCAGCTACGTCCTGGGGAGAACGGACGACGTGCGTTTCCTCCACCGGAAACTGCTTAATCCTCCTGCCGATCTCCAGTGCAGCCCGCACCTGCACGGCTTTCGCCTCTCCAATCCCCTTTACATCCATCAGCTCAGACACGGTTGCATCCTTTAAGAGCTTCAGGCCGTCGAACGTCTGGATCAGCCTTCCCGCTAAATCCATCACCGACTCTCTTCTCGTACCGCTTCCAAGAAGCAGAGCGAGCAGCTCCTGATTGCTCAGCGCTTCAGGGCCATAGTGCATGAGTCGCTCCCGCGGACGTTCACTTTTCGGCACGTCCCGGATCATCATTGCTTTTCCCATTCCTTACGTCCTCTCCCGGACGATGTCAGTCAGACATATCCGCGCTTTTTTAACGCACGGAACACCTTGGCGGCAGGAAGGCCCACCACCGCACTGTAGTCTCCTTCGACTCTTTCCACGAGTACGGCTCCCAGGCCCTGAATCCCGTATGCCCCTGCCTTGTCATCGGGCTCACCGGTTGCCGTATACCAGCTGATCTCGTCATCATCAAGCTGATAAAATGTCACTGCTGCTTTAGAAACAAACACGTCTGTTTCGCCGTTTTCTGCAAGCGCTACACCGGTATACACCTTGTGCGTGCTGCCGGAAAGCGTGCGGAGCATAGATACCGCTTCCTGCCTGTTCTGAGGCTTTCCCAGTATCCTGCCGGCTGCGGCAACGACCGTATCAGCACCGAGTACAAGGGAATGTGGAAAGCGTGCAGCCACTTCCTCTGCTTTTTGCCTGGCCAGCGATCGAACCGCTTCCTCCGGCGTCATGTCCGGTGCAATTCGTTCCTCTCCTTCTGCAGGCACAGCCTGGTAAGCCACTCCAAGCTGTGTCAGCAGCTCTTTGCGGCGCGGGGACTTCGATGCCAGTATAAGGTGTTTCATGCTGCCAGCTCCTTCCGCCTCTGAATGGTACCTCTGTTATGTAGCCTGTTCCGTCTCACCTGAGAAAGGAATTGGTATGTTAAAACATACCATATCCATGTCAAAAAGAAAAGCAGAAACACGAACGTACCTTCGCGTTTCTGCTTTGCTGTTATTCTGAATCGAGAAACGGCTCTGCTTCTTCCCCAGGATCGGGATAATCCAGCACTGGCGCTTCAGGCTCCAGATGCTCCAGCTCTTCATAATAGTACGAGGACACCTGCACTTCCAGGAAGATATCGGAGGCTCCGTCAAAGATCCGGTCGTCCGTCGCCCCAAGGAACAAGATCGATTCAATGTTGACGAACCGGACGAGCTGATCCAGCTCGTCAATAAAGCCGGCAAGGGCATCGTAGCTGCTGACGCGAAGCTCGACTGTCGCGGTCTGCTTGAGCAGGCCGTCAAGCTCGTCTGTGCGCACGGCACCATTTCCGGCGGTGTCGTCAACCTGTTCCTGCCGGTCAGTAATGTCCGGCTCTGCTTCTTCCGGCGGCACACCCTCTTCTTCGACTGCTTCTTCCGGATCCTCTTCCGGCTCTTCCTCAAGATCCTCATACTCACTTCGGCGGACATCTGCCGGCGTCGATGCCTGTTCTTCCACGTCTTCAGTATGCGGCGCTTCAATTGTATCAAAGCCTTGCACGGGAAGATCATAACGCATGCTGATCGAAATGATTCTCGCATCCGACACTTCCTCTGCCTGATTTAGATCCATAATAAACCTGTCCGTCTGGCGGACAACAGGTAGTCTCCGCTGCAGCTCCGTCGTATCCTCCGGCTCCGAGGCACGGGCTTCAGCCTCTTCGCGGATTGCAGTTTCCAGCTGCTGCTGATACTGCTCTTCCTCCACGAGATCGGCTTCAGCCTGATCTCTGTCCTGAATATCTGGAAACACTGCGAGGAAAAAATAGAGGACAAGGGCGGCTGTCAGAATAACGATGCCCGCAGCCGTCCACATTCGCGTCGTCATGGCAGCTCCACCTCCTCTTCCTCTTCCCCAGGCTCATACGCCTGGATGGCGTCCGGATGCAGAACGAGGTGAATGGTCGCAAAATAGGATGGGAGGAAGTCGTCAAACCAGAGCGGATTATCGGCTGCCTCTTCCAGCACAGCTTCCCCTTGGACGATATCGATTTCTGCTTTTTGAATCAACGCCGATTCCTCCGCGTGAAATTGAAAGGCGGCCAGTTCAGGGGCAGCCGTCATAAGCGCCTCCAGTTCAATTTTATCAGGATATGTATAGTCAAACATCGTAATAGCAGCATCCTCAGGGAGAAGTGCCATCGTTTCCTCAAGCACGACCGAAGCCGGTACGATTTCATCCTCCAGCTGATCCATTGCTGCAAGCAGCCGTTCAGGATCACTGTTCTCTATCTCTTCCAGCTGCGCCTCCAGCTCCTCGGTGTGCTGACGGGATTCCTCCAGCTCAGCTTCAGCTCCGAGCCGCTGCTCATCCATCGTCTGTCCGATTGAAAAAAGGGCAAGAAAAATGATCAGCGCCAGGGCGACAAGCAGCGCAGCTACGAGCGGCAGCGCCGAGCGGCTTCGCTTTTCTTTAGTAGACATGTTTTGGGAACCAGACATCATTGCTCTCCTTTTCTGCGTGCCCTGAAGACTTGTTCGTCCCGGGTCAGATTCACTTTTTCGATTCGTGCACCGTCAGGCTCGTGCAAAATAAACGAGCAGTGCACCTGCTGCGATAAACGGGCCAAACGGTATTTCGGTTTTTCTGCCCCACTTGTTCATAAAAACGCCCACAAGACCAGCACACAGGCCGAGAATCGAGGCGGCAGCAAGAGACAGCAGCATACCTGAAAAGCCAATCATGAGCCCGACCACCGCGTAGAGCTTAACGTCCCCTCCACCGAGACCCCCTCGCGATACAACCGCCGCAGCAAACAGCAGCAGGAATCCTCCTGCACTGCCGGCCGCAGCATCCCACCAAGGATCCAGCGGGGCAACTGTCAGCCTTACTAACGCAATCGGCACACTAAAAACGAGCAGGATGCGATCTGGAATCACCATATAGCGCAGGTCGCTGACGGTGATCATAACCAGCATCGCGGAAAATAAAAGCGCAGCGGCCAGTTCCATGGACCAGCCGAATATGTAGTAGCTCGCAACTGCCAGCACGGCAAACGCAAGCTCTCCTGCCGGATAAATGGGAGAGATCCGCTCCCTGCAGCGTGTGCAGCGTCCGAACTGCCACACATAAGAAAACACCGGAACCAGGTTCCACGGCCTTAACCTTGCGCTGCAGAAAGGACATGCAGAGGGCGGATATACAATGGATTGCTTCGCTGGAAGCCGAAGCCCCGCAGCCGTTAAAAATGAGCCTATCAGTAACCCGATGACGCCAACGATTATCGTTTCCATTTGCCCATCGTCCCTTTCCAGTCAGTAACTGGTCAGCGCCCATCCCCTTTTACAGGTGGACGCTCAAAGCCGGGAAATGTGCTGCCGTCCCCACTGTCCGGAAATGTTCCGGGACGGCCGAATTCAATCTCATCGCCTGTGTAATCAATCCCCATCTGCGGGTCTCCCCCATGCTCCCGGAGCCAGTTGTTGTAATCTCCGGGTGTACCGCTTTCTGCCCATGCATCAAAGGCCTCTCCACCGCCTTGATCGAGCCAGCTGTCAAAGCCGCTCCCGCTTCGGAACTGCCGTTCTGCGCGTTGCTGCTCGGGCGTTAAACCGCTGCTTCCACTGTCAAAGTCATTCCCATCAGAAAATCCATTGCCGTTGCCTCCGTTGAAGAAATCATCTCCTCCGTCAAAGCCGCCGTCTCCGTCGAAGAAATCATCTCCTCCGTCAAAACCGCTGCCTCCGTCGAAGAAATCGTCCCCTCCGTCAAAGCCGCCGTCTCCATCGAAGAAATCGTCTCCCCCGTCAAAATCGCCGTCTCTATCGAAGAAATCGTCTCCCCCGTCAAAATCGCCGTCTCCGTCGAAGAAATCGTCTCCCTCATCAAAGCCGCCGTCTCCGTTGAAGGACCCATCCCCTCCGTCAAAGCCGTTTCCGCCGTCGAATGAATCATCACCGCCGTTGAAACCGTTATCTCCAGAGTCGAATCCGTTCTCTGGCGTGTGCTCCCATGGGAAGTCCCACTCGTCGTCCGGCTCCAGGTCCTCCTCTTCCTCTTCTTCAGGCTCCCGCACCGAAATGGAACGGCTTTCCAGCGCGTGTACCGGGGCATAGTAATCCTCTGCGAGCACGATCGTATCCTCGTCCTCGGTCGAATCGCCGCGGAAAATTGTACGAATCGTTTCCACCAGCATACCTTCTGAGCCGCCGGACGCACTGCTTCCGTCGTCATCAAAGCTGGTTTCATCTTCAAAGGACGAATCGAACCCGGTGTCGTCGTCCATTCCCCAGTCACTTCCTTGACCAGCGTCAAATCCAGCGGCATCCTCGTCCGGTGCCGTATAGCGAATTCGCGTAGCTGCTGTTAGTCCGCCGTTTTCCATAACGTCTACGTTAATCGCATGTGGATAGGCGTAGCCGTAGAGCTCCACCTGAAGCGTGCCGCCTGTGACTTCCAGCTGCAGCTCGTAGTCGTAATCGTTCGGGTTGCCGAATGCAAAATCCTTTCGCCCAGGAGAAAGGTGTGCGTCAAATCCGGCCGGCACGTGATCAAGCAGCGTATGACGGATATGACGCTCCTCGATCGTAAAGTTAGTTGGCGCCACCGCCTCAAATACAGCTGAGCCAAGCGCTGCCAGAGACGCTTCATCCATGTCCGGATAATCGTGAAGGCCAAGCGATTCCATGACGGAAACGTCGCTGTTTCCCGGAATCGTGATGGCAGGCTGCTGCTGAAGCAGCTGCGCCATCTCTTCTGAAATCATGCTTCTGTCAGCTGCAGTAAGCACGTCTTCTGCCGGCTGCGCGTGCGCGTGCAGGTGCGGATGGAGCATCCAGGAATAATCGGTTTGTGCAAGGGCCCCGGCCTCTTCCACGATCTGCGCTGCGAGCTCGTCCAGCCGAACAGCTTCTTCCATGCTGCTGTTAAAGGAAAAGCTCGCTACTGCTTCCCGCAGTGCTTCTTCATCCACGGACACAGCAGCCGTTTCCTGCGAGCCGTCCTCAGCCGCCCGACCGACAGAAGCACCGGTGTGAAAGGATACTGCTTCGCGCGGGAGCGGAATCTGTTCATCGAACCAGGTTAACTCATAGCGGACATTTTCCTCAAAGGTTTCAATCCTTTCCTGCAAGGCAGCCTCCGCCTCCTCCGGCCGCATTTCACCGACCTGAACGCCCGCGATAGTCGTTTCTTCCGCTAATTCTTCCTCCTGAAAGCTGAATTCATACATCAGCTTCCCCGTGAAGGCGAACAGCATCATGAAGACCACGCTTCCAGCAATGACAAGGAAAGAGGCGCCGAACCATTGTTTAGACGTCATACGTTTTCCCCCTCTCCGCTCTGTTCCCTCCCTGCCAGATACCAGGAGGCGAGCAGGGAAACGAGCAGTACCGCTGCCAGCATCAGCATGACGCCGGGAACCCAGCCAAAAACAGATAAAATCCAGTATCCTCCGAGCGATACGAGCAGTGCCGCCGTTACGAGCAGCGCTGTCACCGTCCTGGAAAACACGGATGGGATGAGCAGCATAATGCCGAGAAGAACGGCATAACAAATAAGAATAAACAGGTACATCAAGGCGCCCCGGCCCCTTTCTGGCAGATTATAGGTTGCTACTCCTATCTTATCTTACAAGGACCGTGAATGAAAGATACATCTTGAAACCTGCGCGAATCGGAAGCGAAAGAACCAGTATCGTCCCCTTAAGTCCGATAAGGCTCGCGGTAACATAAACAGCATGTTTTCTCTTTCCTGAAAATGAAAAATCGCGTTCGCCTGCGGCCAACGCGCTTTTCGTTCATAATCAAGCAGCGGACACTATCCTGCCCGTCCTGGAAGACCATGCATCGCCACCCGGTTTCGTCCTTTTTGCTTTGCCCCGGTATACATGGCCCGGTCGGCATTTCGCAGCACATCGAGCGGGTCTTCTCCCGGCACTGAACCGGCTACGCCGATACTTGCCGTCACTGCTGCTTTTCGTTCTTCTCCGCTCAGGTCAGGAAGCGTAAACTCACGCTCTGCCAGCTGCTCCCGTAAATGTTCGGCGGTTTCCGCCGCTTCTTCTGCCGTATACGAAGGAAGGAGCAGCACAAATTCTTCACCGCCGTACCGTGCTGCCAGGGCATCGTCCGGTGCACATGTTTCAATCATTTCCGCTGCTTCCCGAAGAACATCATTTCCGCCGTCATGCCCGAACGTGTCGTTCACTTGCTTGAAGTGATCAAGGTCCAGCAGCACGACTGCAAACGGTTCACGGCATTCCACCAGCTTCTCTTCAAAAAAGCGGAAATTGTACAAGCCCGTAAGTGCACAGCGCTCTCCGCGCTTTTTTGCCCGCGACAAATGCCTGGCATTCTGCATCGCAACGGTCAAATAGCCGGCCATAATTTCCAGGAGCATCAATTCGTCCTTGCCGAACGCCCGTTTCTCCTCGGAAAGAAGGGTGACGACGCCAACATTTTTTTGAGCGCGCACAGCTGGAGCGCTCATCACCGACTTAGTATGGGAAGGAAGACCAGTGCGGGCAAGCTTTGGAATCTCGCTGTCCTGTTCGTACAGTCGCGAGCGTCCGCTTTTATACACGAGCCGGCTTACCCCGTCTCCGCTTTCAGGAGGCAGCTGGGAGCCGGGGGCCTTCGTGTGGCGGAAGACCGGCTGCAGTCCGCCCTCTCCGTCTTCCTCGTACAGACAAACGTCACGCGGGTCGAACAAATCCCAGCATGTGTCCATAAACAGCTCCAGCACTTCCGCCGTATCAAGGCGTTCGTTGATGCTCGCTCCGAATTGACTTACTTTTTTCAGCTGATTGGCCGTTTCCCTGCTTGCTCCGTAAAACGAGAGAATAATCGCGATCGATGTCACCGGCAGTGCCGCAAGAATTAATACGACCGGACCGGCAATCTCATACAGGAGTGCCAGCGTCAGTCCGACCGGAAGCACGAACAGCAGCGAAAGCACTTCCCACTTCAATGCTTCATCAAAGAAGCGGACGCTTCGGTCTGTGACAGTAAGCCGCTGCACGGCATATATGAGTCCGTTGTTAATAAAGAAATACGTGACAACATAGAGCACAATCAAGCCAAGCGCAAGTTCATCGAGCAGAGCGCTCCCCGTTTGTCCTCCGGCTGCATAATAGACCGCAGCTGCCCCGGATGACGTTGCCAGAAAAATAAGCGAATTGAGCGGGAGCCGGTACCAGTCTTCCGGATCAAGCTTCATGCGTGCAATTCCAATTACTATCCCGATTTGCGTAATTAAAAGCTCTCCGGAAAATCCCTGAAGCAGGAACACCGCAAGCGCAACTCCTTGCAGCGGCACAATCGACGTTTCCCGTATGTGAATCGGAAACATTGCTGCAAGGGCGATCAGCAGAACAAATGGAAGAAACGAAAGCCAGTCTGACACCTGCCAGCCGGCGTAGACCGGCACGATGGCGGCCGCAGCTGCAGGAAACAAAAGCATCCAAAGCACCCAGATGACTCGTCGGTATTTCCGGTCCATCCGTCATCCTCCCCTGTCTTTTGTACGAACTATTCTGAACTATCTGCTATATCATACCATATACAACATCTAAATTGAATCTTTATAACTAGTTCTAAAGAATCAATTACGAATCATGCTCGTAAATGCGTGTGAGCCGGTAACGATCAGCTTTCCCTCAGCGGAACCGGAGCAGTCATGTACGAACTGCTTTGGATCAGAACAGACTGATTCAGACGGAAGAAGCTCCAGCCACTCATGCTCTGTCATGGCCCGGCTGTCCGGAAAGAGGGCCGGCACCACTCGGCCCCTGGCTGTCAGCCTGCTGACCATCTCGTGAACGGCTTTATCCCGCATCGCTCCGAAAAGAAACGTCACGTCCCATTCGTTTGGGACACTGTTAAGCATAGCCTCGACCGCTTCTATGTTATGAGCGGAATCGACATATACGCCTGGCTGTATCTGTTCGAACCTGCCCGGCATCCGTGCTTGGCTGAGCCAGGCTTCCTGCAGCGGGACTCCGAACAGCCGTGCTGCCGTCCAGGCACACGCTGCATTTTGCTCCTGATGAGCACCGGGTGCCGGCAGCGTAACGGATCCTTTCGGTGTTTCCAGTGTCTCAGGCGGTAAAAATGACCACGTGCGCTCCAGCTCCATCCAGTCCGCACCGCATTTTTCTGCTTCTTCCTTCAGCCAGGTGTCTGCATCGCCGCAGCCGGATACGACTGGTACTCCCTGCCGCATAATACCGGCTTTTTCCCGTGCAATCTGCTCTCTGCCATGTCCGAGGAACGCTTCATGATCGGTGCCGATGGAAGTAAGAATGGTCACAGCCTTGTTTTCGAGCACGTTTGTTGCATCAAGTCTTCCTCCCAGCCCGCATTCTACAAGAAACACATCCGGCTTCCATCGTTTACAGGCAGCAAATGCTGTTGCTGTCAGCAGTTCAAACGGACTCACCATGCCATGTACGCGCTCTACGCCGGGAAGAAAGGCTGCCGCATCCCGGCACACCTCTGCGAATGCGTCAGCTGTGACTGGTTCACCGTTCCAGAGAAGATGCCCTTCTCTGCCGCCGAATGACGGCGATACGAAAGAAAGTACTGTTTTGCTGCTTCCGGCAAACAGCGCCTCCAAGTAGGAGACAGTAGAGCCCTTCCCGTTTGTACCGGCAATATGAATAACTTCTGCATCCTGCTCAGGCCGATCAAGCTTTTGATACAACGCTCTCATCCGCTCGAGCGTATAGTTGATTCCTGCCTGTTTCCGGTCGTGAAACAGCTTGTGAATGTCCATCGTTTTCCCTCCGTCGTTGCATAATCTGTCGAACAATGAAAAAATATGCCATACTGGCTATTATACATTTCTGGAGCAAAGGAGCGCTTCTCTCATGAAAGAAACTGCCTGGCTCGTTTACAACGGCGGCTTGTTTACACATAAATTTCAAGATTATGCCTCGCTGATGCAGCGGGCTGCCAGACTCCGCGGCGTCGAGCTTACGACGGTTGCCAATGATGAGCTTCTCGTCACAACAGACGGTGTCACCCCCTGTCGCTCCGACCTTGCGGAGCCTGCATTTATCCACTTTGCAGATAAGGACCTGCCGCTTGCCAATGCGCTTGAGCGCGAAGGATACCGGCTTTATAACAGAGCTCGGACGATCGAGCTATGCGACGATAAACGGCTCATGCACCAGGCCTTTGCCGGATACGGTGTCCCGCAGCCGCTGACGATCACAGCGCCAATGGCGTATCCGAAGCTTGGCTACCGGAACACTGCCTTTTGCAGGCAGGCAGCCTCCTTACTCGGCTTTCCGCTCGTCGTAAAAGAAGCATTCGGTTCTTTTGGAGAGCAGGTGTACTGGGTGGAAACGATGACCGAGCTGGAAGACCTCGTCGAACGGCTTGCCGGGGTGCCACACTTGTATCAGAAAGCGGTGACAGAAAGCTTCGGCTCTGATATCCGTATTAATATCGTCGGCTCTTCCCCAGTTGCAGCGATGAAACGGAAGGCTGAAGGCTTCCGCGCAAACGTGACGGCAGGCGGAACAACTGAACCGTACGAGCCGTCTCAGGAGGAAATTAACGTTGCCGTAGCAGCTGCACGGGCCGTTGGCGCCGATATGGCTGGCGTCGATTTGTTTACCGGAAGCGAGCAGCCGCTCGTCTGTGAAATTAATTCCAATCCGCACGTCCGCAGCATCATCGAATGCACCGGCGTGCCAGTTCATCACACGATGATCGAAAAAATGCTGCAGGGGAGGACCCATATATGAGAGGCTGGCTGATTTATAAAGAACATGACCGGATTCGGAACGAAGCGTTTATCCGTCTGCTGCAGCAGGCGAGTGCAAAAAGGGGCATGACGCTCGAGGTCGTGATTTACGAGGAGATGATTTATGCAGTATCGGGCGGAGCTTCTTTGTTCGGACGCAGGGAAAATCCGGATTTTCTGATCATCCGGACGTGCACCCCGTGGCTGAATGAAGCGGCTGAGCTGCACGGCATCCGCGTCTTTAACAGCTCCCGAGTGAGCAGGACCGCTAACGATAAGCGGCTCTCCCACGCCTGTTTATCCGCCTTGGGAATTCCGATGCTTCCGAGTACGGCCGTTCACCAGCGCCGCCTTTCGTCCTTGAGCCCGTCTTATCCGCTCATCTTAAAAGATCCGCTCGGACGCGGCGGTACGGGAGTCGACTGGGTCGCCCGCCCGCAGCAGCTCGGCGCCATGACAGCGGATGACGAGCTGCTGATGCAGCCGGTCGGCGGACAGCGCGGACGCGATGTGCGCGTCTATATCGTCGGCGGGGCAATCGTTGCGGCCGTCGTACGTGAATCAGAAACAAACTTTAAAGCCAATATTTCCGGAGGCGCGAGCGCATCGCTCTACCGGCTTTCACAGGAGGACACTGAGCTGATTGAGAAGGTGACGCGCGCGCTCCCGATCGATTTTGCAGGGATTGATTTTCTCATCGCCGACGACGGCTCGCTTCTGTTTAACGAAATGGAGGACGCAGTCGGATGCCGCAGCCTGTATGACCAGAGTGATATCGACATCGCCGACGTCTTCATCGAGCATGTCGCGGCTCAGCTAAAATAAATTGTGCTTGAGCGCGTAAATTACGGCCTGGGTCCGGTCCTGCACCTCCAGCTTGCTTAAAATGCTGCTGACGTGCACTTTCACCGTTTTGACGGCAATAAACAGCTCATCTGCGATCTCCTGATTGGACATACCGTCTGCCATCAGCTTCAGTACGTCCAGCTCTCTCGCCGTCAGAGCGTCGTGCAGCGCATTTGGCTGCGGCCGCATTCTCGTCATGACTTTGCGGGCAACGGCCGGCTCCAGCACCGATTCACCTCGATATGTACGGCGCACGGCTTCTGCAATATCCGCTGCCTTCGACGTTTTCAGCATGTAGCTGAACGCGCCGGCTTCTAAAGCCGGATACACTTTTTCATCGTCTACGAAGCTGGTCATGATCAGCACCTTTGCTTCTGGATTTTCTTCGGTTATTAACCGCGTTGCCTCGATCCCATCCATCGGCTCCATCACCAGGTCCATCAGGACGACGTCCGGCTGGTGCATTCGGACGAGCTCGACCGCCTCCTGCCCGTCCGATGCCTCTGCGACGACTTCAATATCCGCCTGCGAGGTTAAATAGGCGGAGACACCGATGCGCACCATTTCGTGGTCATCTGCAAATACGATTCGGATCATGCTTGTTCCTCCTTCCACAGCGGCAGCTGTACGTCCACTTTTGTACCTTCTCCAGGCACGCTGATAATGCGGAAGCGGCCGCCGATTTCTTCCGCACGCTCCTTCATCGTCGAGAGCCCGTATGAGCCGAACGCGTCCTTCCCGGCTTCAAACCCTTTTCCATTATCGATCACCTGCAATATTGCTTTCTCATCGCGATTTAACAAAAACACCTTCAGTCTCGTTGCCTCTGCATGTCGCAGACAGTTGGAAACCGCTTCTTGTAAAATACGGAACAGATGATCCTCCGAGCCTTTATCCAGCGGCACTTCCTCAAGTGAAACAACGATCTCAAGCGGCACTTTCTGCTCCAGCTCAGCCAGCAGTTCGTCCATGCCGTCAATCAGGGAACGTCCCTTGAGCGCGGCCGGACGCAGATGCAGAAGCAGCGCACGCATCTCCAGCTGGGACTGATTAATCATGTTTTCAACTAATCGAAACTGACCGGCGGTCGTTTCATCCAAATCGGCCGTTTCATTGATCGCCGCTGTCAGCATCGAAGCAGCGAACAGCTGCTGGCTGACAGAGTCGTGAAGCTCGCGCGCAAGCCGTGTCCGCTCCTGTACCACAACCTCCTGTAAACTCTGCTCCCGCACGTCCGCTTTTTCAGCCGCTATCTGTCTGGCGTGCTGAGTTTGACGTGCTACCTGCTCCTGCAGGTCGTATAGTGCCAGCTGAAGCTCCTGCTGGTTTGCAGGCGGTGCTGCCTCTCCTTTTACAGCATCGTTTGCGTAGCTGACTGTATCTGCAGCCGCCCTGCGCCATGCCCCTTGTACAAACACGCCGATAAACAACAGCAGCAAAAGCGCCGCGCCGCCTGCAAGGATTGGAAACGGCACGCCGTAAAGGCGCGTCATCAACAGCGGCCAGACACCTGTGGGTAAAATGACCAGCAGCGCACCGGCAGCTGCAGCTGCTGTGACAAAAATCACGAGTGCAAGCTGAACGTACAGCAGCGGACGTATTTTCATATGCGCCGCACCTCCAGCTCCCCGCTCATGACCGATGTCATGATTTTGACGCGAACGTCCGCTTCCGCATAGCCCGGCGTCTCCAAGGAGATCGATTCATTTAACAGACGCTTTCGCTCGCCTAAAATTTCTGCGCTTCCATACAGGGCACTATGCAATACCTGTACCTCCATCTCATACGGCACGAGGACGGTGACCTGTCCGATAATATGCCGGACGGACACGACCGCTGTTCCGTGCACGACCGTATTTGACAGGTCAATCGTTTTGCTGCCGATGCCGGTTTGAATATGGATGTCCCGCCACTGATACGGCTCCGTCCCGGTCGACTGCCTTCCGATCAGCTTCTGAGGCAGAAGGGTGCCGCTTTCCACCAGACCGCTTCCCTGCTTGGGAGCGGCAGCTGTTTCCGGCTGGATCACCGGCGGCTGCTTCTGCTGCCTCCGGTACTCCAGAACGAGCAGAATCAGAAATCCGATGATAAAGAAACCAACAGCAAACAGGCTCAGCACTTGAATGATGAGCCCAATGACGCCGATCCAGCAGATGACTTTTCCGAACGTAGATTCGTATTCCTTCCAGCCGAGGTAGACCATAAACAACAGAATCCCGACACCAAGCAGCATGCCCGCTCCGCGGGAGAGCAGCTCAGTGACGAGAAAAATAACGGACAGGAGGAGAAGCAGATTCAATCGGTTCACTGGAATTTCCCTGATCATGGCCTTCTCCCCCTTCGTTGTAATTATTGTATCATGTTTCCAAATAATCGGATGGATTTTTACGCTCGCCGTGCCGCTTTTCGAGCAGCATCAGCTGTCG
The DNA here is from genome assembly GCF_052061695.1 of Alkalicoccus luteus. Lineage (NCBI taxonomy): Bacteria > Bacillati > Bacillota > Bacilli > Caryophanales > Bacillaceae > Alkalicoccus > Alkalicoccus luteus. Next base: position 138,026 of record NZ_JBPZEY010000001.1, read on the forward strand.
TTCCATGCTGCTGCGAACCTCATCTGCTGAGGGCTCTTCCTGCTCTGCATGAGCCGGCTCGGTCTCTTTCAGCCCGCTCATCTCCCGGCGCAGCTTCGCTGTCGTTTCCCGGCGTACCAGCTCTTGTTCTTCCAGCTCCTGCCTCGTTAATGCGTGCCGGACCTCCTGAAACAGCTGCTCAAGCTCGACGATACGTGCATCTGCATCATCTGTCATACGGGCAAGTGTTTCTGCTTCCTGGTCAAATGCTTCTGCATCCCGTTCAGCAAAGGCAGCGAGCGCTTTCTCTCCGGCTTCCTCCGCAAGCTGCTGCTGGCGGCGTCTGTCCGCTGCCTGAACGAGGGCCTGATCGCGGCGCGTCCGCAGCTCATCGGCTTCCAGACGCTGAGCTGCTATCTGCTTTTGCAGCATTTCCGCTTTGCGCAGCTTCTCGCCAGTTTTTTTCGTTACGCCTGCAGCCGTTCCTTTCAGCTTTGCCAGATCCTGCTTCATCGTATCTGCCATTCGTTCCCAAATGTTACGCATGGTGCACCCCTCCATCTTCTTTTTCCTTCCAGCTTCTAATCAGGACATACAGCACGTAAAGAGCGGCCAGACCGATCACTGCCTGCAGGTTGCCGAGCATGACGAGAATAATGATGGCGCCTGCAATTCCCCATCCAATCCGTCCGCCGGTGGACGTTGTGTTCACGAACTGCTTCCAGACGAGCCAGAGCAGCCAGGCGGAAAGGGCAAACAGGATGATCGAGCCGAGATTACCGATCGCAAGTAAAAATGCCGCAATTCCGAGTAGTACAGCAAGTAATTTCATCTTCAATCCCTCCTTCTGTCTGTATCATACCGCGGCACACGCAAGCGCCGGAATGAGCCGTGGCCGTATTTTCTTCTAAGACCGGAGGCGTACTGCTGATAGGCCGGCGATCGGAAGGCACGTACGAAGGCCCGCTGCTTCTGCAGCGGGCCTTCGCATGTTACCGCGCCGATCAGGAATCGACGGTTTCTTTTCTGGTTCTTTCGACGAACTTGGCGTGAATGCGGTCGAGAATCGTCCGGCCACCGTTCAGCGGCGTTCCATCGACTGCAGAAATACTCGCAGCTTCCATCGTCGTCGAGCTGAGAAACGCTTCGTCGGCCTCTAAAAGCTCTTCCAGTGTAAACGTTCGTTCTTCCACGGGAATACCGAGCTCTTCTGCAATGTCGAGGATAACGCGGCGCGTAATCCCGTGTAAAATGGCATTCGTCGCCGGATGTGTCAGCAGCGTCCCTTCTTTCACGATAAACAGATTGGAGCTTGATCCTTCTGTCACTATGCCTTCGTCGACAAAGACAGCTTCGTGTGCACCGGCCTCCATCGCCTTTTGCTTTGCCATGACGTTAGGCAGCAGATTAAGCGACTTGATCCAGCACATTTTCCAGCGAATCTCTTCTGTTGTAATCACCGGCACACCGGAAGCACGCTTTTCCGGCGTCAGTTTGCGTGCCTCTTTGACGACCATCGAGAGCACCGGCTTTGACGGATCCGGATAATGATGCTGCCGCAGGTGGATCCCGCGGGTGATCTGCATGTAAATCTCTGCCTCCTGGATGCCGGACCGCTCAAGCGCCTCCAGCGCAAGAGCTTCGATCTTTTCCCGGCTGTATGGAAGTCCCATGCCGATCGCTTCAGCACTCTTCTCCAAACGCTCCATGTGCTCCTTCATCGTAAACGGTTCGCCATCATAGACGCGGATAACCTCATAAATACCGTCGCCGAACTGATGCCCGCGTTCCTGGATCGGTATAACCCGTTCATCAACATCGACGAACCGGTCGTGATAATAGGCAATCTCTTTCATTGCTCGTTCCTCCCTACTGCTTCAGTTCCTCGAGCCTCGCCTGCACTTTTTCCCACTGCTCCGCATAGTCCTTCTGCTTCCGCTTTTCTTCTTCTACCACATGCTCCGGCGCTTTGTCCGTGAAGCCTTTATTCGAAAGCTTTTTCTCGACTCGCGTGACTTCCCCGTCGAGCCGCTTCACTTCTTTTTCCAGACGCTTTACTTCCGCATCAAGATCGAGCAGGCCGGCAAGCGGCATGTACAGCTCAACGCCTGAAAGCACGGAGCTCATCGATTTTTCCGGTGCTTCCAGTTCGGTGCCGATCAAAAGCTCTGACGGGTTGCAGAACCGCTCCAGATACGCCTGGCCGCGCTCAAGCTGCTCTTTTACGTGCTCATCGGCTGCTTTTACGTGCAGCGTAATTTCACGTGACATCGGCACATTTAGCTCCGCACGTGTATTTCGGACAGAGCGGATGATTTCCTGCAGCAGCTGCATATCCTTTACCGCCTGATCGTTCCCGTACGGGTTTTCTTCCGGCCACGCTGCGCGTGTAATTGACTCTCCTTCATGCGGCAGGTGCTGCCATACTTCTTCGGTGATAAACGGCATGAACGGGTGCAGGAGACGCATCGTCTGGTCGAGCACGTAGGCAAGAACGGAGCGAGTCGTGTGCTTCGCCTGTTCGTCGTCGCCGTTTAACGGCAGCTTCGCCATTTCGATGTACCAGTCACAGAAGTCGTCCCAGATAAAGTTGTACAAGGAGCGGCCTACTTCTCCGAATTCATACGCATCGATGTACTTCGTCACGTGCGTAATGGTTTCATTCAAACGTGTCAAAATCCATTCGTCTGCAATCGTTTTCGGCCCGGACAGATCCATATCTTCAAAAGAGAGACCGTCGAGATTCATGAGCGCAAACCGTGAAGCATTCCAAATCTTGTTGCCAAAGTTCCAGTTTGCTTCGACTTTTTCCCAATAAAAGCGCAAGTCCTGACCGGGCGTGCTGCCTGTGCTGAGGAAAAAGCGCAGCGCATCCGCACCGTATTTATCGATTACATCCATCGGGTCGACACCGTTCCCAAGTGATTTACTCATTTTGCGGCCTTCCGCGTCCCGGACGAGTCCGTGAACGAGCACATCTTTAAACGGCCGCTCATCGGTAAAGTGTTTCCCTTGGAAAATCATGCGTGCCACCCAGAAGTAAATAATGTCATAGCCGGTTACGAGCGTATCGGTAGGGTAGTAGCGCTTAAAGTCGTCCGACTGCTCATCCGGCCAGCCCATCGTCGAAAACGGCCAGAGGGCAGAAGAGAACCACGTGTCCAGTACGTCTTCGTCCTGCTCCCAGTTCTCCGCATCCTTTGGCGCCGTGCGTCCGACGTAGATTTCTCCGGTTTCCTTATGATGCCATGCCGGAATCCGGTGACCCCACCAGAGCTGGCGGGAAATGCACCAGTCACGTATATTTTCGATCCAGTGCATATACGTCTTCTCGAAGCGGTCCGGTACGAAGTGAACCTTGCCGTCCTGTTTTTGCAGCTCAATCGCCTGCTCAGCAAGCGGCCCCATTTTAACGAACCACTGCGTGGACAAATACGGCTCTACGACCGCGCCGCTGCGCTCAGAGTGGCCGACGCTGTGATCATGGTCTTCGATCTGAAACAGAATACCGTCTGCCTGCAGGTCCTGTACAATCTGCTTGCGGCAGTCGAACCGGTCCAGCCCTTCGTAACGTCCGGCATTTTCATTCATCACGCCGCCTTCGTCCATTACAAGAACACGTTCAAGGTCATGGCGATTGCCGATCTCAAAGTCGTTTGGATCGTGCGCCGGCGTGATTTTAACCGCACCGGAACCGAAGTCACGATCAACGTAGTCGTCTGCCACAATCGGAATTTCCCGTCCGACGATTGGAAGCTTTACCGTTTTGCCAATCAGATGTGCATAACGCTCGTCCTTCGGATGCACAGCGACAGCCGTATCTCCGAGCATCGTCTCCGGCCGCGTCGTGGCTACCTCAATCGAACCTTCCCCATCGGCAAGCGGGTAGCGCATATGATAAAACGCGCCTTTCACATCTTCGTAAATGACTTCGATATCCGAAAGTGCTGTTTTCGTCGATGGATCCCAGTTAATAATGTATTCGCCGCGGTAAATCAGGCCTTCTTCATACAGGCGGACGAACACTTCCTTTACAGCATCCGACAAGCCGTCATCGAGGGTGAACCGCTCACGAGAATAGTCGAGGGAAAGCCCCATTTTAGACCACTGATCACGGATAAATGACGCGTACTCTTCCTTCCAGTCCCAGCTTTTAGCAAGGAATGCTTCGCGGCCGAGATCATGACGGCTGATGCCTTCCTCGCGCAGCTTGCCTTCTACCTTCGCCTGTGTCGCAATTCCGGCATGATCCATACCCGGAAGCCAGAGGGCATCGTATCCCTGCATGCGCTTCGTGCGGATCAAGATGTCCTGCAGCGTCGTGTCCCAGGCGTGACCGAGGTGCAGCCTTCCCGTTACGTTCGGCGGCGGAATAACTACCGTGTAAGGCGTTGCTTCCGGATTTTTGCCTGCCTCAAAAAACTTTCCCTCCACCCAGTAGCTGTACCATTTTGATTCAACCGCCTGCGGATCGTATTTCGGCGGCATAGAAACCTGTTTTTCATCCATGTAAACCATCCTCTCTTACAGTTATATGCGCATACAAAAAGCCCTCTTGTCTGAAAGGACGAAGAGGGCTGTCTCCCGCGGTACCACCTTTGTTCACCGGAGCATTCCCCCGGTACACTCACGGCCTTAACGCGGCTGATTCGTCCGAGTGTTTCCACGCGGCTGCTCCGGAGCGACCTTCAGATGTTCCTTCCGGGAAAGCCTCGCAGCGGCCAACATGACCGGCTTTCCTCTCTGGCGGAATTTCCATCCTACTCTTCTCCATCGGTGCATTCTGATTTTATTCTACAACGGTCCGGTGCCGGAATCAACCTCGTTTACGATCTGTTGCATGATCTGCAAACAGACCGAGAAAGTACCGGTGGGAGCGCCTCAGTTTTTCAGGCAGCGCAGTGAGTGGAAAATAACGGAGCTCCAGCGTTTCTTCGTCTCCGTCTGACAGCGGCTGCGCAGGATCGGTGCACGTATACAGCGCCGTCACCGCATAATAGGGATCTCCGTTCGGTGCCTCCACAAAATAGTCTTCGCCGGAGAAGACGTTGAAAAGCTGCAGATCCTGCTTCCGAATTGTGACACCCGTTTCTTCTTCCACTTCGCGTACGGCCGTTTCTTCGTAGCTCTCTCCCGGCTCCATCAGACCGCCCGGAAGCCCCCAGTCTCCATCCTCGCGCTTTTGCAGCAGAATTTCTCCGTCCGGAGTATGTATAATAACGGCGGAGCCAGGCAGCAGCAGCGTTTCCTGACCGACCTTCTCCCGTATTCGTTTCACGTAGCTCATGCAGGTTCTCCCTTCTGTCTTTTCGACGTTTCACGCAGGACCGCGTGCGACAGTTAGTTTCCATCCGTCAAGTCTCACGCTGCTCGACTAATCCGGTCTTCTAAGCCCTGCATGCTGCAAAGCGGCCTGCTGACGCGCAGACCGCTCTTCATACCTTATCCTAACCGCGTTCTGCAGCGATTGTCTGAAATGCCTTTTCCGCTGCTTCCAGCGTCAGGTCAATGTCTTCCTCCGTATGTTTCGTAGAAAGAAACAACCCTTCAAACTGTGACGGCGGCAGTGATACGCCGTTTTCTAGCATCAGGTTGAAGAAACGGCTGAACATGTCGAGATCCGACGTTTTCGCCGTTTCAAAGTTCTTCACCTTCTCCTTTGTAAGGAAAAAGCCGACCATGGAGCCTGCACGAGTCGTCCAGTGCGGAATGCCGTGCTTTTCAGCCGCAGCTGCCAGTCCTTTTTCAAGCTTATCGCCAATCTGGTCGAAGTAGGTATAGCTTTCCGGCGTCAGCTGGCGAATCGTTTCGTAGCCTGCCGTCATAGCAAGCGGATTTCCGGACAGGGTGCCTGCCTGGTAAATCGGTCCGGCCGGCGCAATCTGCTCCATAATGTCCCGACGTCCGCCAAATGCTCCAGCTGGCAGGCCGCCGCCGATCACCTTGCCTAAGCACGTGAGATCAGGCGTCACACCGAGCTCTCCCTGTGCACAGTTGTAGCCGACGCGGAAGCCGGTCATCACTTCATCAAAGATGAGCAGGGACCCGTGTTCATTCGTCAGCTCCCGAATACCTTCCAGATAGCCTTCCTCAGGCCTTACTACACCCATGTTGCCCGTCACCGGTTCCAAAATCACACCCGCGATTTCATTGCCGAATTTTTCAAAAGCGAGCTTGAGGCTTTCGAGATCGTTGTAGGGAACCGTCAGCGTATTCGCTGCCACTTCCTCTGGTACGCCGGGACTGTCCGGAAGGCCGAGTGTCGCCACGCCGGAGCCTGCTTTAATCAGCAGAGAATCTCCGTGCCCGTGGTAGCAGCCTTCGAACTTGACGATCTTGCTGCGTCCCGTGTATCCGCGCGCAAGCCGCAGCGCGCTCATCGTCGCTTCGGTGCCGGAGCTCGTCATGCGGACCACCTCGACAGAAGGAACACGCTCAATTACAAGCTCCGCAAGCTTCGTTTCCATTTCATGGGGAGCGCCAAAGCTCGTGCCTTTATCCGCCATGTCTTTCACCGCGTCGATCACCTGATCATCCGCGTGACCGTGCACGAGCGGCCCCCAGGAAAGCACGTAGTCGATGTATTCGTTGCCGTCTACGTCCCAGAGTCTGGAGCCTTTTCCTTTTTCAAAATAAACCGGATCGCGTCCGACCGAGTTAAACGCGCGGACCGGCGAGTTCACGCCCCCCGGCATGAGGGGCTTTGCTTCTTGAAATGCTTCTGATGATTTGTTCCAGTTCATGTTTTCACCCCGCAATAGAATTAATTCTGCAGCCAGCGTGCGATATCTTTGGAGAAATACGTAAGGATCAGATCAGCTCCTGCACGCTTCATGCTCGTTATTTTTTCCAGTACGACCGCCTTTTCATCGATCCAGCCGTTTTCGGCAGCCGCTTTGATCATGGAATATTCTCCGCTCACGTTATACGCCACAATCGGCAGCTGTTCGCGCTCCCGGATGTCGCGGATAATGTCGAGATAGGAAAGAGCCGGCTTTACAATCAGAAAGTCTGCCCCTTCCTCCACGTCTGATCGTGCTTCCCGAAAAGCTTCGCGCCGGTTCGCCGGGTCCATCTGATACGTCTTCCGGTCCCCGGACTGCGGGGAAGAGTGGGCAGCGTCCCGGAACGGGCCGTAGAAGGCAGACGCGTATTTTACCGCATAGCTCATCACCGGAACGTGCTTAAATCCGGCTTCATCTAACCCGGAGCGAATCGCTGTTACAAATCCATCCATCATGTTGGACGGTGCAATGATATCTGCTCCAGCCTCTGCCTGAGAAACAGCCGTTTTGACGAGAAGATCAAGCGATTCATCGTTAAGAATCTCGCCGTCTTCCACGACGCCGCAGTGGCCGTGATCGGTAAACTGGCACAGGCACGTATCTGCAATTACCGTCAGTTCTGGGTGTGCAGCTTTTACCTGGCGCACCGCTTTTTGCACAATCCCCTCCGGATCATAGGCACTGGAGCCTACTGCATCCTTTTCAGCCGGGACGCCGAACAAAATGATCGACCGGATGCCGAGATCGACCGCTTCCTGCACTTCGGTATCGACACGGTCCAGCGACCACTGATAAACCCCCGGCATTGATTTCACCGGGTTTTTAATGTCTTCCCCTTCCATCACAAACAGCGGGTAAATCAAATCTTCTGTGTGAAGGTGTGTTTCACGAACGAGATCGCGCATTCCAGCCGACGTTCGCAGACGGCGGTGACGGTCAAATGACTGCATGCTATCGTACTCCTTTGCGTAGTGAAATCAATTCAATCAGCGCTTCCGCCGTATACGTATCCGGCGTCAGTGCTTCTGCATCCGTGAAGCGGCGCAGCTCTTCTTCGGTCTTCGTACCAACGCAGCCGAAAAAAAGACCGGCGTCGCTGCCGCCGAGCTCAAAAAAAGCCCGTACAGCCGTTGGACTGAAAAAGAGCACACCATCCAGGTCAGGCAGCTGCTGCTGGAGCGCTTCCCGGCCGTTCTCATTCGGAATCGTATCGTAAACCGGCAGATCGATCACGTTTCTGCCCCGGTTCATCAAATAATCGCGTAAGTAGGTTCTTGCTTTGGCGCTGCGCGGATAAAGCACAACGTCCCCCTCGCTCGTAGCCACTTCCAGCGCCGCAGCCAGGTGCTCGGCGTCATACACGTCCGGCACGAGCGATACAGGATAGCCGGCTTCCCGGCAGGCGTGCGCCGTTTTCTCTCCGACACAGGCTGTTTTTTCAGGAGCCCGGGCGCCGCTTTCCTTCCACCAGGTGACGCTGTTGACGCTCGTAAACGCCACCCAGCTGTTCGCAGGCTCCGGCAATTGCGCCGGAAGCATTTGGATACGAATAAGCGGCAGCGTGACGGGTTCCATCCCGGCGTTTCGAATCAAATCTGCAACCGGCTGCTGCTGATGGGCAGCTCGCGTAATGAGCAGACGCAGAGGTTTTTTCATGTGCTACTGCCCGTCGAGCTCTGCCTTCACACGGTCCAGTACTTCCTTCGCGCCTTCCGACAGCATCTTTTCCGCCACGTGATGGCCGATCGCCACCGGATCATCTCCAATGATGTGCTCTTTAAACACTTCTTTCCCGTCCGGCGATGAAACGAGCGCCGTTAAGGCCACCTGATTGTCATCCGTCAGCTCCGCATAGCCGGCAATCGGCACTTGGCAGCTTCCTTCCACCTTATTTAAAAACGCCCTCTCTGCAGCAGTCGTCCGTGCTGTAACCGGATCATTGATTTTTGCGAGCAGCTCCAGCAGATCGCTATCATCTTCCCGGCACTCTATTCCGAGTGCACCTTGTCCAACTGCAGGGATGCTCACTTCAGGAGCAAGGAATTCCGAAACAATTGATTCATCCCAGCCGACACGCTTCAGGCCGGCTGCTGCTAAAATAATCGCATCGAATCCTTCCTCGCGGCACTTTCGCAGCCGTGTCTCAATGTTCCCGCGGATCCAGTGTATCGTCAGGTCCGGACGCTGCATGAGCACCATCGCACCGCGGCGCAGGCTGCTCGTTCCGACGACAGCCCCTGCAGGCAGATCCTTCAGCTTCGCACCGCTGTTCGAAATGAACGCGTCCCGGGGATCTTCCCGCTCTGGAACGGCACCGACAGTCAATCCTGGTGAAATCTCTGACGGAAGGTCCTTCATGGAATGCACCGCCATATCGATTTCCTTATCGTACATGGCCTGCTCAATTTCTTTCACGAAAAGCCCTTTTCCGCCTACTTTGGAAAGCGTCACATCAAGGATTTGGTCACCTTTCGTTACAATTTCCTTTATTTCGAACTCATAGGGAAGCCCGAGTTTCTCCAGCTGGTCGATCACCCAACGTGTCTGCGTCATCGCCAGGTTGCTCCGGCGTGATCCGATTACAATTTTACGCATTAACAAAATCCTCCTTCGGCATGTTCCGGTCCGCACTTATTGTAACATGCAGCGGCCGGACTCCGCTTCCTTCATCAGGATGAAGAGCGGCATTTTACCAGATATGAAAATCGGAGAGTGCCCCCGACAAAAAGTAGTTGATTAATAAAAGCAGGAACGCTGCCGTGTTGTACAGTGCAATGTTATAGCCGCGCCGCTTAAACAGCTGATATTGGATCAGGTAGACGGCGTAGGCTCCAAGCACAAGAAAGGACGTCAGCACCTTCCAGTCGGCCCATGGCACACCTCCCACGGTGATTGATGCCCAAATAATGCCGAGAATCAGTCCGGTAAGAAGCAGCGGAACGCCAATGAGCGCTGACGCATACGAATTCCGCTCCAATGTGGAAAGCGATCCAAATTTCTGCATCCATTTCAGCCATTTTTTCTGCTTTAAAAAGCGGTGCTGGATTAAGTAGATCAAGGAGAACGCAAATGAGATGGTAAATGCTGCGTAGGACAGCAGCAGAAGGATGACGTGGACGACGAGAAATTCAGTGATCAGCACCCGGTTCAGTTCTTCAGACACCCCGGCATCCGGTGCAGCCATGCTGAAGGCAAGCATAATAAAGCCAATCGTATTCAACAGCAGCATCAGCACGTTCATGCGTACAAACCGGTTCAGCACGAGGGAGATACTGACGAGCATCCACGCGTAGACAAACATCCCCTCAAAAGCAGTCATGAGCGGAAGGCGGTCAAACATCATGAATCGCCAGGCAAACAAAAGGCCGAGCAGCACCCAAACAATAGAAAGCAACCAGAAAGCCAATCGATTGACTTTCTGGTTGTTCTGCATGAAATCAATAAAATAGCCAAGGATGCTGATCGAGTACAGCGCCAGAATCAGCACGTATAGGAGACTCATGAAAGATACGTCCGTGCTGGCTCCTGTATTGCTGCTTCCATCCTGGAGCGCCGTTGTTCAATACTCCACTCCCGTTCTGCTTTATTGATCTGTATATCATGAGTGAGCGGAGAGCCGCTGTCGCGGATTTCCTCTTCGAGCCCAAACACTTTTGTCATATATTCAAGCAGCTTTTCCGGGTCCTCTTCGTCCGGAATTTCTTTCAGAGCCGTTACCGGATCGCGGAGCAGTTGATTGACGATGCTTTTCATATGCTTGCGGATCACTTTCTTTTCCCGCTCAGACAGGCTGGAAAGCTTTCGCTCCAGGCTTTCCATCGTCTGTTCCTGTACGACAGACGCTTTTTGGCGCAGCGCAGAAATAACGGGAACAACACCGAGCGTGTCGAGCCACTGGCTGAACGCCACGAGCTCTTCTTCGATCATCAGCTCAATTTTTTCTGCTTCCTTTTTACGCTCTGCCAGATTCGCATTCACGATTCCCTGCAAATCATCGATGTCATACAAATAAACGTTATCAAGCTCTGCAAGTGCCGGATCGAGATCACGCGGCACCGCAATATCGACAAGGAAAAGCGGACGTCCGCGGCGCTTTTTGAGAAGCTTTTTCACTTCTTCCTGCCGGACGACATAATCCGTTGCGCCGGTTGAGCTGATCAGAATGTCAGACTCTGCAAGCGATTCATAGAGGGAATCCATTCCCTCTGCCCGGCCGAAAAACCGGTCCGCAAGCTCCTGTGCTTTTTCCCTCGTACGGTTCATCACCGTGATGTCCGTTACACCGCTTGATGACAGGTGCTTGGCCGTCAGTTCACTCATCTTACCGGCACCCATGACGAGCACTTTTTTATTGTCAAATCCGCCAAAAATCTTACGTCCAAGCTCCACCGCTGCATAGCTGACGGAGACGGCGTTTTCATTGATGGCGGTTTCGGACTGGCCGCGCTTTGCCAGCGTGACAGCCTGGCGGAACAGATGATTAAAGATCGTACCGGTCGTGCCGAGCTCACGCGCCTGATCGAAGCTCTGGCGCACCTGGCCGAGTATCTGCGTTTCACCGAGTACCATGGAGTCCAGTCCGCACGCAACGCGGAACAAGTGTTCAATCGCATGCTCGTCTTCACGTACCTGCAGGTAGTGGCTGAAGTCCTCTTTCGGCACTTCAAACCATTCCTGTAAAAATAATTTCGTATAATAGCGTCCGGTATGGAGCTGATCTGCTACTACATACAGCTCGGTCCGGTTGCACGTGGAAACGATGACACTTTCCAGAATACTCTTAGACTGCCGCAGCGTTTTCAGTGCAGGTGAAAGATCCCCGGTAAAGGTAAATTTCTCTCGAATTTCAACCGGAGTTGATTTATAATTCAAACTGGTTACTAAAATATGCATGCTGCGGGTACACCCCCCTGATTTCAACCGTTATCTATTTTACACGATCATACGGAACGTGACAATGTTACACATTCGTCCCGCTCTTACTTCATTCGTTCTACATTATAACATTTTTAATCTGGCTTCGTCACTGGAAGAAACCGATACATTTGAAGAAATTGTGACGAGCGGATACATGACTGGGGGACGTGGAAAGTGAAAGCAAATTACGCACTGCCGGGACTGATCCTGCTGGTAATTGGGCTCTATTTTTTAGTCGACGAGCTGGGATGGTCCATCCCTTATGTAGAGCTGCTGCTGACGTGGCAGAGTATTCTGCTTGGCATCGGCCTCGTACTCATGTGGCAGGGATTTTCAAACCGGGACGATCAGCGTCTTTTCTCCGGCAGCGTACTAGCCGGACTCGGCATCCTGTTCCACGGTGTACATACGCTCGGCCTGTGGGGCTATGAGTGGCCCTATTTTACGCTTGTAATCGGCACTGCCTTCCTTTTGAAATACGCGTTCGGACGGCGCGACGGACTGGGTACCGGCTTGATTCTGCTTACCGTTACTGCAGCCGCTGTTTTCTCTGCCAGACTGATGCCGGCAGTCCAGGACCACCTGGGAGGGCTCCTTGCCTACTGGCCGGTGCTGTTTATACTCCTTGGCGTTTATTTCCTCTTTTTCCGGCGCCGCTAAACCTGTTTTTACATAGTATTCGTCAATTTATGAAACAGGCAGGTCCCCCATTCTGTCGGGGACCTGCCTGTTTGCAGCTGCTTACTCGGCGGCTTCCCTTCCGAGCACGCGGTGCAGAAATGATTTTGTTGCTTCTTCTTGCGGCGTGCTGAACAGCTCTTTGGAGGGGCGGTCTTCTACGATGCGGCCTTCGTGGAGCAGCATCGTGCGATCGGAGACTTCCCGCGCGAAGTTCATTTCGTGCGTGACGACCATCATCGTCATCCCTTCTGCTGCGAGCTGCTTCATCGTCTCCAGCACCTCACCGACAAGCTCCGGGTCAAGCGCTGACGTCGGCTCATCAAACAGCATCACGTCAGGCTTCATCGCCAGTGCTCTGGCGATCGCAGCCCGCTGCTGCTGTCCGCCGGAAAGCGATGCCGGATAGTCATCCGCTTTTTCCTTCATGCCGACTTTTTCCAGCAGCTCCATTGCTTCAGCTGCCGCTTCATGCTTCTTTCTCCCTAGAACGTGCACTGGGGCTTCTATGACGTTTTCCAGCACCGTTTTATGCGGGAAGAGATGGAAATGCTGAAATACCATGCCCACCTTTTGACGAAGCTCTGTCTCGGCGCGCCTTCCTTCAATGAGAGAGCCGCTGATTTCAATCGTGCCGCTGTCTTTCTGCTCTAAGTAGTTCAAGCAGCGCAGCATCGTGCTTTTGCCGGAGCCGCTCGCCCCGATCACACAAACGACCTCGCCCTCGTCCACTGTAAAGCTGATATCCTGCAGCACGTCTTTTCCATCAAATGATTTCTTCAGGTTTTCCACACGAATCATGTGTTTCAGCTCCTTGCTCAGCTGTCGAACAGCGCCCGCTGAATATGGCTCCAAGCTTTGTCTTTACCGTATCCTGTTTCAGACGAGAACAGAAGCAGCGGATCCTCCTCTTCCAGTTCAAGCGCTTCCCTGATCTTCTTTTTATGGGTATCCCATTTGTTTTTCGGTACTTTATCTGCCTTCGTTCCGATCACAATTACCGGCAGTTCATGATACTTCAGCCAGTCGTACATCATGATATCGTCTTCTGTAGGCTCATGACGGGCATCAATCAGCTGTACGACAGCCTTAAGCTGCTCGCGCTCCTGAAAATACGTTTCCATAACACGGCCCCATGCTTCCCGTTCTTTTTTGGACACTTTAGCGTAGCCGTAGCCCGGGACGTCAACGAAATGAAACCGGTCGTTGATCCAGTAGTAATTCAGCGTCTGCGTTTTACCAGGGCGCTGGGACGTTCGCGCAAGCCCCTTTCGAGCGAGCAGCGTATTAATAAGCGAGGACTTGCCGACATTGGAACGCCCGGAGAGTGCGATCTCCGGGGCTGGGTTTTTAGGGAACTGGTCAGGCTTTGCGGCACTGATGGTCAGTTCGGCTTGTGTTACTTTCATGATTTCTCCTTTTCGGGAACGAGCGCCTGCTCCAGCACCTCATCGAGATGAGACACAGAAATGAAGGTTAAATCCTCCCGGACGCTTTCCGGTATATCTTCTAAATCTTTTTCATTGTCTTTCGGCATGACGATATGCGTAAGGCCGGCACGGTGGGCGCTCATCGCCTTTTCCTTCAGTCCGCCGATCGGCAGCACGCGTCCGCGCAGCGTAATCTCCCCGGTCATACCGACTTCCTTGCGGACCGGTCGACCGGTAAGAGCGGAAATAAGCGCCGTCGCCATCGTAATCCCGGCTGACGGGCCGTCCTTTGGAATCGCGCCTTCCGGTACGTGAACGTGAATGTCGTTTTTCCGGTTAAACTCCGGATCAATGTTCAGCTCGGATGCTTTCGTGCGGATGTAGCTGAAGGCAGCCTGAGCCGATTCCTTCATGACATCGCCGAGCTTCCCGGTAAGCGTAAGCTTTCCGTCTCCCGGTGTCAGGGCCACTTCAATCGTGAGCGTGTCACCGCCGGCAGCCGTATAGGCAAGGCCGGTAGCGGCACCGATCTGATTTTCAAGCTCTGCCTTTCCGTAGCGGAAGCGGCGCTTGCCGAGCATCGTTTCCAGCGTTTTGTCGGTGACAACGACCCGCTTCTTTTCACCGGCTACGATCATTTTCGCTGCTTTTCGGCAGACGGTAGCCAGTTCCCGCTCCAAGTTACGCACGCCGGCTTCACGCGTGTAATGGCGGATAATCGAAAGCACTGCTTCATCCCGCACCTGCAGACTGCTCTTCGTCAGACCGTGCTCGCCAATCTGCTTCGGCAGCAGGTATCCTTTGGCAATCTCCAGCTTTTCGACTTCGGTATATCCGGAAATATGAATGATTTCCATTCGGTCGCGAAGCGGCGGCGGGATCGCTCCGATGTTATTCGCTGTCGTGACAAACAGCACCTTGGAAAGATCATACGGTTCCTCGATAAAGTGGTCGCTGAACGTATTATTCTGCTCAGGATCCAACACCTCAAGCAGCGCCGATGACGGGTCTCCGCGGAAATCACTTGCCATCTTATCAATTTCATCGAGCAGAAAGACCGGATTGACCGTACCGGCTTTTTTCATGCCCTGAATAATACGGCCCGGCATGGATCCGACGTACGTTCGACGATGGCCGCGGATTTCCGCTTCATCCCGTACTCCGCCGAGTGACATTCGGACAAAGTGCCGGTCGAGCGAGCGGGCGATGGAACGGGCGAGTGACGTTTTACCGACACCTGGAGGTCCAGACAGACAGAGAATCGGCCCCTTCAGCTTTTTCGTCAGCTGCTGAACAGCCAGGTATTCGAGCACCCGCTCTTTCACCTTTTCCAGGCCGTAATGATCTTCATTCAGTACAGCCTCTGACCGGTGAATGTCGAGCAGGTCCTCTGTCTCCTCCGACCAGGGTATCTGCGTGAGCCATTCAATGTAGTTCCGAATGACAGAGCTCTCAGCTGCGTTCGGAGGCATTTTTTCGTAGCGCTTCAGCTCTTTGAGTGCCTTCTCTTCAATTTGATCGGGCATCCCTGCAGCGTAAATTTTATCACGCAGTTCTTCCGTTTCATCCTCTTTGCCTTCCCGGTCTCCCAGCTCTTTTTGGATCGCTTTCATCTGTTCGCGCAGGTAGTATTCTTTTTGCGTGCGCTCCATTGATTTTTTCACGCGCTGGCCAATTTTCTTCTCCAGTCCGAGCACTTCCCGCTCGTTGGATAAAATGCGGAGAATCAGCTTCAACCGCTCTTCCAGCGTCAGCGTTTCGAGCACTTCCTGTTTCTGAACGACCTTCAGAGGCAGGTGGGACGCCACGATGTCCGCAAGACGTCCAGGCTCAATGATGTCGGCAACCGACGCAAACGTTTCCTGGGAGATCTTTTTCGACAGCTGGGTATACTGTTCAAACTCATCCAGCACGTTGCGCATGAGCGCCTGTTCTTCGACATTAGCTTCCTGACGTTCTTCGATCGGTTCCATGTCCACCGTCGTATACTCGTCTTTTTCATTGACCGACAGTACTTTGCCGCGCTGCAGCCCTTCTACGAGCACCCGGATCGTCCCGTTAGGCAGCTTCAGCATCTGCTTGACGTGTGCACACGTTCCGATTGTATATAAATCCGATACAGAAGGCTCTTCTGTAGCGACTTCCTTCTGCGTCAGCAGAAATATCTCGTTCTCCTCTACCATCGCCTGCTCCAGCGCGCTGACCGATTTTTTACGGCCGACGTCCAGATGCAGCACCATTGTCGGATAGACGAGCACCCCTCTGAGCGGCAGGAGCGGAAGCTGTTTAATTCGTTCTGACATAGTCTCGCACCTCCGTTAAATCGCTTACGATTTGAAAGCGTATGTATCTGTTCCCTTTCTGGCTTAGTCGGGAAACCTGCACATAAAAAAAGTGTCCAGTCCGGCGCCGCTGCCGGGAATCAAGATTCCCGGTACCGCTGCACGCCAGAGCTGCACACCAGGTTCCGTCTGGTTAATTAAGCACTCTCTTTCGGTTCGCGCTGAATTTCACTTCCATCCTCATCAATGAGGGTTGGAGCTTTATTGTCGCGCACCGTTTCGCCTGTAATGACACACTTGACAATATCCTCACGGGACGGGAGATCATACATGACGTCCAGCATGAGCGATTCAATGATGGAACGGAGACCCCGTGCACCAGTCTTTCGCTCAATCGCGAGGCGGGCAACTTCCTTCAACGCTTCATCCGTAAACTCAAGCTCGACATCATCGAGTTCGAGCAGCTTCTTGTACTGCTTGACAAGAGCATTTTTCGGTGCGGTCAGAATTTCCACGAGAGCCTCTTCATCCAGGTATTCCAGAGATGCAATGACCGGCATACGGCCGATAAATTCCGGAATCAGCCCGTAGCGGAGAAGGTCTTCCGGCAGAATCTTGGACAGATACTGATGCTCCTCCAGCTGGGACGTTTCGTTTTCAGATCCGAATCCGATCACCTTTTTACCGAGACGGCGCTTGATGATCTGGTCGATGCCGTCAAACGCTCCGCCGATAATGAACAGCACGTTCGTCGTATCAATCTGAATAAACTCCTGGTGCGGATGCTTTCGTCCGCCCTGCGGAGGAACGCTTGCTGTTGTCCCTTCCAGAATTTTAAGAAGGGCCTGCTGTACCCCTTCACCGGAAACATCACGCGTGATGGACGGGTTCTCTGATTTTCGCGCAACTTTATCGATCTCATCGATATAAATAATGCCGCGCTCTGCTTTTTCAACGTCGTAATCGGCAGCCTGAATCAGCTTCAGAAGAATGTTTTCCACATCCTCCCCAACGTAACCGGCTTCCGTAAGCGACGTCGCATCTGCAATAGCAAACGGAACGTTCAAAATACGGGCAAGCGTCTGGGCAAGAAGCGTCTTACCGCTTCCTGTCGGTCCAATCAGACAGATGTTACTTTTCGCAAGCTCCACCTCGTCGTTCCGGCCACTTGCATTAATTCGCTTATAATGGTTGTACACCGCAACAGAGAGCGTCTTCTTCGCCTGATCCTGTCCGATGACGTATTCGTTTAAAATGCTGCGGATCTCCTGCGGTTTCGGAATATCTTCAAGCTCTACTTCTTCATCAGAGCCAAGCTCCTCTTCCACAATCTCCGTACACAGCTCGATGCACTCATCGCATATATACACACCCGGACCGGCTACAAGCTTGCGCACCTGGTCCTGCGTCTTGCCGCAGAATGAACACTTGAGCTGTCCCTTTTCTTCATTAAATTTAAACATCCGCTTTCACCCCTCTTAAAGAGTATTGAATCATATGTCCGGCTTGAACACAAAACATCCGGCTGCCGAGTAAGTCCCGGTCTGGTAAACTGCTTGCGGCAGAACGAAAGGAGGAGTGAACCCCGAACCGTCCTTCTTATATACAATCATAGTGTATCACATTATGTTTGCGCTTCCTATTAGAAGCGGTTTGCTGCCGCACTTCCTAACAAGAATACGGGAGGCGCAGGCAGTATGTCAAATATGTAGAAAGAGGTGTCCCGGCAGCATGATCCGGGACACCCGAGGCGGTCAGATAAATTCTGACCGGTATCAATTTATTCGTTCGTTTCAGCGTCTTCTTTCGGCGCTACTTTCTTGCTGTTTTCCTCAAGAAATTCGATCGCTTTGCGAACCTGCAGATCACCTTTCAGCATATCTGTTCCGCCCTGCATCTCAAGCAGCTGCTTGATTTCATCAACTGGTCGCTGATACATTTCAGCCATCTTCTCGAGCTCCTGCTCAATATCTTCCTCAGAGGCTTCGAGGTTTTCCGCTGCTGCTACTGCCTCAAGCGTCAGGTTCATGCGTACACGCTTTTGAGCATCTTCTTTGAACTGCTCCTTCATGCCTTCTTCGTCCGTCTGAGCGAACTGATAGTACATGTCAAGGGACATTCCCTGAGACTGGAGACGCTGTCCGAACTCCTGAAGCATGCGGTCTACTTCTGTATCGACCATTGCTTCCGGAATGTCGATCTCAGCGTTTTCGGACGCCTTTTCAACAAGCTGATCCTTGATCGTCATATCTGCCTGCTGCTGCTTCTCGGTTTCAAGACGCTCACGAACTGCCTTCTTCATGTCGTCAAACGACTCGTACGACTCGTCTACGTCTTTCGCAAATTCGTCGTCCAGCTCCGGAAGCTCTTTACGCTTGATGTCGTGTACCTTCACTTCAAAGACAGCCGGCTTACCAGCGAGCTCTTCTGCGTGGTACTCTTCCGGAAATTCTACTTCGACAGACGTTTCTTCACCGGATTTTGCACCGACAAGCTTTTCTTCAAAGCCTGGGATAAATTGACCGGATCCGATTTCAAGCGTATGGTTTTCCGCTTCGCCGCCTTCGAATGCCTCTCCGTCAACGAATCCTTTAAAGTCCATCACGACTGTGTCGCCGTCCTGCACTTCACCGTCTTCAATAACGGCGAGCTCCGCATTTTCACTCTGCAGACGCTTAATATCATCGTCTACTTCTTCATCTGTTACGTCTGTAGCCGGTGCTTCGACTTCAAGACCTTTGTACTCGCCGAGCGTTACTTCCGGCTTTACTGTAACCGTTGCCTTGAACGTAAGCGGCTCGTTTTTCGCCATCTCTTCGATGTCGATATCCGGCTGTGCAACTGGATCGATGCCTGCTTCCTCTACAGCTTCTGAGTAAGCCTGTGGTAGCAGAATATCCAGCGCATCCTGATACAGAGCTTCAACGCCAAAGCGCTGTTCAAAAATCGGACGCGGTACTTTTCCTTTACGGAAGCCCGGTACGTTAACCGACTTCACAACTTTTTTGAATGCCTGATCAAGCGCTTCGTTCACTCGCTTGCTGTCTACCTCCACCGTCAGTACGCCGGTGTTTCCTTCTTGTTTTTCCCAATTAACTGCCATAGGATCTATTCCCTCCAACATGTTTGTTCAATTCATTCTTTTTTCCTTGTTGACAACCATTCAATTATAACACAGCACAATTTCATTTCAACGGGTAGCGTTCATTCTTTATGTAGGTCCCTCTTCACTTGGAAGCACAATCGATTCCAGCTCCCGCAGCAGCTCTTCTGCCTGTTTCACATCTGCTTCTTCAGCACCGTAAAGCGCCGTCACGTCACCCGGATCTTCTCCGAACATTCTCCTCGCCGTTGCATGCAGTGCCGCGGCCCAAACCGGTGCATCAATTGGACGAGGGGATTTAGGGTACAGGGCGAAGAGAAAGTGCCACCACATCTGCCCGATCATGTCGAGCATCGACGGGTTTTCCTGGTCCAACTCCTGCTCAAGCTCTTTGAACACCGCTTTGCCGAATTGCTCATGAAACACCGCTTCCAACCTGTTGATATCCACTTCATACGTCTCGCCGAATTTGTACACCTCAAACGTATCCGTGCAGTCGAGCTCTTTTAACAGCTGCAAAATATAGCTTTTCAATACCGGATTTTGCTGCGGGTCGGCTAAAAACTGGCTGTATGTTTCCTTCACTGCTTGAACGTCGTACTTGCTCAGCTGCTGGATCGCCCCGAGCTGCTGATCGACGGTGCCTTTTTCCAGCTGTTCGACGAGCTCTCCGCGCGGCAGTTCAAACTCTGCATCCTGACTTTTATGTATAGGGGTTTCCGTCATTTGCCGTGCAAACGAAAGCAGCTGATAAAAATGCTCTGCTTTATCGGAAGGAAGCCTGTCTTCCTCCATCACGGATTCAAGCATATGTACGACTTCCTCATAGTCGCCCAGCTGGACGAGAATCGATATGTAAACCTGCAGGATTTCGTAATAATCGCCGACGCCTTCATCGAGCATAGACCGGCAGTGCGATTCAGCCTGTTCCATTCTGTTCAGTTCTATGTTGGTGATCACCATGCCGTACCTGGCCTGAGGATGGTTCGGCTCCAAGTCGGTCGTCTGCTGAAAGCAGGAAAGGGCATCGTAATACCGTTTTTCTTTCAAAGCCTGCATACCTCGTTCGACCAGTCTGGAGATCAGCCCCGGGAACAGCACCACGTTGTCTCGGTTTTCTTCTTTGGTCATTGGTTCACCTCCTTAAACAAGACGTATATGATTCTTTAGTATCAGTGTAGCAGGAGTATTCATGAAACTCAATTCTGCTGTCAAACCTTTTTATTCCCGTCACAGCGCAGATGTAAACCGTTTCCCGGCTTCCCGTTAATCCGGTACTTTACAGGCGGAGAAGCGGAGCTTTACGGAACGTTTACGGCCATCCAGCGCGCTGCTGCTGCTTGAAGCTGAACGGATGAGGAGCTGGCTCTGGATATGCTGGATGGAGTCAACCCACCTATAAAAAAACAGAAAAACCCCTGCATAGCAAGGGTTTGAGTCATTGCGATATGGCGTCCCAGGCAGGATTCGAACCTGCGACCGACAGCTTAGAAGGCTGTTGCTCTATCCAGCTGAGCTACTGGGACAATCTAGTATGTAAAAGGCGGAAGGAATTGCCTGCCGCTTCAGCGACAATATTAAATATAAAACAATTCCTTCCTTGGTGTCAACCTCTTAACGTGAAAGTTTTCGAGAGCTCGTCTACCGGCTCCCCGTCCATGGTCATAAACGTAACGGTCACTTGGGCACCGCCGTTTTCGAGGAGCACGTAAGTGCCGTCCGGATACTGCCTTGGCAGCCGCATGCTGCCTGGATTAATCAGTATCGTTCCTTTTTCCTGAACGGCGGCCGGAACGTGGGTGTGACCGAAACAGACGATGTCGGCAGCCTGCTCCTCTGCTTTGTACAGCAGATTCATTTCAGTCGTTTTTACGTTCAGCAGATGGCCGTGCGCTGCGAAAAATCGGAGTCCGGCCATATCCTCCGTGACTTCCTCCGGAAATCCGCTGTGCATGTCACAGTTCCCGCGGACGACTGCTGTGCCTTTTAGCTCTTCAGCGTCCGCTTCAAGTTCAGAGTCTCCGCAGTGAATGACGCCCTCTACTTCACCGCGGTGTCGTTCTACTACTTCCGCCACTTCACTCGTCCAGCCGTGGCTGTCACTCATGATTAATACCTTCACAGAAGGTTCCCTCCTTCTTGCTGCAAATATTCCCGCAGCTTCCGGACAGCATCGGCGCGATGGCTGATCCTGTTTTTCTCTTCCCGAGAGAGTTCTGCCATAAAACGTTTTTCCCCCGGCACGTAAAAGAGCGGGTCGTAGCCGAATCCGCCTTCTCCGTGCAGCTCCGTTCCAATTTCGCCTTCCGCCGTTCCACGCACTGTAACGGTTTTCCGGCCGGGCCGGTACAAGGCCAGCACGCAGACGAAACGGGCGCGGCGGTCTGCAGCACCATCCAATTCGCGCAGGAGCTTGGCGTTGTTCGCCTCGTCGCTCTTCGCTTCACCTGCATAGCGTGCAGAATAAATACCAGGTGCGCCGTTCAACGAATCCACTTCCAGACCGGAATCATCTGCAAGGACCGCGCGATTGAAACGGCGGCCGATTTCTTCTGCTTTTTTTACAGCATTCGCTTCAAACGTGTCGCCGTCTTCAACCACATCAATCGCTTCCGGCAAGTCTGCCAGTGATTTTACGTCAGCATCGTATTCGCGGAAAAAATCCGCAAACTCCTTTATCTTTCCCTTATTATTGGAGGCAATGAAAATCTCACGCATTGGCTGTTTCTCCTTGAAGCTGTGCGAGCTCTTCTCCAAACTCTCCAAGCACCTCTTTTTGCAGCTCAAAAAGCTCTTCAATTCCGGCTTCCGCAAGGTCGAGCATATCGTTCAGCTCTGCTCGGGAAAAGGTTGCCTCTTCTCCGGTCCCCTGCACTTCGACGAGACGTCCTCCGCTCTTCATGACGACGTTCATATCGACGTCTGCTGCGGAATCTTCTTTAAAATCGAGGTCGAGCAATTTGCTTCCATCTGCCGTCTTTCCGACCGATACTGCAGCAAGATAGCCAGTTAGCGGATTTTCCTTAATCTTTTCCTTTTCGAGCATCCGGCTGACTGCCAGCGCCACGGCGGCGAAGGCTCCTGTTACGGCAGCTGTTCGTGTTCCGCCGTCAGCCTGAATGACGTCGCAGTCCACCCAGATCGTCCGTTCGCCAATCTTCGTCAGGTCTACGACCGAACGCAGAGCCCGGCCGATCAGACGCTGAATCTCCATCGTGCGTCCTGCTACCTTCCCTTTCGATGATTCCCGTATGTTCCGCTGCGATGTCGCCCGCGGAAGCATGGCGTATTCTGCTGTAATCCAGCCCTGTCCTTTTCCTCTCAGAAAAGGAGGAACCCTGTCTTCCACGCTCGCCGAACAAATCACTTTCGTGTCGCCGAACGAGACGAGGACGGATCCCTCCGGATGTTTAATATAGTCCGGAATGAGCTCTACGTGCCGTATTTGATCCGGCCTGCGCTCATCTGCTCTCATGCTGTCACGCTCCTTTTCATGTATCGTTACCCACTTTCATCATAATCGGTTGCCGGCCCGATTTCAAACCCCGCGGCTGATTCGCACTATTCTGACGGCTGTTCCAGCACGTCTGTGAGGCTGAAAAAACTCCGGTGCGGGGCACTAAGTCGAAAAGCCGGCCTGCACATTCGGCAGACCGGCTTGCATTCATGATCAGATTTTCTCAGCGAAACGAGCTCAATCCCTGTCCGGCTTTCTCCAAGTCCACCGAGCGGACCGGGAGCTTCCGGCCGAGCCATTCATCAGCAATCGCCGCAAATGCCCCTGCCTCGCCTGACGTATAAAAGCAGTGCTCGGGCTCTCGGTCCCCGCTGTACTGCATATGCTGGTGATAAAGCAGCGAGCTAACTTCCCTTGCCGTTTCGTCCCCCGACGAAATCACTTCCACCCCGTCTCCGACTACCCGGCGTATGACCGGCGCGAGCAGCGGGTAGTGGGTGCAGCCGAGAATGAGACTGTCAATGTCATAAGCAAGCATCGGCTCCAGCGTATGCCGAACGGTTTCTTCAGCCGTTTTGCCGTCCAGCACGCCTGATTCCACAAGCGGAACGAGCGGCGGACACGCCAGACTCACAACCCGGACGCTGTTGTTAATGTCCGTCAGTTCTTTATGATAGGCACCGCTGTAGATCGTGCCTTCTGTGCCGATCACGCCTACGTGCTGGCGCTTTGTCGCCTTCAGCGCCGCCACGGCACCTGGATGAATGACGCCGATCACTGGTATGTCGAGCGCCTCTCTTGCTTCATCCAATACAACCGCTGTCGCCGTATTGCAGGCAATGACAAGCATCTTCATTGACTTGGATCGAAGATAGTCGATCATTTCCCATGTGTATTGGCGCACTTCTTCTTCCGGCCTTGGACCATATGGACACCGTTTCGTATCACCCATGTATATGATTTTTTCCTTTGGCAGCTGCCGCATAATTTCGGAAGCGACCGTTAGTCCGCCTACTCCGGAATCAATTACGCCGATGGGCTGCTCCGTCTGCTGCTGATGCTTCACACTGTCTGCCTTCTTCCTACGTTAAAATGACTTCCACGTTTCTGCATCTTTCTTCATTTCCTCATACAGGTAGTTCAAGCTTTGATCCAGAAAATCGACGTTTTCCTGCGAAAAGCCTTCCAGTACGTCCTGCAGGTAAACCTGACGCTGCTGAATAACTTCCTGGATAATCGTCTTTCCTTTATCCAAAAGGTGAATGCGCACAACACGGCGATCGTTTGTGTCCTTCACGCGTTCCACAAGCTCGTTTTTTTCCATGCGATCAATTAAGTCCGTCGTTGTGCTGCAGGCAAGGTACATTTTTGTAGAAAGCTCGCCGATCGTCATATCGCCAAATTCGTGCAGCCACTGCAAGGCAATAAACTGTGGGGGTGTAATCGGAAAATCGCTTAAAATCTCCCGCCCCTTCTGCTTCACAATATCTGCAATCATCCGCAGCGATTTCTCTATTTTTGCTACCTGCTCCAATTCAACGGGTACCGCTTCCTGTTTGTTGGTCATGACCCTCTCCCTTTCTTTGACGCAGCCGCCATCTGTATAGTACTCATTGTCCACACTTTGACTGGAAATATCAAGAGAGTCGAAAGAAAAACATTCCGTCTTTGTAAAAAAAGAAGCAGGGCTCTCTCTTCCTATTGGTCGACAGCCGTGCACAAAAGTTGCACGACCGCCGCAAATTCCGATAAGCAAACAAATCTCCGTAGATAAATACTATGGATGTAACGTGTTTTTTCATCCAGGTAAACGTTCTTTCGCTTTCATCCTGCAGGCACAAGCCGGCAAATACCGATTGGACTTTCCGATACAGCATTTCGCATATAAGCAGAATGTTGTTGTAAACAAAGAGAAGGAGCCGGCGAAAGATCGCCGGCTCCTCCATCACGTATATCAAAAACTGCTGTTTTATGCCATTGGAAAACGGGATTCCACAAGCTGTTGTACTTCATCTGCTGTGGAAAGCTTCAGCGCTTCGGCTGCTGTGTCTGCTGCTTCCTGCTTCGTCATTTTAAGAAGCTGGCTGCGTGCAGGCAGCACGGACGTAGCGCTCATGCTGAATTCGTCGAGGCCGAGACCGAACAGAAGCGGAACCGCAATTGGATCTCCTGCCATTTCCCCGCACATGCCAGTCCATTTTCCTTCTGCGTGGGACGCATCAATCACGGACTTTACAAGCCCTAAAATGGCCGGATTATACGGCTGATACAGGTAGGAAACCCGTTCATTCATCCGGTCTGCAGCCATCGTATACTGAATCAGATCGTTTGTTCCGATACTGAAAAAGTCAACCTCTTTGGCAAACTGAGGCGCCATAACGGCAGTCGATGGAATTTCCACCATGATGCCGACTTCGATATCCGTCCCTGTCTGAACACCTTCCGCTTCCAGCTTCTGCTGCTCCTCTTCAAGGAGCGCTTTTGCTTGACGGAACTCTTCAAGCGTTGCGATCATCGGGAACATGATTTTCAAGTTTCCATATGCGCCGGCACGAAGCAGCGCCCGCAGCTGGGTGCGGAACATGTCCGTCATCTCCAGACAGAGGCGGATCGCTCGGAAGCCGAGAAACGGATTCATTTCCTCCGGAAGGTCAAGGTATGGAAGTTCCTTGTCCCCGCCGATATCCAACGTGCGGATGACGACCGGTTTGCCGTTAAGTGACTCGACGACCTGCTTATAGGCGTCAAACTGTTCGTCCTCTGTCGGCAGCTCGCTGCGGCCCATATACAGAAACTCGGTCCGGTAAAGACCAACACCTTCTGCGCCGTTGTTGTGCACGCCTTCAAGATCATTCGGCGTCCCGATATTCGCGACAAGCTCCACGTGCGTCCCGTCTTTGGAAACGGAAGGCTCGTTTTTCAGCTTGGCCCATTCGGCTTTCTGCTGTTCAAACGCCTCCTGGCGGCTGCGATAATCTGCCAGCTCGTCTTCGGACGGATCAATGATGACCGTACCGTCGTTCCCGTCAACGATGATGTACTGGTGCTGTCCGGTATCATGTGTCACCGTCTTCGTGCCGACGACTGCTGGAATTTCCAGCGAGCGGGCCATGATTGCAGAGTGAGACGTGCGTCCGCCAATGTTAGTGGCGAAGCCTTTGACAAACTCTTTATTCAGCTGTGCGGTGTCAGACGGAGTGAGGTCCTCACCAACTACGATAACCTCTTCGTTGATTTCAGCAAGTGATACAATTGGCTTTCCAAGCAGATGTGCCAGTACACGTTTGGATACGTCGCGGATGTCTGCCGCACGTTCTTTCATGTACTCGTTATCCATGCTCTCGAAAATCATGATGAATTCATTTGCTTTTTCATCGAGGGCAAAGGAAGCATTCACTTGATCGTCCTGCACCTTTTGTCTGACTGCATCAACAAACTCCGGGTCCCGGAGAACGAGCAGGTGTGCAGAGAAAATCTCAGCGTGCTCATCCCCCATGTCCCGGCGTGTTTTTTCTTTAATTTCTTCAAGCTCAGCGCGAGACTTTTCCAGCGCTGCATCGAAGGCCTGAATTTCTGCCTTTACGTCTACGCCGCTCTTTTTCTCAACAGTCAGGTCCGGTTCTTCGTAGCGGAACGCTTTCGCAATGGCGATCCCTGCCGAGGCTGCAATACCGGTAAGGGAAGTGCTCATTATTCGGAAAGCCCCTGCTTCATGACGTCATCAAGAGAGCTGAGCGCTTCTTCTTCGTCCGGACCTTCTGCCTTAATCGTTACTTCCGCTCCCTGGCCGACACCGAGGGACATAACACCCATGATGGACTTCAGGTTAACAGACTTGCCTTTGTAGTCGAGCGTGATTTCTGATTCAAACTGTCCTGCTTTGTTAACCAGCTGTGTTGCCGGACGAGCGTGAATTCCTGTTTCTGCTGTAATCGTATACGTTTTTTCTGCCATGATTGAACACTCCTTCAAAAGTTTTAAACTCATAGTCTATTACCCGCTTATGGGAAAGCCTAATGCTCATATGCTACTAATCATACAAATGAACACGCTTACGTGCAAGCAGAAGACGTAAAAAAGGCATGAGCAGCCCGCTGCTGTCCGGATAGACAGCAATTAAGCGGATTACTCATGCCTGATCGGATCAGTTACACGTAATACCTTTTCGCCTGATTCTATTGCGCTCATAAAGGTGAGCACCGTCTGGACAAGGTCGCGCTTAGAGGCTTCCATGCCAGATGCTTTCTCCATCATGCGGATGACGTTTCGGGAAATATCATAGCACACCGGATGGGACTTTTTCAACAACAAATACATCTCCCGATCCACTTTTTGCTCCGGATGCTGCGGCGGCAGATCAATCAGCTGGCGCAGGTGCTGGATCAGGCGCCGGAATGCAGGTGATTCACGATCAAAATTCGTGGCACTTTTTTCTTCTGCGTAATGAACGCATCGCGTAATGATATCCGGGGCCGACCGCTCCACGTAGCCGAACGCGCTTTGGATGTGAAGCGTAACGAAGCCGATTTCCGCTTCCGGCAGCAGCACACCCGTTTCGGCTTCTATATAGCGGACTACCTCTTCGGCAATTCTGTACGTGTCATGATACAGCCATTTCGTCTCCGTTAGAAACGGGTTCTGAATTTCCGTATCATCCCTCGTCCGCTGAAGCGCGAGGATGATGTGCTGCGTAAGAGCAAACAGCGTTCTGTCATGCAGTCGCTTTCCGATCGCTTTTTGAATCATTCCGATCGCCTCGTGAATGACAAGCATCGTATCTTCGGGCTCCCGGTCAAACAGGCGGTCGTACTGCTCCCGCTCGGATTCCGTGACGAGGGCATATGCTTTGTCATACGATGTTTCATTGAAAAGGTCGCCGCGCTTTTTTCCAAAGCCGATACCTCTGCCGATGAAAATCGCTTCCCGGCCTTCTTCTGCCTGGCAGATGACCACATTATTGTTCAGTGCCTTCAGTACCGTAAATTCCTGTTTCATACCGGACCCTCCTACCATCTTGTACTATCATAACGAGTGGAGTGGGCCTGTGCAAGCAGGTTATACTTCCATTTTCTCCAGCAGATGGTTCTCCCAGGCGGCAGGCTTGCCAGTCGTCTTATCTACCTGCACAATACGACCGCGCCCTGTCATACAGAGCTCGTCTTTTTCGTTCAATACCATATAATGAATATCGACGGACGTGCGCCCGATTTTTGCTGCTTTCACGCCAACGCGGAGCGTTTCGCCGAATGTAATCTGACGGATATAATCGCACTGCAGGTCGCCGGTGACAATCATATACGGTCCGTTTACCCATTCGTCCATTAATCCGCCGTGCTGGAAAAAGCGGATGCGGGCTTGTTCAAAATAAATAAACGCAACCGTATTATTCACGTGACCGAACGCATCGGTTTCCGAAAAACGCACGCTGATCTCGTCAAAAAACGTAAATTCCTCTGCCCATTGTTTTTCATCCTCTATGTACGCTGGCTTTCCCATTAAACCTTCCTCCTTTTAATAGACCCTTTTGGTAAAAATACGAAACAGCGTTCAAAATGAACGGTCATTCATTATTGAATGGAAAAGAAGGTGCAGAGCCGGAAAGCCGGTTGCACCTTTTAAACGATCATGCCGTGTTGTCTGATCCAAAGAAGTTCTTAAACGATTGCAGCGTCGTCGCGCGGTTCAGCGCCGCAATAGACGTCGTCAGCGGGATTTCCTTCGGGCAGGATTCCACGCAGTTCTGCGAGTTTCCGCACTGCGCAAGGCCGCCGTCCCCGTCCATAATCGTCTGCAGACGCTCTGCCTTGTGCATGGCACCAGTCGGATGCGCGTTAAAGAGACGAACCTGGGACAGTGCTGCCGGTCCGATAAACTCGGACTTGTCGTTTACGTTCGGGCATGCCTGGAGACAGACGCCGCAGGACATACATTTGGAAAGCTCGTACGCCCACTGGCGCTTCGCTTCCGGCATACGCGGTCCAGGACCGAGATCGTACGTTCCGTCGATCGGCACCCATGCTTTTACACGCTTGAGCGAATCAAACATGCGGGAGCGGTCTACCGTGAGGTCACGCATAACCGGGAACGTGCTCATCGGCTCTAAACGGATCGGCTGCTCGAGCTTATCGATCAGCGCCGTGCAGGACTGGCGCGGCTTGCCGTTGATAACCATCGAACAAGCACCGCACACCTCTTCCAGACAGCTGGCATCCCAGGCAACTGGAGTCGTGTCTTCGCCATCTGCGTTCACCGGGTTGCGGCGGATTTCCATCAGCGCAGAGATCACGTTCATATTCGAACGGTAAGGAATCGAAAATTTTTCTTCGAACGGTTTGCTATCCGGGTCTTCCTGCCGGACGATGATCAGCTCAATTGTTTTTGAGGCTGTTTCTGTGCTCATACTTTTTCACCGGCTTTCTTCTTAGAAGTATAGTCGCGCTTACGCGGCTTTATCAGCGAAGTGTCGACTTCTTCATATTCAAACTCCGGATCTTTCGTATCCGGATTATACTTCGCTTTCGTTGTCTTGAGCCAGTCTTCATCATTACGTTCCGGGAATTCCGGCTTGTAGTGAGCGCCGCGGCTCTCGTTACGGTTGTAGGCACCGATCGTAATCACTCGTGCCAGGTTCAGCATCGATTTCAGCTGGCGGACAAACATGGCACTCTGATTTGTCCACTTTGCTGTGTCAGCCAAATTGATATTGTCAAATCGCTTTAACAGCTCCTGAATTTTCTCATCTGTTTCCTTGAGCTTTTTGTTTTCACGAACTACCGTTACATTTTCTGTCATGAGCTGGCCGAGCTCCTGGTGAATCGCGAATGCGTTCTCGTCGCCCTTCATGTTCAGAATCTGATCGAAGAAGGCTTTATCTTCATTCACTTGATGCTCATAAACCGAGTCCGGAAGATCCTCAGCGGACGTTTCCAGTTCCTCAATATACTTGGCTGCGTTCGGACCTGCTACCATCCCCCCGTAAATGGAGGAGAGAAGCGAGTTCGCTCCGAGACGGTTGGCGCCGTGAATGGAATAGTCCACTTCTCCAGCAGCAAACAGGCCTGGAATATTCGTCATCTGGTCATAGTCGACCCAAAGACCGCCCATAGAGTAGTGAACCGCCGGGAAAATCTTCATCGGTACTTTACGAGGGTCATCCCCCATGAACTTTTCGTAAATTTCCATGATGCCGCCAAGCTTAATGTCAAGCTCTTTCGGATCTTTATGAGACAGGTCAAGATAGACCATGTTTTCACCGTTGATGCCGCGCTTCAAGTCCACGCAGACGTGGAATATTTCACGCGTCGCAATGTCACGCGGAACGAGGTTACCGTATGCCGGATATTTCTCCTCGAGGAAGTACCAAGGCTTGCCGTCTTCATCATACGTCCAGACGCGTCCGCCTTCTCCGCGCGCCGACTCACTCATGAGGCGAAGCTTGTCGTCGCCGGGAATGGCTGTCGGGTGAATTTGAATAAATTCTCCGTTGGCATAGTAAACGCCCTGCTCGTAAACAGCTGCAGCCGCATAGCCTGTGTTGATCATTGAGTTCGTTGACTTGCCAAACACGATACCAGGGCCGCCTGTTGCCATAATAACAGCATCAGCGCGGAAGGATTCGATCTCAGACGAGTTCAGGTTCTGGGCGGTTATGCCGCGGCAAGCTCCTTCGTCGTCCAGTACAGCGTGCAGGAATTCCCAGCCTTCGTACTTCGTCACGAGCCCGTTCGCTTCATGACGGCGCACCTGCTCGTCGAGAGCGTATAAGAGCTGCTGACCGGTAGTGGCCCCTGCATAAGCGGTGCGGTGATGCTGCGTTCCGCCGAAGCGGCGCAGAGACAGAAGTCCCTCCGGCGTCCGGTTGAACATAACGCCCATCCGGTCTAAAAGATGAATAATACCAGGTGCTGCATCAGCCATTGCCTTTACAGGCGGCTGGTTGGCAAGGAAGTCCCCGCCGTATACGGAATCATCGAAATGCTCCCACGTTGAATCCCCTTCCCCCATTGTATTGAGAGCGCCGTTAATACCGCCCTGGGCACATACGGAGTGGGAACGCTTTACCGGAACAATCGAAAATAATTTAACGTGCTTGCCTTTTTCGGCCGCTTTAATCGTTGCCATTAATCCGGCCAGACCGCCGCCGACAACGATAATATCGCCTTTACTCATAGTTGGTCACTCCTTCTTTTATGCTATACCCCTACGAACGCAAGGATGGAACGAATTCCAACAAATGTGAGAGCAAGGAATACACCGGCTGTCACATACGTCGAAATCTGCTGGGATCTCGGTGTTACCGTAATCCCCCAGGTTACTGCGAATGACCACAGACCGTTCGCGAAATGGAACGTGGTTGCTGTGATACCGATAATGTATGCAATAAGTGCGATTGGATTGGCTACAATCTCTTCCATCATCTGAAAGTTTACTTCTGCGCCGAATGCAGCTGCGATTCGTGTTTCCCAGACGTGCCACGTCACAAAGATGAGAACGAGAACACCTGAGATCCGCTGCAGGCGGAACATCCAGTTACGGAAATAGCTGAACCGGGAAGTATTGTTACGGGCTTGAAATGCGATGTAAAGTCCGTAGACAGCGTGGAAGATCAGTGGAAGAAAAATAATAAAGATTTCAAGTGCGTAGCGGAATGGCAAAGACTCCATGAACGCTGCTGCCTGGTTGTATTCCTGCTCGCCGCGGACAGCAAACCAGTTGACTGTCAGGTGAACGACCAAGAAGGCCCCGATGGCCACAACTCCAAGCAGTGAATGAAGTCTGCGGTACAAAAACTCACGGTTAGATGACATCTGTCTTTCCCCCTAAAACGATGATTTCGAACGATGAAGTCGGATAAATCAATTGTCCTCCTTTAGCTCGTGATGTCTTGCCGCCCCAAGGTGTCAGAAGGTTTTTGACAATTTTCATTTTACTCCCGGCTCGCGCCATAGTCAAGAAAGCGGATTCACAGAAGCTTTTAGAGAAAAACGTTTTTCCGTATTCAGCCGTTCCGTATGTAACGTATAAAATTGTACCACAATTTCGACACGGTTTAAGGGTTTTCTCAAAATATATCCAAATCGAGCTGAACGTCCCTGTAAAGGCGTCGATTTTGTCGAATCATGCAGGGAGCGGGCGGATATATGAAAAAAAGACCGGAAGAAAGCTTTCCCCTTCCGGTCCTGTTCAGCAATGCACACGCTGCTTTTTCGCAATATCTTTTACCCGATAATAATACGCTCGGTAGGATGTTTATACGTCGTTTTCTTTTCCTGTGCCCGGATCGAGAACAGGAAGGCGACGAGTCCGACCCGTCCGACGAGCATAAGAATCATCAGCACAACCTGACTAGGAAAGGACAAATCCGGCGTGATGCCCATCGACAGTCCGGAGGTCCCGAAGGCGGAGCTTGCTTCAAATAAAATCGCCATCAGTGCAAATTCTCCGGTTCCTTCGAAGGCGGCGATCATCATGATCGCACCGAACAGTCCGACTGCAAACACCGAGAGAACGATAAAGGCCTTCTGTTTATCTTCCGTGTGAATTTCGCGACCGAACACTTTTACATCATCACGACCGAGCGCGAAGCTGCGAATCGTCAGAAACATGACGGCAAGCGTCGTCGTCCGGATTCCTCCCCCCACACTGGAGGGACTCGCGCCGATTATCATGAGACCGGACATCAAAAGCAGGCTTGCAAGCGTCAGTTCATTCATGTCCATCGTAGAAAGGCCGCCGCTTCTTGCCGTTGCCGAATTAAACAGGGAGAAAAACAACTGGGAATGCCACGGCATCCCATCGTAAAAGGCGTTCCGCTCGAAGATCCACAGCATTGCCACCCCAATACCGAAAACGATAAAGTAGGTCGACGTGGCAATTTTCGTAAACAGGCTGAAGCGGAAGTTCGGATTCTTCGGCGAGAAATACTCGCGCAGCTCCAGCAGCACCGGAAATCCGATCGCGCCCGCAAAAATGAGCAGGATATGCACGAGCTGCACGAAGTAATCATCGACGAACGGAGCCAGGGATTCCCCGGTTATATCGAAACCTGCGTTTGTGAAGGCAGACATGGCTGAGAAAGCACCCTGATAGTATGCTTCAAATGTCGTATCAAAGTAGTTTAAGTAGTACGTACCGAGTATCGCTGCCCCGATCAGCTCGATCACGAGAGCGGTGAGCAGAATGCCGCGCATAAGACGTACAAGGCCTGAAAATGAGATCTGGTTCTGGTCGACCATGATCAGCATCCGCTGCGAAAGCGGAATTTTACGCCCGAGCACCATCCATACGAACGTGCCGAGCGTCATCACCCCGATGCCGCCCAGCTGTATACCGAGCGCAAGAAAAAGTATGCCGGCCCAACTGTACGTTTCGGAGACGTTTACGACCGTTAATCCCGTTACACTGACGGCGCTGACGGCGGTAAAGAGTGCTTCATCATATGTAACGTTCACTCCAGCCTGTGAAGAGAACGGCAGGAACAGCAGCAGGCTGATGACAAACATCGCTGCCACATAGGAGATTACAACAACGCGAAAAGGCGTGAGAAATTTCGTCATGCCCAGCTTCATACAAAACACCCGGCTTTCCAGTCAAATCATATCGCGCCTTAGTATATCACGCTCTCCCATAATCTTCTATGCTGTTTTACAGCACGAGCTTTCGGCGCCCGTACCTTCCCGTCTGGAATTATGATAGACTGAAAGCATACTTAATCAGCAGAGAAGGAATGAGATACATGTCTGAAGAACAGCAGCAAGCCGAAACAGCAGCGGGCTATGATGTCATGCGGCACGAGCTCCTTCCGATTATTCTCGGGGAAGATGAAGAAGTGATCCTTTACTGGGCGGGGAAAAGCCTCGCACGGGAGAAAAAGAAAACGGATGAAGAAGCGCTTATGCAGTGGTTTCGTACGGCGCAGTGGGGAGAGCTCCGCCTTATCAAAGAAAAGCGTGCAGAGCGTATTTACGAAGTGACGACCAGCAGCTACGAGCCAAAGCGGCCATATTCACTGGAAACCGGCTTTCTCGCCCAGGCAACCGAGCTTGAAAAGGGGCTCCTGGCAGAAGCCAACTATGAAATTAAAAAGAAAAAGCCTGTCACCTTTCACGTCACGGTGAAATGGGACAAGAAGGATCCTGCTGCATCCGCCAGTCAGGAATAATGCCTCTCCTCTCTGCCTTTTGGCTGGAGAGGTTTTTTATTGCCGGTTTTTAGTTTACAGGGTAAACTACTTACATACTGAATCATGGAGGAACAATGATGAATGAATCAAGGCTGCATCAGCTCATTGAAGAATATGCGAACGTGTATTTATTTGCGACTAAACGGCTCGACCGTGTGCTTGTCGATCAGGCAATGCCGCTCTCTCTGGAACAGTTCGGCATCCTGCGGGTGCTCCAGACTCAGGGCCCTCTGTCTGCCAAACAGATCGCTGCCGAAACAGATGTACATAAAAGTGCCGTGACGGCCAAGGTTTCCCGCCTGGAAGAACGGGGGCTCGTCACCCGAACCGTGCAGAGCATGGACCGGCGCAGCGTACTGGTTGCGCTCACCCCTGTCGGCGAAGAAGCTCTGTCTGAAGGGATGAAAACAATCACTGCTTTTACAGCGCCTTATTTTTCTAAGCTTGAGGAACATGAGTTGGAAGTCTTCCTGCGCGTCTACAGCAAACTAAACCGTATGCTCAAGGAGGATCAGTCATGAAACGGATTTTTTATCTGCTTCCCTTAATATGGGCAGCGGTTGCCGTCTGGCTCACCATCATCAGCCCGGACCTCGATCAGCTCGTGCGGGAACGAGGGCAGTTCGATATTCCCGATACGTATCCTACAGCAGTTACAGCTGACATATTGGAACGGAACGAAGCAGCTGCCGGGGAAGAAATTCTTGTTGTTTATTATGAAGAGGACGGCATTACGGCGGAGCAGGAAGAGGAAGTCGAACGCATTTTTGCTTCGCTGCCGGATAACCTGAACGGGTTCGCAATTGAAGATACAGCAACTCCCTTTGACGGCGAAGGAAGCGATGCCCTCCGCAGCGATGACAACACGACAATCATGACGGTCATCACCATCGACATGACTCTGAATGATGTGCCTGCTGTGCGCAGTCATATTGAAGACGCCGTTGAAGCAGACAGCATCCGTACGCTTGTCAGCGGCTCTCCCATTATCGAGGACGATGTGATAATCAGCTCCGAGGAAGGCCTGCAGACGACTGAAATAATTACCGTTATTTTCGTCATCAGCATCCTGCTGATCGTGTTCCGTTCGATTGTTGCTCCGTTTGTCCCGCTTTTAACAGTAGGGGCAACGTACTTTATGACCGTACCGGTTGTCTCTTTCTTAATTGAGGGAGTCGATTTCCCTGTATCTAACTTTACGCAGATTTTTATCGTCGCTATCCTGTTTGGGATCGGAACGGATTACTGCATTCTCCTCATGAACCGCTTCAAAGAGGAGCTTGCCGTCTCCCCTGACCGGACGGCTGCTGTGGTCCGCACATACCGGGCAGTCGGGCCGACCGTATTTTCAAGCGCCCTCACCGGTTTTATCGGGTTTGCTGCAATCGGACTGGCCGATTTTGATCTCTACCAGTCAGCATCGGGCGTTGCGGTCGGGATCGTGCTGCTCGTGATTGCGCTCGGTGTCTGGGTGCCGGCCGCGATGCTGCTGCTCGGTGAAAAGCTGTTCTGGCCGAGCAAACGGGCACTTGATGCGACGGACAGCAAAATCTGGAAAGGGCTCGGCGTGTTTTCCATTGCCCGCCCCGGCTGGACCTCGATGCTGCTGCTCGTCCTGCTCGTCCCGGCCTTTCTCTTTTATGATCAGCGGCTGTCTTTCGAATCTCTCGATGAAATCAGCAGCGAATATGAATCGGTCGAAGCCGTAGAGCTTGTTGGAGAACGCTTCGGTACCGGCTTTGCTTTCCCGGCGCAGATCGTGCTTGAATCTGACGAGCCTTGGGATCAGTCAGAGCGGATACCCATCATCGAATATGTATCTCTGCAGACGGCTCAACTGGAAGGTGTCGAAGAAGTTCGCAGCTTTTCGAGACCTGATGGTGAACGGATAGAAGATTTCCGGATTCCGGAGCTCGCGGACAGCCTTCGCGATGGCTTGGAAGAAATCGATGACGGCCTGATGGAAATCGAAGAGGGACTCCGTGAGCTCGAAGAGGATTTAGCTGAAACCCCGGATGACGATGCGTCTGAGCTTACTGATGCTGCTGATGAGCTGGAGGACGGTATTCGGACTCAGGCAGACGGGGCTGGTGAAGCAGCAGAAGCAGCAAGCGAACTTGCTGAAGCTCAAGAGGGCATCGCCAATGAACTCGCTGCCGTGCAGACAGGACTGGAAGAGGCTGCTTCGAACCCTGCACTGGATCAGCAGACAGCCGGGCTGCTTGAAGAAAGCGGCGGAGGCTTAGCAGAACTTTCCGCTGCGCTCTCCGAGACGGCCGATGGCACAAACTCACTCGCCGAGGGGCAGCAGGAGCTGCAGCAGGGTTTGGAGCAGACGGCTGACGGACAGGCCGAACTGGCGGAAGGACAAGCTGAACTGATTGACGCTCTGGATGAATCGGCGGAAGCATTTGACGAAATTGGTGAAGCTGCCGGCGAGCTGGCACAAGGAGTGGAGGACATTCGCGAAGGGCTTGAGGACGTATATGACCTGCTCGCAGAAATTGCGGAACAGCCGGCTCATCCGCTGGAAGGCTTTTACGTTCCCGAAGAGACGTGGAGTGAAGATGGCACCGAAGACCTCATAGACGCCTTTCTTTCTCCAAACCGCCAGGCAGCCACTCTGGAAGTGGTTCTCGCAGTCGATCCGTACAGTACCGAAGCGATGGCCATCACGGACGAGATCAACGAGCAGACCGCTGCAGCACTCAGTCATTGGGACGATGTCACCTTTTCTATCGGCGGGCTTCCTGCCGTGAACGCCGACTTGTCCACGATCTCTGATCAGGACTTCGACAGAACAGCCTTAATTATGCTGAGCGGAATCTTCATCGTCTTGATCGTAATGCTTCGTTCGTTCATCATGCCGGTATATATCCTTGCATCGCTGATTGGAACGTACATTATTTCCATGGCCGTTACGGAGTTTATTTTTATTACGATTCTCGGATATCCGGGAATCAGCTGGGCCGTTCCATTTTTCGGCTTCGTAATGCTGATGGCGCTTGGAGTCGACTATTCCATCTTCCTTATGGGGCGCTTTGCGGAAAACATGCAGACAATGGACGTTCGCGAATCACTCGTCAATGCAATGACGAAAATCGGAACCGTCATTTTATCCGCTGCTGTGATTCTGGCCGGAACATTCGGAGCAATGATGCCGTCCGGCGTTTTATCTCTCGTCCAGATCGGTACGCTCGTCCTCACAGGCCTTCTGCTTTACGCCTTTGTGATGCTGCCGCTGTTCATTCCGCTGATGGTCAGACTCTTCGGTGAAAGCAACTGGCTGCCATTCAAGCCGCCGGCAAAGAAATGAAAGCTGCGCTGAGTCAATCGGCACGAACGAGCAGTGCCAACGTCAGCGGCTGGTCTCTTTCCGGAACCCACCGGCAGGGTGCTCCGTCAGCATACATTCGTTTATGAAGCTTCTCTGATTCTAAGATACGTTGATTTTCCCGCATTAAAGAGCCTCCGTCTGCTTCGAGACGGAGGCTCTTCAGAATGTTGATATAGTCGTTATAGGTGAATAAGATGGCATCTGCCTGTATCTGCGGACCCTCGCTTTCCGGAGGGAACGGGCTTAGCTAACCGCTTCCTCCTGCTGTCGGAAGCGCTGGATCTTCGCCTCGTTCTGATCCTCCAGGAGTCGAGCTCCTTCGATGCCGGCAGCTGATAGTACGCTTGAAGTACTTGTTTAGGACTGAACGATCGGCTTCCATACAGGATAGAACTTTCCCGATGAGGCGTTTCGATGTTGAATCGGGGTGTCCATCCTTCATCGAATTCATGATGCACGTAAAAAAGCAGTCGCGTCTGCCTGTCGTGACATTGTTCCCCACGAATCAGAGCCGTTTTCCCGATGTGTCCGAGTGAAGCCTCATCACCGTTCGAACTTGAACGACATGACAAGCGCGAGCGGAGCCGGACCGGCTCTTGAAGGCTTCTTGTGAGAAGCCTGTGTCCGAGTGAAGCCGCGTCATTTTCCCTTCATACAGGGGTCACCCTGAGCAATAGTTGAAGGCCAGCCCACGCCAGGCTCAATAATGCAGAAGGGAAATACAAGCAAACGAATAAACATATAAGTTGAATACACTTTTTCAACAGCCTGAAAAGCCTCCGTCTGCTTCGAGACGGAGGCTCTTGTTTTATGCCTGCTTGGCAAGCTCAATTTTTTCCTGTTCTTTTTCGTCGAGTCCGAAGTACGTGTGCAGCGCTTCGGAGGCACGGATCATATCTTTTTCCGGCACGACCGCTGATACGGCAATTTCAGAGGTGCTGACCATCTTAATCGCCACCTCTTCTTCTGCCAGCACTTTGAACATATCAGCGGCGACACCCGGATTAGAGATCATCCCGGAGCCGACAATAGATACTTTCGACTGAGAGCTCTCGTGGCGTACTTCGCTGTAGCAGAGCGTTTCTTTCGCCCCGTGAATCAGGTCCAGCGTCTTTCCAAGGTTCCCGGAATCAATCGAAAATGATACGTTCACCCCATGATCGGCAGTCATCTGCTGAATAATGATATCGACGTTGATGCCTTCTTCAGCGAGAAGCTTGAACAGATTGGACATCGTATCGTAGTGGTTTGGCAGACGTTCCACGGTGACCTTCGTGATGTTTTTATCAAATGCGAGGCCCCGCACCGTTAAGTTCTGCTCCATAGTTGCTTCCTCCTCCACAATCGTTCCTTCTACATTTTCCATGCTGGACCGGACGACCAGCTTCACGTTGTAATTCTTCGCAAATTCCACTGCACGCGGATGCAGGACGCCCGCTCCTAAATGAGCAAGCTCCAGCATCTCATCATAGGAAATGCTGCCGAGCTGGCGCGCTTTTTTGACATAGCGCGGGTCCGACGTATATACCCCGGTCACATCGGTAAAAATCGAGCAGGATTCTGCCTCCAGTGCAGCCGCGAGTGCAACAGCTGTCGTATCAGATCCTCCGCGACCCAGCGTCGTAATATTGCCGTCTTCGCTGACACCTTGGAATCCGGCAACGAGTACAGCTTTACCGTCATTGAGGTGCCCTTCGAGCGTCGACGTGTTAATGTCGGTAATACGTGCATCCTGATGAACTTCTTCCGTTACGATGCCTGCCTGCCAGCCGGTCAGGGAAACAGCGTCCACGCCGAGTTCCTTCAGCGCCATAACCACCAGCGAAATTGTTACCTGCTCACCGGTCGTCAGAAGCATGTCCATTTCACGTGGATCCGGATTATCTGTGATCTCATCCGCAAGTTCCACCAGTTTATCGGTTGATTTCCCCATCGCAGATACGACAGTGACCACGCTGTGTCCCTCATCCATACCTTGCTTGATCCGTTTAGCAACACGCTTAATCTTGTCGGTATCTCCGACGGAAGTACCACCGAACTTCTGAACGATCGTAGCCAATAGTTTACGCCTCCTTCAAATTTTAAGCCGCAAAGCTTCGATATTTAAATACCTGCTTTACACCAAAAGAAAACCTGAATTTGCGCCTTTTTTCAGGTATTTCTCACACCTTTAAAAGCGTAACAAAGGGTAGATTTATTGACAAACCGTTTTAAACTCTATTTAGCGGTATCTTCCTGTAAACGGTCTCTTAAGGAGCGGGCAACTGGCTGAGGGATGCCTACTCTCTCGATTTCTTCCACTGACGCCTCTTTCAGCCGTTTGAGCGACCCAAACTCCTTTAACAGCATACGTTTGCGTTTTTCTCCAATTCCTTCAATATCATCCAGAACAGAGGTAAACATCGATTTTTTTCGAACGTTGCGGTGAAAGCTGATCGCAAATCGGTGTACCTCATCCTGTATTCGCTGCAGCAGATAGAATTCTTCACTCGTGCGCGAAAGCTCAACTGCAACCGGCGGATCGCCCATCATGAGCTGGGAGGTCCGGTGACGGTCGTCTTTCGCCAGACCGCATACGGGGATGGACAAACCAAGCTCGTGCTCGACGACCTCCTGGGCGGCGCTGATCTGGCCTTTCCCCCCATCGATGACAATTAGATCCGGAAGGGACTCTTCATCTTTAAGCAGACGGCTGTAGCGCCTTCTGACGACCTCGCGCATCGATTCGTAATCATCCGGTCCCTGGACCGAGCGGACCTTATACTTCCGGTAGTTTTTCTTATCGGGCTTCCCGTCCAGAAACGAAACCATTGCCGAAACTGGATCGACGCCCATGATGTTGGAATTATCGAATGCTTCAATCCGGTGCGGCGTATCGATATGCATCGCCTGCCCGAGCTTTTCGACAGCGACCACCGTTCGCTTTTCATCCCGCTCGATCAGCTGGAACTTTTCACGCAGGGCCATTTTTGCGTTTTTCACGGCGAGTTCCACAAGCTCTTTCTTCTGGCCGCGCTTCGGCTGGACGGCTTTAATCTGAAGAAACTCCTCCACGACCTGCGCATCCGGCTCCTGGGGAATAAACAGCTCCTTCGGCGGTTTGTGGTGCTCCTCGAGGTAAAATTGGCCGAGAAACGTATAAAAGTCGTCTACGGGGTCCTGGTAGACTGGAAACATGGAGACATCCCGTTCGATCAGTTTTCCCTGGCGTACGAAAAAGACCTGAACGCACATCCAGCCGTTATCAACGTAGTAGCCGAATACGTCCCGGTTCGTCTGCTCGGTCATCGTCATTTTCTGCTTTTCCATAACCGCTTCGATATGCTTAATCTGATCGCGGAATTCCTTTGCCCGTTCAAAATCCATCTCTTCAGAGGCAGCGTACATTTTCGCTTCGATGTTGTTCTTAATCTCCTCATGGCCTCCGTTTAGAAACCGAGTAATTTCCCTGATCATCTGCTGGTTCTGCTCCTGAGTGACATCAAATTCACACGGTGCCAGGCACTGGCCGATATGGTAGTACAGGCACACCCGGTCCGGCATCGTACGGCATTTCCGAAGCGGATACAATCGGTCGAGCAGCTTCTTCGTCTGATTCGCTGCCTGCGCATTCGGATAAGGACCGAAGTACTTGGCACCGTCTTTCTTCACCTTTCGAGTTGTAATAAGGCGAGGATGTGCTTCTTTTGTAATTTTTAAAAACGGATAGGATTTATCGTCCTTCAATAAAATATTGTATCGGGGCTCGTGCTTTTTAATTAAATTTTGTTCCAGGACGAGCGCTTCCAGATCAGAGGAGGTGACAATGTATTCGAAGTCGCGGATTTCGCTGACGAGCCGCTGTGTTTTTTTGTCGTGCGAGCCTGTAAAGTACGAGCGGACTCGATTCCGTAGAACCTTCGCTTTGCCGACGTAAATAATGCCGCCCTGTTTATTTTTCATTAAATAGCAGCCGGGCTGATCTGGCAGCAGCTGCAGCTTTTCCTTAAGCGGATCCATCGTTATCCTCCTCTCGTTTTATGTATGGCCTTATCAGGAAAGAAAAAGGCTGCCGTCTCGAAAGACGGACAGCCGTATCGTTGTCTCATGTGCTTACTTATGCTTGTTCAGTGTGTTTACGAGCTCTTCTTTCGGCTTAAAGCCGACTACCTGATCGACAACCTCGCCGTCTTTCATCACGAGAAGCGTCGGGATGCTCATCACACCGTACTTGCTTGCAGTTTCCTGGTTCTCGTCAACATCGAGCTTCACGATTTTCACTTCGTCGCCCATGTCGCCGTCGAGATCTTCCAGAACAGGCGCGATCATCTTACAAGGTCCGCACCAAGGTGCCCAAAAGTCTGCGAGAACGAGACCTTCACTTGTTTCCTGACCGAAGTTTGCATCTGTAACGTTAGTAATTGCCATTTCTTAACTCCTCCTTCATATATCAGCCTGAGCTGTTAAATCCAGTATAACGGATACTCCCCGGGGTTGAAAAACAGTCTGCTCACAGATGTCCCGGTTCGCTGTCATCTATAGTAGCGTACCATATTTTCAAATGCAAAAAAACTGCCTGTCTCAGCTGAACCGGTTTAGGATCAGGCTTCAACGCACGTAAAAGCCCGCATCAGAAGTGTCCGGATGCGGGCCTGTCCTGTTATCAGCCTGAGACGACTGCTTTTTTGAATTCTTCGGTGAGCTTCGGCACGATGTCGAACAAGTCTCCGACGATGCCGTAGTCAGCGATAGAGAAAATATCAGCTTCCGGATCCTTATTGATCGCGACAATAATTTTGGAGTTGGACATACCAGCTACGTGCTGAATCGCACCGCTGAGACCAACTGCAATATACAGATCCGGTGTTACGACTTTTCCTGTCTGCCCGATCTGAAGCGCATAATCACAGTATTCTGCGTCACATGCCCCTCGGGAAGCACCCACTGCGCCGTTCAGAACCTCGGCCAGCTCATCGAGTATTTTAAAGTTCTCTTCGTTTTTCATGCCGCGGCCGCCGGCTACAATAACGGAGGCTTCGGAAAGATCCACGCCGGATGTCGTATTTTTCACAACTTCTTTAATGATCGTATCCAGATCTTTAATCTCTGCCTGGACTGCTTCAGCTGAACCGTTGAGAGAATTGTCCTGCTCCGGAGCTGGAATGTTGTTTGGACGGATCGTGACAAACGTGAGACCGTCTTCGATTTCCACTTTTTCAAACGCTTTACCGGAGTAGATAGGCCGGATAAACGTCGCTCCGCCCTCGATTGCAACGACATCGGATACGAGACCGGAGCCGAGACGGCTTGCAAGCTTTGGTGTAATATCCCGGCCGATGGACGTATGTCCCATCACGATGCCGTCCGGGTTTTCCTGCTCGATCACCGTCATGAGCGCCTGCGTCCAGCCTTCCGGCGTGTAGTGTTCCAGCTTCTCATTGTCTACTGTGAGCACACGGTTCACGCCGTACTGAAAAAATGCGTCTGCAGCGTCAGCAATCCCGCTTCCCAGTACAACTCCTACCGTTTCTGCACTCTCATCGATCATGTTTGCTGCTCCAACTGCCTCAAAGGAAACGTTACGGAACGCACCATCCTTTACTTCACCAATCACGAGAAATTTTGCCATTACCAGTCACCCTTTCCTGTCCGTTTTTTGTTTATATAACTTTCGCTTCGTTTTTCAGGAGAGATACGAGTTCAGAAACCTGCTGGTCCACGTCACCTTCGAGAATCCGGCCAGCCTGTTTTTCAGGCGGAAGGTAGCGGTCCACCGTCTTTGTCTTCGGCTCTGCATCTTCTTCATCAAGGTCCAGATCGTCCAGGTCAAGCGTTTCAAGCGGCTTTTTCTTCGCCTTCATAATTCCCGGAAGCGACGGATAGCGCGGCTCGTTTAACCCTTGCTGAGCGGTCACGAGAACCGGAAGCGGCACTTCCACGATCATCTGATCCCCTTCCACGTCCTTTTCGATAACGGCACGCCCGTCACTGATATCAATCTTTACAATCGATGTCACGTGATTGATGCCGAGCTGATCGGCAAGCCGCGGACCGACCTGGCCGGAACCGCCGTCTACCGCTACGTTCCCGCCGAGAATGACGTCTGCTTCCTGATCTTTAAAGTAAGCCGTAAGAAGTGCCTGCGTCGTGAACGTATCGCCGTCTTCAATATCTTCGTCTTCGATTAATACCGCTTTATCTGCTCCCATCGCAAGTGCGGTGCGAAGCTGCTTTTCTGCTTCTTCTTCTCCGACTGTAACAACTGTTACTTCTCCTCCGTGCTCGTCGCGCAGCTGAATTGCTTCTTCCACTGCATACTCATCGTACGGGTTAATAATAAATTCCGCACCGTCTTCCACAATCTTGCCGTTTTCGATTTGAATCTTCTCTTCCGTATCAAACGTGCGCTTTAGTACAACAAAAATATTCATGCTTTTCCCTCCTGTTTATGCTGCGCTGCAATGAAGCGCTTTCATTAATTTAGTATAAAAAAGCTGTAAGAACAGCTTTATTATCGTTGATTAAAGCTCGGCTTTCGTTTTTCCAGAAAGGCGG
Source organism: Alkalicoccus luteus (assembly GCF_052061695.1). NCBI lineage: Bacteria > Bacillati > Bacillota > Bacilli > Caryophanales > Bacillaceae > Alkalicoccus > Alkalicoccus luteus. The sequence continues at coordinate 181,710 of NZ_JBPZEY010000001.1, forward strand.
CGATGCCCTCTTTTGCATCTTTTGTTTCAAAAACGTCACCAAACTGGACGGCCTCTTTCTCCTGACCTCGCTCAATTGGGTCGGTTTCTGCATTTTGCAGCAGTTCCATGACTGCCTGTACGGCACGGACGCTTTTTCCGGCTGCTGCTTTTGCAAGCTTTTTAGCCTCATCCAGATGGGCTCCTTCCGGAACAGTCCGGTTAACGAGTCCCCACGCTTCCGCTTCAGCTGCGGTCAACGGCTGGCCAGTGAGGAGCATTTCCATGGCCCTAGGCCTGCCTACAAGCTTCGGAAGCCGCTGCGTACCCGCAAATCCCGGAACAAGTCCCAGGTTTAATTCCGGGAGACCGAGCTTTGCGTTCTCACAGGCTATCCGCATGTGACAAGCCATTGCGAGCTCCAGTCCGCCGCCGAGCGCAGCTCCGTGAATCGCAGCAATGACCGGCTTTTGGGCAGTTTCAATCTGCCTGAAAATCCGCTGGCCGTCGCGTGCAAGATCTGCAAATTCACTCCCGTGCTTTATTTCTGTAAACTCCTTAATATCGGCTCCAGCTGCAAAAAAACGGCCTTCGCCATGAAGCACGACCGCGCGAACGCTGTCATCTTCCATTATCTGCTCCATTGCACTGCCAAGCTCCTGAATCATGTCCTTGGACAACGCATTGGCAGGCGGCTTATTCATCGTAATCACTGCTGTAAAGTCATCTAGTTCTACTGAAATAAACTGCCAGCTGCTCATCGTTTCTCCTCCAGTCGTTTCGGGGATATCATGCCCTTCATCAGAAAGGCGTGCAACGGCTCCGCCAGCGGGGCAAGCTCGTAGCGGTGATCCTTCATAACCCAGTTCGTCACAACCTCATCAATCGATCCGAAAATGACCTGCCGCATCATCCGCGTGTCGATCGCTTCATCAAATGAGCCGTTTTCTTTGCCTTGTTCGATAATCGAATCGATCAGCCCGAGGTAGCCTTTCAGCACTTCATTCACTTTAAAGCGAATCGAGATATTCGACTGCCTAAGCTCGAGCTGGGTAACGAGTGCCAGGTTATGATCTTTTTCCAGCTGAGCAAGGTGCATGTTGATTAAAATCGCCAGCTTCTCCTCATCTGAGGTGACACCTTCCAGCTTGTGCTTAATGTAGTCAACGAACTGCCCCATTTTTTCTTCAAACAGTGAGATAAGAATATCTTCTTTGTTTTTAAAATAAAGGTAGATCGTTCCATCAGCTACACCGGCTTCCTTGGCGATTTTGGAAACCTGTGAATGATGATAGCCGTTTTGTGCGATCACTTTTACGGCTGCATCTATAATTTTATCGTATTTCAATCCGCGCTTTTTAGCCATGGCTTTCGACTCCTCCGGCAAAAATGAATGACTGTTCATTCATATTCAAATCATATCGAACTCCGCTCCGTGTGTCAATGACCGGAGCGGAAATTCTTTCTACCAGTATCATACCCTATCTGAACTGGTCTGACCAGCCTGCTTTGCTTTTTCCTCTTCCTGCAGGGCCCGGCGGAGAACTTTTCCGACCATTGTTTTCGGCAGCTCTTCACGGAATTCATACAGGCGCGGCACCTTGTAGGATGCAAGCTGTGACCGGCAGTAGGCATTCAGCTCTGCCTCGTCTGCTTCCCGGCCGTCCTTTAACACGATATAGGCCTTGACGGTTTCTCCCCGGTACGGATCCGGTATCCCGACTGCCACCGCTTCTTTGACCGCTTCGTGCTCGTAAAGCACTTCTTCAATTTCCCGCGGGTAAATGTTAAATCCACCGGCAATGATCATGTCCTTCTTCCGGTCGACGATGTAGAAAAAGCCCTCTTTATCCATATAGCCCATATCACCGGTGTAGAGCCAGCCGTTTTGAAGCGTCTGTGCCGTCTCCTCGGGACGGTTCCAGTAGCCCTGCATCACTTGCGGTCCGCGGATGAGCAGCTCCCCGACTTCTTCCGGTTCAGCAGGCTCTCCAGTTTCCGCGCTCAGTACCATCACGTCTGTATCCGGCCAGGGAAGTCCGATGCTTCCCTGAGGCCGTTTTCCCCACATGAGATTAAAATGCGTAACTGGTGAAGCTTCTGTAAGCCCGAAGCCTTCAGAGAGTTTACCGCCGGTCATCTCCTCAAACTTCTGCTGGACTTCCAGAGGGAGCGGAGCCGAGCCGCTGATACAAACCTCGACCGAGCTTAAATCATAGCTGGACACATTGGGGTCATTGATTAACCCGACATACATTGTAGGCGCTCCCGGGAAAATCGTTACTTTCTGATTCTGGATTGCCTCGAGCGTCTGTTTTGTATCAAACTTTGGCAGAATGACCATCTTCGAGCGGTCCATCACAGCAAAATTCATGCCGACTGTCATGCCGTAAACGTGGAAAAAAGGCAGGGCACAGAGAATAACTTCCTCTCCGTGGTTAATGTTATACATCCAGCGGATACACTGGGTTGTATTCGCCACGAGATTCGCGTGCGTGAGCATGACCCCTTTTGCCGCTCCTGTCGTGCCGCCGGTATACTGCAGCAGCGCGAGATCCTTTTCCGGATCGACCTCGACAGGGTCCGGCTTCGCCGGCGCCTGTTTGATCAGCTTGACGAAATCATGGCACGTCTCATTATAGGCAGGCTTTACGTTCATCCCTGTATTTTTCTTCTGGATGAACGGATAAATCATATTCTTCGGAAAAGGGAGGTAGTCTTTGATCCGCGTCACAATCACGTGCCGCAGAGATGTCTTATCCTTAACTGCTTCTACCTTCGGATATACGAGATCAAGACAGACGATAATCTCTGCGCCGGAGTCGACAAGCTGGTGCTCCAGCTCCCGTTCCACGTAAAGCGGATTTGTCTGCACGACAACTCCTCCTGCCAGAAGAATGCCGTAATAGCTGATGACCGACTGAGGCGTATTGGCAAGCATAATCGCAGCGCGGTCGCCTTTTTTCAGTCCCATTCCCTGAAGAGCCGCGGCAAACCTTGCAGCTGCTTCGTACACTTCGCGGAAGGTCATCGATTTCCCTAGAAAATCAAGCAGCTCTTTATCCGGTGTTTCAAATGCCGCATCTGCCAAGTATTGTTCAAGCGGCTTTCGCTCATAGTCAAGTTCAGCCGGAATTTCCGGCGGGTACTGCTCCAGCCAGGGCTGGGTTATCGTTTCGGTGAGCATCTCTATTCCCCCTGATGACTTTCCGGCAGCATCACATTCTCTCATTCACAGCAGTTCCGGAAGAGCAGAACTCCTCCGGAACCTGTCCGATCAGCTGTTGCGCTTTTCTTTTTCTTCTTCTACCAGAACGCGGCGCAGTATTTTACCGACCATCGTTTTTGGCAGTTCGTCACGGAACTCGTAATACTTTGGCAGCTTGAACGATGCCAGCTCCTGTCTGCAGTGTTCATCGAGATCCTCTTCCGACACCTGTGCTCCTTCTTTAAGCACGATAAATGCCTTGACCGTCTCCCCACGGTATGGATCTGGAACGCCGATAACGCAAGCTTCCTGAATCGCTTCATGCTCGTACAGCACTTCTTCCACTTCGCGCGGATAAATATTAAAGCCGCCCGCAATGATCATATCCTTTTTACGGTCTACGATATAGAAAAACCCTTCTTCATCCATGTAGCCCATATCGCCCGTTAGAAACCATTCCTCTCGGAAAGAGGCCTGCGTCGCTTCCGGCTGGTTCCAATAGCCCTTCATCACCTGCGGTCCTTTGATCATCAGCTCTCCCACTTCATTCGGGCGCGCATCCTCTCCCGTTTCAGCAGAGAGCACTTTCACATCGGTATCCGGCCACGGCACACCGATGGAGCCTTGCTTGCGTCGGCCCCAGATAAAGTTTGCGATGGCCACCGGAGAGGTTTCCGTCAGTCCGTATCCCTCTACCAGGCTTCCCCCTGAAAGCTCTTCAAACTTCGTCTGCACTTCCACCGGCAGCGGCGCTGATCCGCTGATGCACGCTTTAATAGAGGACAAATCATGCTTTTTCATATCCGGGTGGTTCAGCAGTCCGATATACATCGTCGGCGCTCCCGGATAGAGCGTTGCTTTATGCTTTTCAATCGATTTCAGAATGGCCTTCGGATCAAATTTCGGCATAATAATCATTTTAAACGCCATCCGGACGGCAAGGTTCATCACCGTCGTCATTCCATAGACATGGAAGAACGGCAGTGCAGCCATAATGACTTCTTCACCCGGCTTCATTTTGTACATCCAGTCCTCACACTGCTGCGTGTTGACGGTCAGGTTGTAATGAGTGAGCATGACACCTTTTGCGGGTCCGGTCGTCCCTCCCGTATACTGGAGCAGCGCCAGATCCTCCTTCGGATCAATCGACAGCTCAATCTCCTCCGCCTTTCCGTTGTCAATCAGCGACGTAAAGGACAAGAGCGTCTCCGAATACGTCAAATCGACCTTGATTCCAGTATTCTTCTTCTGGATAAACGGGTACACCATATTTTTCGGGAACGGCAGGTAATCTTTGATTCCGGTGACGATGATGTGCGTCAGCGGTGTCCGGTCTTTCACTTTCGCTACTCTCGGATAGACAAGGTCAAGACAGATCATTACTTTGGCGCCGGAGTCGATCATCTGGTGTTCGATTTCACGCTCAACGTACAGCGGATTCGTTTGTACGACGACTGCGCCTGCCAGCAGTGCCCCGTAATAGCTGATAACAGCCTGCGGCGTATTGGCAAGCATGATCGCAACTCGGTCTCCCTGCTCTACTCCAAGAGCGCGCAGTTCGTTCGCCAGCTTCAGTGCTTCCTCATAAACCGCCTTGTACGCCATTTCTTTCCCCATGAAATGAAACGCGACTTTATCAGGAAACTCATCGGCAGCACGCTTCAGATAACTCTGCAGCGTTTTTTCCTCGTACTGGATCGAATGCGGTATTTCCTGCGGATACGACTCCAGCCACGGCTTCTGCGTCAATGTAGTCATGATAGTTCCCTCCCTGTTTGTCTATCTTCTCCCTGTCAGCCGGACACTGACCGTATTCTGTTGTCACAGAATAGTCAAACATTCTCTCTTACTAATATTGTAATGAAAACGCATCCAAAAAGAAACAAGATTTCATAAATTCAGTCAAAAAAATGAATGAACACTCATTCTTTACCTGTAAAACTGCCCTGTTCCAGTCGGAAATGCGGCGTCCGTTTCGGAATCTGGTTCAGCCAAGACGTCAAAAAGAGCCTGCCATCCGTGTTGGATCACAGGCTCGAAAAGCTTTTCTGTCTGCATACAGCTGACTGCTCCCGCCTTCGAAAAGATGCGCTTCGGGACGAGGCCCCTGGTTTCTAACAGCTATTCTCTCGTTAAAAGCCATACGGAGCGCTTCAGCTTTAACAGAGAGACAAAGAAAGACGCTTTCACGCTCTGATCTGCTGCGGTGTGCGTGGCCTGTCAGAGTGCGGTCAGGAGTTGGAAGGCTCATCCTGAGAAAGAGCCGAATCAAGCTCCCGCCGGAAACAGAGGCCGTCATTCGATTGGCAGCGGCGGATTTTTTATCCGTTTCTTAAATAAAGAAGAGCCAGTAAATCACTCCGCCAAGCATAAACACGGCACAGAAAATCATCAATATTTTGGCAAGTCGTTCCATACTATTACCTCCGGATTAAATGGTTGCGCCGATGACGAAGGAGAGCGACACGGAGAGAACAAATGAAATGAGTCCCGCTGCCCGGTTGCCGGCAGACAGCTCCTCATCCACGTTAAATGCCGGTGTTAAGAACTCGTAAACAAAATAGACGAGCAGAAGCAGCATGAATCCGAACAACCCCCACCCGAGCATGTCCATCACAGAATCATTTGCTTCTATTGAATACCGAAAAATGTTCGCGATCCCGAATATTTTCCCCGACGATGCGAGTGCCACCGCTACATTTCCCCGTTTGATCTCCTCCCACGTCCGGTATTTAGTCACGAGTTCAAATACAACGAGCGAGAATACAATCGCCGCAGTCGTGAGGCTGTAAAGGCCTGCGGTATATACATATGGATGGCTGAACAAATCGGTCATCATACACCTACCTTAGCTGGGCGATCGTCACACCGGATCCGCCCTCACCCTGAGAGCCGAGCCGTGTTTCGCCGACATTTCGATGGGTTTTCAGCAGCTCCTCCACGCCTTTCCGGAGCGCACCGGTTCCTTTTCCGTGAATGATGGAAACTTGATGATAGCCTGCCAGCACGGCGTCGTCGAGATATTTTTCCACTTGCAGCATCGCGTCCTCGTACCGCTCGCCCCGCAGATCGAGCTCTGTTTTCACGTGTGCACTGCGGCCGCGTACGGCTGTCAGCGGCTTCGTTTCCACCTGCTTCGGCCGGCTCACATAAATCAGATTGTTCTTATTTACCTTCATTTTCATCATACCAAGCTGAACCGTAAACTCCTTGTCGTTTACTTTTTCAACGATGTGGCCCTTTTGATTAATGCTTTCTACCTTCACTTCATCCCCTGGCTGCAGCGTATCGACGGACGGTTTCGCCTTTTTCGGCTTCGGCTTAGGCTTCGCAATCTCCGGCTCTGCTTCTTCCAGATGCTTCTTCGCATCGATCAGCTGGTGTTCTTTGATCGATGGATTGTTTTTCTGCATCTCACGGAGCTCTCCGATGATCAGATCCGCTTCTTCGCGGGCCTGCTGCACGTAGCCTGATGCTTTATCCTGTGCGCTCTGCAAAAGGCGGTCCTTTTCTTCCTGCCAGCGGCTGACTTCTTCCTGCAGTTCCTGATGCAGCTCCTCCGCTTCCTGTCGAATAACTGCCGCCGCTTCCATCTCCTGCTCCGCTTTTTTACGGCTTTCCTCAAGCGACGTGATCATATTTTCCACTTTATTCGTTTCCGTGGAAATCTGGGCTTTCGCAGCATCAATAACCTCACGGCCCAAGCCGAGACGTTCCGAAATCGCAAATGCATTGCTTCGTCCTGGAACACCAATCAGCAGCCGGTATGTGGGGCGAAGGGTTTCTACGTTAAACTCCACGCTCGCGTTCATGACACCTTCCCGGTTATACGCATAGCCTTTCAGCTCACTGTAGTGCGTCGTTGCGATTGTTCTGGCACCGGTACTGTAAACAAAATCGAGAATGGAGATCGCAAGCGCCGCACCCTCAGTCGGATCGGTGCCTGCCCCGAGCTCGTCAAACAGGACAAGGGAATCGTGTCCGACGTTTTCTAAAATCGAGACGATATTCGTCATATGCGAGGAAAACGTACTAAGCGACTGCTCGATAGACTGCTCGTCGCCAATATCAGCAAACACGCTGCCAAAGACCGCAGCCTCAGATCCATCCGAACACGGTATTTGCAGGCCGGACTGCGCCATCAGCGTCAGGAGGCCTACCGTCTTCAGAGTGACTGTTTTTCCGCCTGTGTTCGGCCCCGTAATCACTAATGAGGTAAAGTCTGCACCGAGTTCAACATCAATCGGCACAATCTCCTCGTCTGCAATCAGCGGGTGACGTGCCTCTTTTAAGCGAAGCCTGCCGCTGTCATTCAGCTTTGGTTCGCTGGCCCGGATCGCCCGTGCATAAAAAGCTTTTGCGAACATAAAATCAATTTCTGTCATGATATCTGTGATGGCGCTCAGTTCATACGTATACCCGCTGACAGAAGCAGAAAGGGCCTGTAAAATGCGTTCAATCTCATACGCTTCTTTCGTCTTGGCCTCGCGCAGCTGATTGTTCGTCTGCACGACGCTCTCCGGTTCAATGAAGAGGGTCTGGCCGGACGCGGATTGATCGTGCACAATCCCTCCAAAATGGGACCGGTACTCTGCCTTCGCAGGAATCACGTACCGGTCATTCCGAATAGTCACAATGGCATCAGACAGCATTTTTCTGCCGGAAGCAGAGCGGGTGATTCCTTCCAGGCGGGACCGGACTGCCGATTCGTGAGAGCGGATCTGCTGGCGGATCGTGCGCAGCTCCGGACTTGCCGAATCGAGCACCCGGCCGTCATCATCGAGTGCCTGATTTATTTCGCGCTGCAGATCGGTCAGCGGTACAATATCTTCGGTAAGCTCCGGCAGCACGGTGAGCTCGATTTCATCCTCTGCCATTTGCTGAACAAACGACTTAAACGTTCTCGACGCGTATATCATCGATGCGATATCGTTCAGCTCAGAGGCATTCAGACTTCCACCGATTTCTGCACGCTTGATGGAAGCGCGGATGTCACGAATACCGCCAAGCGGTGCGTTTCCTTTTAAACGCAGCACCTTTCCTGCTTCTGCCGTTCGCTGCTGTCCCTTTTGAACCTCATCCAGACTGTAAGAAGGCTTCAGACTGCGGACACGCTGTTTGCCGAGCGACGATCCAGCGTGCGGAAGCAGCTGTTCTTTCATTTTGTCGTACTCCAACACTCGTAGAACGCGTTCCTGCATGTTTTTCTCTCCTTATGACTTTGTGCGGAACGTTTGAAGAAACGCCTTCAAGTCGTCTGCACTCCACGTATTAATGATCCTGTCTCGCGGTATTCCTGCCCGCCGCGCCGTTTTGACGCCGGACTCCATATCCTCCAGCATATCAAAGTGATGAGCATCTGTGTTGATCGCAATCCGCACGTCGGAATCCAGCAGCATGCGCAGATGCTCCGCAGACAAATCGAGCCTGCTCGGGTTCGCATTTACCTCCAGCACGGTGCCGGTCTCTGCAGCAAGCTCAATCAATCGCTTCATGTCCACTTTGTACCCGTCTCTTTTGCCAATTAGTCTTCCTGTCGGGTGTGCGATCATCGTCACGTATGGATTACGGCAAGCGGCCTCCAGGCGTTTCATGATTTCTTCCTCTGACTGCTGGAAAGACGAATGAATGGAGGCGATAACCATGTCTACGCCGCTAATGATATCATCTTCAAAATCAAGTGATCCGTCGGGCAGTATGTCCATTTCCGTCCCTGTAAAAATAAGAATATCTGCATTCGTGGAGCGTATTTCTTCATGCTGCCGGGCGAGTCTCTCTTCATTTAATCCGTTTGCTACACGCAGAAACTTCGAATGATCTGTGATGGCCATGTACGAGTAGCCTTTTGCGATACACGCTTCGGCCATTTCCTGAATCGACTGCGCTCCGTCACTCCACGTTGTATGCATATGGAGGTCACCCTTCACGTCTTCCAGAGCAACAAGGTCATCAAACGACTGTTCCAGTTCGTCTCTGCCTTCACGCTGTTCAGGCGGCACGTAAGGAAGATTGAAATGGGCAAAGAAGGCCTGCTCCGTATCAAACTGCTTGACGTTTCCGTCAGCATCCTCCACACCGTATTCGCTGATCTTTTCACCGCGCTCCTTTGCCAGCTGACGCATCAGGACGTTATGATCCTTCGACCCGGTAAAATGATGCAACGTCGTAGCAAAGGCACCGTCCTCTACAAGCCTGAAATCAACCGGTACGATCGTATCATCGTAGGAGAGTTCGACCGATATTTTCGTATCGCCGCTGCCGATCACGGCATGAATGTTTCCCAGTCCGAGCAGCAGCTCCTTAACGTCCTCCGGCTCTTCCGTACTGATAATGAAATCGAGGTCCTTTACCGTTTCCCGGCCTCTTCGAAAGCTGCCTGCAAGCTCATATCTGGTTACAGCATCAGCTGCCTGAAGCCGCGTTTGCAAATCATGCACGGCGCCCATCACTCCTGCAACCGGCAGCCTTTCCGGCCGTTTCCCCATATCCTCAACGGCGGCGAGGATTTTGTCCTGTGATTTCTTTCCGAAGCCGCTCAGCTCTTCCACCCTGCCTGCTTCACAGGCTTCCTTCAGTTCTGCTGCATTGGTTACCCCGAGCTCCCGGTAGAGGCGCCCGATCTTTTTACCGCCGAGGCCCTGCAGCTTCAACAACGGGATCAGACCTTCAGGGATGCTTTCCCGAAGCTCCTCCAGCAGCTCGGTCGTTCCTGTTTCGCGCAAATCGGTAATGATGCCTGCGGTCCCTTTGCCGATACCGGATAACGCCGCCGGATCGTCAAGCTCCTCCATGCTGCGCTCATCGCGTTCCAATGCCCCGGCAGCTTTACGATAAGCCGACACGCGAAACGCGTTCGCTCCTTCTACTTCTAAATAGACAGCAATCGTTTCAAGCGTTTTGATGATCTCTTTTTTATTCATAGTCGTATCCTCCCGGCATAAAAAAGTCCTGTTTCAGCTACGCTAGCGCAGAAAAACAGGCTCTTTAATCAGCGTATCAGTCCCAGCTTCCCTGGAGCCAAAGCTCACGAAGTTCATTGGAAACGATCGGTGTGTAGTAGAAAATCCATTGAGCAATAGATGATGACTGCAGAATTTCCTGCAGAAAATCGACCTGAATCAAAGCAGCCAGGTGGAGCAGGATCGTAATAATAATCAGACCCTCTACCAGTCCGAGCACCGCTCCGAGCCAGTTATTGAAAAAGTGCAGAATCGGCAGGTTCGCAATAAAATCGAACAGCGAACCAATGATCTGCGCAATGATTTTAACGACGATAAAAATAATGACAAATGCAATTCCGTTATAGTAAACCCGTTCTGTACCGAAAGCTTCATTTAACAATTCAAGTGAACTCTCAGACGGCAGCTGGGGAAATGGTATCCACAGTTGAATCATTTGTGCAAACGGCTCATAGTACAGCCATGCGACAATAAACGCCGCTGCCAGTCCTGCAATATGTACGATCTGCAGCATGAAACCCCGCCGGTAGCCGACAGAAAAACTTACGGCAAGCATTAGCAGTAAAAATAAACTCAAAATCATGTTGTCCCATCCTCGTCTTTCGTCTCATTCTCCTGCTGGCGCTTCAGCGATACGTATTCGTTGCTGATGTTCAATGCTGCCAGTACAGCCAGCTGTGTCGATGTCAGATAAGGATTGGACTCACGGAGCTGCTTCATTTTAGTATCAACCAGTTCGGAAGCTTCCCTTACGTGGTCTGATGATTCCTTTCCGATCACGGTATACGTTTGATTCGCTATTTTCACAATCGTACGGATTTTTTCCTCATCCTGTTCCACAATAGTCCCCCCTGACATGACAGCATAGACTACCTGTTATCATAACATGACAGAGGGACAGATGAAAAATAAATTCATGTGAATCAAGCACGGACCTTTCTGGTACAATCGAAAAGGTATCGCAATCAAGGAGGTTACATACATGGGACAGCAGGTCATCCAAGCAGACCGGCAGCTTTTGAACAGTATGGAAAAGCATTATGCCGGCTCGATTCAGTCACCGCCGCAGGGCGCTGTCTTTCAGGCGAAGACATCCGGCTGTACCGTTACAGCCTATAAGTCCGGCAAGGTACTATTTCAAGGCAAGCAGGCTGACGCCGAAGCGTCAAAGTGGGGCCGTTCTTCTGGAGGAGCGGTCCGCAAACGTCCGGCGCCTGCTTCGCACCGGTGGGCTCCGCCTGCTGATATTCGCTCTTTGTCTGTCATTGGAAGCGATGAAACCGGTACTGGAGATTACTTTGGTCCGATGACGGTCGTGGCCGTTCATTTAACGAGCGATCAGCTTCAACAGACCGAAGCGCTCGGCCTGCGTGATTCCAAAACGATTACCGATCCGGAAATCCGCCAGACCGCGCCAAAGCTATTGAAGCAATGCACATACAGTCTGACCATTTTACGCAACGAAAAATACAATGAGCTTCAGCAGCAGGGCATGAACCAAGGCCGGATGAAGGCTCTCCTTCACCACGAGGCGATCAAAGGCGTGATCCGGAAGCTCCAAGAAAGCAAAACACCCTACGACGGCGTGTTTATCGATCAGTTCGTCAAACCGGAAGGCTATTTTAACTATTTAAAGCAGAGCGGCAAGCAGTGGCCGGATTCGATTCCGATCTATTTTGCCACAAAAGCAGAAGATATGCACCCGGCTGTCGCAGCTGGCTCGATCCTCGCACGATATGCGTTCCTTCAGGAAATGGACAAGCTGGCGAAAAAGCTTGGCGTTCCGATTCCAAAAGGAGCAGGCCCGAAAGTCGACCAGGCCGCCCGCGACGTCCTGCGCCTGCACGGCGAAGATACGCTGCGCCAGTCCGTAAAATGGCACTTCTCCAATACGGACCGCGTCGTTCAGACGTAACGGACCGGATGAGCCTGGCGCATAAACCACCGGTAGTATTAACGAAGAGGGCTCTCCGCGTTGGAGAGCCCTCTTCGGCAGTTTATCATGATCAGCTGGTCGCGCGTTACTGCTGGCGCAGCTGAGCTCCAGCCTTCTGTTCCAGTGCGTCCAGCACGTTTTGGTGGACGGACGCTACATCTTCCTCGGTAAGCGTCTTGTCGCGGTCCAAGTAACGGAGCGAGAAGGCAGCTGATTTCTTTCCGGGAGCAATGTGCTCGCCTTCATACAAATCAAACAGATGCACCCGATCCAGCAGCGGCTGGCCGTTTTCCTTTATAATCCGCTCCAGTTCTGCTGCACTGACAGTTTGATCAACGACCAGTGCAATGTCTCGGTCGACAGACGGATAGCGCGGAATCGGGCGATAGCGAACCGTTTTTTCCTCTGCCTTCAGCAAGGCGTCGATGTCGAGCTCTACGACGTACGTTTCCGGGAGCGAGAACGCTTTTGCTGTATCCGGATGAAGCTGACCGATGACGCCTGCCGGACGATCATGGATCAGCACAGAAGCCGTACGCCCTGGATGCAATCCGCTTCGTTCCGCTTTTTCAAAGGAAACTTCCGCCTTCAGCTCCGCGAGCAGTCCTTCTACAACGCCTTTCACAACGAAAAAGTCGACCGGCTTCTTTTCTCCCTGCCACTCATGCGATTCCCACAAGCCTGTAAATGCACCGGCGAGATACGTTTTTTCTTCAGGCTGCTTCGTTACATCTGTTTCAGCCGTGTGAAACACAGAACCAAGCTCAAACAGCGATACGTTGTACAAATTCCGGTTGCGGTTGTGACTGAGCGCTTCCAGCAGATGCGGAATCAGCGTCGTGCGCAAGCTGCTTCGGTCCTCGCTCATCGGCAAAGCGACTGATACACGAGGCTCCTCTTTGCTGCGGAAGTGTGCTTCCTTTTCTGCTGTCGTCAACGAATAGCTTACTGCTTCGTGCATGCCCGCACTTTCCAAAAAGCGGCGGATGCGGCGCTTTCGCTTTTGTGCGACGGTAAGACCGCCTTTTGTCGACGGCGTATTCGGCAGTGTAACCGGGATGTTGTCATAGCCGTAAAGACGAGCCACTTCCTCCACGATATCCGGTTCGATGGAGATGTCCTGCCGCCGTGTCGGGACCGTCACGTGAAGGGTTCCTTTCTTTTCCTTCACAGGAAAGCGGAGCCGTTCCAGCACCGACGTCATCTCATCTGCTGACATGTCTGTGCCCAGTGAAGCATTGATCCGGTCTGCCTGAACATCGAGCTCCAGCTCATCGCGGTTCAGCGTATCGTGCTCCACCGGATCGGCTAACACGACACCGCCGGCCAGCTGCTGAATGAGAGAAGCGGCACGTTCGCCAGCGGCTGCTACGCGGTTCGGATCTACTCCTTTTTCAAAGCGGATGCTCGAGTCACTGCGGATGCCGAGATCCTTTTGGGCTTTCCGGACGGTTTCCGGCTTAAAGTAAGCCGATTCCAGAAGCAGGTTTTCCGAGGTTGCTTCCACCTCAGAGTCAGCTCCTCCCATGACCCCGGCAAGTGCCGTTGGGCGAGTACCGTTCGTGATGACGAGATGCTCGGCGCTCAGAGTCCGCTCCTCGCCGTCAAGCGTTGTCATCGTTTCATCCTGCTCAGCGCGGCGCACGACTACTTCATCCGAACCGAAGCGGTCAAAGTCGAACGCATGCAGCGGCTGCCCGTATTCAAGCAGCACGTAGTTCGTAATATCGACTACGTTATTCAGCGGGCGCACGCCGCTTGCCATCAGCGCGGTCTGCAGCCAGAGCGGGGATTCACTTACTTGGACACCGCGGATCATCGTAGCTCCGTAGTACGGGTTCCATTCATCTGCTTCCACTCTGACGTTGACGAATTCCTCGGTCCGGTCCTTTGCAGGCACAATGCGAGGCTCAGGCATGTAGACGTCGCGGTTGAGTACGGCAGCCGCTTCGTAAGCAGCTCCCAGATAGCTCAGGCAGTCCGACCGGTTCGGCGTAAGATCCAGCTCCAGCACTGTGTCATCTAGACCAAGCGGCTCCTTCGCATCTGTTCCTGGTACCACTTCTTCAGGGAAAACGAAAATGCCTTCGCTGTATTTCTTCGGCACTACTTTTCCTTCGAAGCCAAGCTCCTGCAGAGAACAGATCATTCCTTCTGAAACCTGCCCTCGCAGCTTAGCCCGCTTGATTTTCATCCCGCCAGGCAAACGGCCTCCGACACGGGCAACGGCCACAGACTGGCCTTCCGCCACGTTTGGAGCTCCGCATACGATCTGAACGGCTTCTTCTTCCCCGATATCAACCTGGCAGACCTTCAGCTTATCCGCATCCGGATGCTGCTCACAGGAAACGACTTTACCGACGACAAGGTTCGTAATGTCTGCTCCAAGCTCCTGAACGGCATCAACCTCGACACCGTGAAGCGTCAGTTCCTCAGCCAGTTTTTCCGGCGTAATGCCGGATAAATCCACATAATCACTCAGCCATTTATATGATAAAAGCACGCTGCTTCCTCCTTCGCTTTTCTATTCTCTGATAAACTGTTCCAAGAAACGGGTATCGTTCGTGTAAAAATGACGGATGTCGTCGATCCCGTATTTCAGCATTGCAAAACGCTCGACACCCATGCCGAATGCGAACCCGGAATAAACCTCCGGATCAAATCCGCCCATTTTCAGCACGTTCGGGTGCACCATACCGGAACCCAGAACCTCAATCCAGCCGGTTCCCTTGCACGTTCTGCAGCCTTTTCCGCCGCACATAGCGCAGGAAACGTCCAGCTCAGCAGACGGCTCTGTGAATGGAAAGAAGCTCGGACGAAGCCGCATGTCCCGGTCTTCTCCGAAATAACTTTTTACAAAGGCTTCAAACATGCCCTTCAGGTCACTCATACGGATGCCTTTATCGACAACAAGACCTTCAATCTGCATGAACTGATGGGAATGGGTCGCATCATCTTCGTCACGGCGATACACTTTACCAGGGCAGATGATCTTAACCGGCCCCTTGCCCTCATGCTTCTCCATCGTCCGTGTCTGCACGGGGGATGTCTGCGTTCTCAGCAGCAGATCCGGTGTGACAAAGAACGTGTCCTGCATATCTCGTGCCGGATGGTGCTTCGGCAGGTTCAGTGATTCAAAGTTGTAATAGTCGGTTTCCACTTCCGGTCCCTCTGCCACCTGAAAGCCCATGCCGGTAAAGATATCTTCAATCGTCTCCACCACTGACGTAAGCGGGTGACGTGCACCGCGCGCTACCGGTCTGCCGGGAAGCGTCACATCGATGCTTTCTTCTGCCAGCTGCTTTTGCACAGCAGCCGCCTGAAGCGTCTGCTCCTTCTCTTCAATAAGCTTTTGCACCGATTGACGCACTTCGTTGGCTTTTGCGCCGACGACCGGGCGCTCTTCGTTAGAAAGCTTTCCCATTCCTTTCATCACTTCTGTGATCGGGCCCTTTTTCCCCAGGTAAGAGATCCGTACCTGCTGCAGGGAATCAAGGTCCTGCGCTTCTGCTACTTTTACTACTGCTTCATCGTGCAGTTCCTGCAGACGTTCCAGCATACTGTCATTACCTCCTTCAAATATAAACCGCGTCATCCATTCTTGCATCGGGGTCCTGCCACGAAAAAAAGCCTTCCCGCCCCGGACCGAGGGACGAAAAGACTTCGCGGTACCACCCTAGTTAACAGAAGCAGCTGCTTCTGTTCTCTCAAACAGGAAGATAACGGTCTTCCTTCCGGGCTGCCTTTTCAGCTGATCAGCTTACTCCGGCACCAGCTCGGGAGTGAATTCAGCGGTTCTTTTCGAACAGTGCTTCCAGTCTTCGGCACTGTCTCCCTGGCAAAAAGATGAATCCGCTTACTGCTCTCCTTCATCGCGTTCAATGATTCGATCTGTAGTTCATTATATAAGGATCGGAGACGCTTTTCAATTGCTTTTTAATCTCCGCGCAAATGATAGATCAAAATGCCGGCTGCAGCTCCAACGTTCAGGGATTCTGCCTCCCCGTATATTGGAATGTACAAATTCTGATCCGTCTTCTCGAGCAGGGACGGCTCGACGCCTGCCCCTTCATTGCCCATCAGCAGCGCAAAGGATTCCTGCGGCTCTATCGCAGTGAATGTGCTGCCGTTCAAGCTTGTTCCAAAAACGGGAATGCCGTTCTCCCTGCAGCGATCCACCGCATCGTGCAGATCCATCTGCTGCACGTAAATATGAAAAATAGCACCCTGGGTGGAACGAACAACTTTTCCGTTAAATGGATCCGCGCAGCCCTCACCAAAAATGACGCCCTCCAGTCCTGCTGCTTCTGCAGTCCGGAGCATACTGCCCAGATTTCCGGGGTCCTGAATCCGGTCCAGCAGCAGATAGCGTCCAGACTCAAACACGATGTTTTCGAGCGCGGGCTTTTCGCAGACTGCAATCATTCCTTGAGGCGTCTCTGTTTCCGCCAGCTCCGTCATCACCCGCTCCGTCACGTAAACCAGCTCAATATGATCAATGAGCCAGCGCTTCGGGATTTCCCGGTCTTCCCGGATGATGATTTCTTTGACAGAAACTGCCGCTTTTAACGCTTCTTCAACAAGATGCTCGCCTTCTACGAGAAAGAGGCCGGAGCGGTCCCGCTCCCGTTTCTTTTGCAGTTTTTTCCATGCTTTAATTCGTGGATTCTGGACCGATGAGATAGCTTCCACCGGTACTCCCCCCTCTTGTATGCCGGCAGTGATACCGGACTAATCGTCTTTTCTGAAATTCCCCATCACCTGCATCGACTGACTGATGCTGACAAACGCATCCGGATCAATATCCTTCAGCACATTTCGGATTATTTCCAGCTCGTAGCGTGTGATCACCGTATAAAGCACTTTTTTCTCCTCACGGGAGTAAGCGCCCTGACCGTCAATCACGGTGATTCCTCTGACGAGATTTTCCAGCAGCGCACGCCGGAGCTCTTCCCCGTGGCTAGTGACAACCATGAGGTTCAGTTTCACGTGGCGGGTGTGAATCCGGTCAATGACAATTCCCGTAATGTAGATCGAGAGCATCGTATACAGCGCAAGCTCCCAGCCGAAGAAAAATCCGGAAAGGACAACGACGCCGGAGTTCAGCGCAAAAATCAGTCCGCCGAGCGGAATGTCCCATTTTTTAATGAGCAGGATTCCGATCACGTCAAAACCGCCTGTCGAACTGTAGTAGCGAATGATTAAACCGATGCCGACCCCTGTCAAGACGCCGCCCCAAACGGAAGAAAGCAGGGCGTCCTCCGTGATTTGCACAATCGGAATGTAGAGCATCGACACCGATGTAACCGCTACAGAGATAATACTGTTTATAATAAACTCTTTTCCGAGTTTCATCCAGCCCAAGATGACAATAGGAATGTTCAGGATGATAATCCAAAACCCTGTATTGACCGGTGTCATCAGCCCAAAGATCATGGCAACACCCGTTACGCCGCCCGTCAGGACTTCATGCGGCAGCAAAAACACGTTGAAGGCAAAACCGAGTAAAATGGATGCCGCGACAATAATAGATAGTTTAACAAAATAGTTCAACAGCGGGCTCCTTTCGTCCGAAGAGTAAACAACTCTCTGCATTATAGGGAAACAGACCCATCCCGTCAACATGAGATTGCATCGTCCTGCTATTCTGACGTCTCTTTCTTCTCCCAAGTTATGATTAATTGGTGTCCGGCACGTAAAAGCCTGCCTGTTAAAAGATTCGTTTCCAATATGTTTATAAAACATAAAAAGAAGCTTCTTTTCAATCCGGCGATTTAGCCTGAAGCTTCTACATCTGCCTTTTATTTAAAAAAATCAGGTGCAGGCCCAATTTCCTTCATAGAGCCAGCTGCCTGGTTGTATAAAAAACCTGCCCCCTTACCAGGGAGCAGGTTCACATTACTTATTACGAGAACGTAATCGTGTTGACGGTGTCGCGATCCAGCTTTTTAATCACTTCCACGATTAGCTTCACTGCGTTTTCAAAGTCATCCCGGTGCAGAATACCAGCATGTGTGTGAATGTAGCGTGTCGCGATCGTGATCGACAGGGCAGGCACTCCGTTCGCTGTTAAATGAATGGCTCCAGAGTCTGTTCCGCCTCCCGGGACCGAATCAAACTGGTACGGAATGTCAGCAGCATCTGCTGTATCCGTTACGAAATCACGCAGGCCTTTGTGCGAAATCATCGATGCATCATAGACGATGATCTGTGGACCTTCCCCCATTTTTGCAAGGGCGTCTTTGTCGGATACACCAGGTGTGTCACCTGCAATTCCCACGTCTACACCGAAGCCGATGTCCGGCTGAATCTGATTGGCAGACGTTTTTGCTCCGCGCAGGCCAACCTCTTCCTGCACGGTGCCAACACCATAGACGGTGTTTGGATGATCTTCGTCTTTCAAGCGGCGCAGCACTTCAATTGCTATCGCACAGCCGATGCGGTTATCCCACGCTTTAGCCATCAGGTACTTTTCGTTTTTCATCACCGTGAAATCACAAACCGGTACGACCGAATCGCCAGGGCGCACGCCGAAAGATTCTGCTTCTGCCCGGTCCTTGGCACCGATATCAATGAACATTTCCTTTTTATCAACCGACTTTTTTCGTGCTTCTGCCGGAAGAATGTGCGGAGGCTTCGAGCCGATGACACCTGGAATGTCGCCTTCCTTGGTCATGACAGTGACACGCTGAGCCAGCATCACCTGCTCCCACCAGCCGCCGACGCACTGAAATTTTAAAAAGCCGTTGTCATCAATATTTGTAATCATGAAGCCAATTTCATCGAGGTGGCCTGCCACCATGATTTTCGGCCCGTTTTGAACGCTTCCGTGTTTTTTCGCAATCAGGCTTCCGAGCTGATCCGTTTCGACTTCGTCCGCAAACGGTTCAATGTAGCGTTTCATGACGTCACGCGGCTCCCGTTCGTTACCTGGAACGCCGTTCGCGTCTGTCAGATCCTTCAGCATGCTGAGCATTTCATCCATGATCGATCATCCTCCTGTATTCCGTTAGTATGTACTCTAGTTCAGTATAGCGTTTTTCCGGCTTCGTCTCAATTCCTTCGTATATCGAATTAATAACCGTTTTCCTGCCGGGAATAATTCTCCTCGTTTTTTGCCTGATAGGCGAGAGTCACATCCTCCCACGAATATCCGAGCTGCCCTGCCAGATTCAAATAAGCGGAGAACAGCGCGCCGTACGTTTCAGCAGACGGCTCAATTCGCAGCAGAGATACAGCCGCGAACAGCTCCAGAAACGCTGCGGTCTGCTCTTTCTTATCCGCTTTTTCCTGTCCCAGGTCCACCTCATCGACCTCCGGGGACAGCGCAAGGGTATTACCGATTGACAGCAAAAAATGCAGGCCGTCTACATATTCTTCTAAAATCACACGGTCGTCAGAAGGGCCGCGGCTGCTCCAAAATTTAAAGCTGCGGACCTCATTGGCAAGCTCCCCCGCTTCCACAGAAAAAGCCAGCAGCTTCTCTTCAAATACGTCCTCCGGTTTGACCTGACGCTTTTCTTCAATATAACTGTCCAGCTCCTGCTGGCGTTTAAACAGCATCTGCAGATCCATATGTAACCGTCTCCTTTTTCTGCTCTTTTTCCCCTTGATACAGAGCCTTATTCACGTCTTTTAACAGGAAAATCAATGCATGATGAAACCTTCCCGCATGCTCTATCGTAACATAACAAGAGCTATTTCTTTACGTTTAAATCATCTGGCGTGTACGATAGATACAGATACTCTGGTACGACCTTGAGAGAAGGAGAGATTACCATGATGACCGTAATTCTTTTTCGGCTTTTTCTGCTTATCGCTGTCGGAATCATCGCCTTCAGTATCATTAAATATATAACCGATCCCACGCGCAAACTGGAAAGAGCCAGACGCAATCATGACTTTTACGTGCTTGACGACCCGGAAAACGTGCGGCGCCACCTTTTTATCACAACCCAGGGCGCCATGTTTGAAGGTGAAAAATTTCTCGGAACTGCCGATCAGTCAGTAGAAGTGACAACGATCGTCATCCAGGCCGAAAACCTCGATGAACTGCGGGGGATGATGCTCGCTGACTTTGAGACGATGGAAAAAGAGATTCTTGTCCGCTATCCGAAGGCATCGATCGAATGGGGCCTTCCGGTGCATGATATCATTAAGCGTCTGCGCAATCAGCAGAAGCAGTCCAAAACCTAAACCGTTACGACACCTTAAAAGGCACTCACCCGCAGTCAGGGATGAGTGCCTTTTTTGAGTGCTGTCGATGCGCTGCTTCTGATAATCGAAGGAAGAGAAGCCAACCATCATCCGGCCTTGCTCGTCGACGGGCGCATTGGATCAGGCCGCTCTTCCCGACGGCCTAAATAGAAAAAAGCGATTGCGAGAAGTCCGAGAATCGGCAGTGCATATATCCACGATAGTTCTACCAGAATATGCCCGAAGCCGGTAAACAGCATCGCCGGCAGAATAATGCCAAGCACGCTGTACGTCATGTAACGTCGAAAGGTGTTCGTCATCTCCATCAAGTAAAGTGACAGCAGATGAAAATGAATAAACGGGAGCATCCGTAAAATCATGACTTGTCCGATTGTCATCTGCCTGTCGTGAAACACTTTCTTTTTCAAACGAGCCACACGTTCGCGAAAACGGGGCATCTTCTGCACAACCGCATAAAAGGCGGCGGACATAAGGGCAAGACCGGCAATGGAGTAAAGGCTTCCCTGTACAAAACCAAAAAAGTACCCGCCGGCCATACAAACAATGACGACCGGAAGAAACAGGAATGGCCGGAACAGGTGCAGCAGCACAAAAATGATCGGCGCGAGCCATCCTGCCTGTTCAATGACTTGAAAAATCGTCGTTTCCAGTTCTTCCACGTTACCAGACTCCTTTACATCAGCATCCAGATCCAGAATCCAGCGTGGATCAGGACAGCAGCCGGCATACCGGCGCGAAAAACAAGCGTACGCGTTTTATGCCGGATAAGCCTTCCAGTCACGATCATCAGCGGCGCTGCTCCGGCAAATGCCCAAAGCAGCAGCGTCTTTTCCTGAATCCGCCACTTGCCGAGCCGGGCCTTTCGCTTATCCGCTGCAAAAAACGCAGCTCCAATTGCATTGACGGTGATATAATAGACCGCTGCTGTTATCATCCACACTGCCTCCATCATCGATATCCAAGCCCGCCATACAAAGCGCGGCGGCCATGAAAAAAGGCTGCCCGGCATAAGTGCGGGGCAGCCGACTGTTTCATTACTTCAGGTTTTCTTTCGCTTTTGCAGCAAGATCTGCAAACGCCTGCTCGTCGTTGATCGCGATATCAGCGAGCATTTTACGGTTCATGTCGATTCCTGCTGTCTTCAGACCGTGCATCAGACGGCTGTAGGAAAGACCATTCATGCGGGCTGCCGCATTGATTCGTGTAATCCACAGCTGACGGAAGTCACGCTTCTTCTGACGGCGGTCACGGTAGGCATACAGGTGAGATTTCATTACCTGATCCTGCGCGACGCGGAACAGACGGTGTTTGGAACCGTAATAACCTTTCGCTAGTTTTAATACTCTTTTACGACGACGACGGGATACATATCCGCCTTTTACTCGAGCCATCGTAATCCCTCCTCAAATGATATAGTTTCACGGGCTGCGCTGCAGCTTCCGTTATCTGTTCGTTACTTTACGAGCTCGTTGATGCGCTTCTGGTCGCCTTTAGAGACGAGAGCAGATTTACGGAGCTTACGCTTCTGCTTCTGGGACTTGTTTGCCGCCAGGTGGCTTGTGTAGCCGTGGCTGCGCTTAAGCTTGCCGGAACCTGTTCTTTTAAAACGTTTTGATGCACCGCTGTGCGTCTTCATCTTTGGCATGGTCAAACATCCTTTCCTGCTATAGAAATCGTTGTTGTCTCAAGGTGAAGCGGAAACGGTCGTGGGCTGAATCACAGGCCGCCGCTCTATTTTTCGTTTTCTTTATTTGGCGCAAGCACGAGGAACATGCTGCGGCCTTCCATCTTCGGCTTCTGTTCAATCGTCGCGAGATCCTTGCACTCATCGGCAAGACGGACGAGAACTTTGCGGCCGAGTTCGGAATGCGTAATGGCACGTCCGCGGAAGCGGATCGCAGCCTTTACTTTATCGCCTTTTTCAAGAAACTTTCGTGCATTGCGAAGCTTTGTGTTGAAATCATGTTCTTCGATGTTCGGGCTGAGTCGAACTTCTTTCAAGTTAATGATTTTCTGCTTCTTGCGCGCTTCTTTTTCTTTCTTCTGTTGCTCGAAGCGATACTTACCGTAGTCCATGATACGGCATACAGGCGGCTTTGCGTTCGGTGCTACCATCACAAGATCAAGGTCAGCATTGCGGGCCATGTCCAATGCTTCCTGCTTGGATTTCACACCGATCTGATCGCCGTTTGCACCAATCAGACGAACTTCACGGGCACGAATATTTTCGTTGACGAACATATCCTTACTAATATTGAGCCACCTCCATAATGTCTCGGAGCAAAGCAAGAGCTTTCACGTGTCGTGAAAGCAGAAAAAAAGCGTGGGCACACTTCGCCCACACTTCACCTATCGTAAAATAGATCCACGATAACCTGAACGTACTGATGACGAAACAGGTGAGAAGCGGGCGCTTCTTCTTGCTTTGGAGTCCGTATATTGTTCACCAGTACACTCTATCAGGTACGCCCGCTCCTGTCAACTGCTTCTCTTACTTGGATTTATCGGCGATCGTCTGCTTCATATGAGAGGCGAACGCTTCAAGGCTCATTTCTTCTGTTTCTTTTTGTCCGTATCGGCGTACGTTGACGCCGCTGCTCTCAATTTCCTTATCGCCCAGCACGAGCAGATAAGGTATTTTTTTCATTTGCGCATCGCGGATTTTATAACCGAGTTTTTCATCACGCGTATCGATCTCCACCCGCACACCTTCACGTCGCAGCCGGTCCTCGACCTGCTTCACGTAGTCAAGATGCACGTCGCTTACCGGAATCGCCTTCACCTGTACAGGTGCCAGCCAGGCCGGGAATGCCCCTTTGTATTCTTCAATCAGAAATGCAATAAACCGTTCCATCGTCGAGACGACACCACGGTGAATCACGACCGGACGATGATCTTTGCCGTCTTCCCCTGTATACGTCAAGTCGAATCGCTCCGGCAGATGGAAGTCAAGCTGTACAGTGGAGAGCGTTTCGTCCTTGCCGAGCGCTGTCTTGACTTGAACGTCTAGCTTCGGTCCGTAAAAGGCCGCTTCCCCTTCTGCTTCCACGTACTCCACGCCCATATCATCGACGGCTTCTTTCAGCATATCCTGAGCCTTCTCCCACATCTCGTCGTTATCCACGTATTTCTCTGTGTTTTCTTTATCTCGGTAAGAAAGGCGGAAATAGTAATCGTTGATGCCGAAGTCGCTGTACACGGCCTGAATCAGCTCCACCACGCGGATGAATTCCTGCTTCAGCTGATCCGGACGGCAGAAAATGTGGGCATCGTTTAAGGTCATTGCTCTTACGCGCTGCAGACCCGCAAGCGCTCCTGACATCTCGTGCCGATGCATCGTGCCGAGCTCTGCAATCCGCAGTGGCAGATTGCGGTAGCTGTGCTTGTCATTTTTGTACACCATCATGTGATGCGGACAGTTCATCGGGCGCAGTACAAGATCCTCGCCGTCCATTTCCATCACCGGAAACATATCGTCCTGATAGTGATCCCAGTGGCCGGATGTTTTATACAAATCCACGCTGCCGAGTACCGGTGTATACACATGATTGTAGCCGAGTTTTTCTTCGATATCGACGATGTAACGTTCGACGATGCGGCGGATCGTTGCGCCGTTTGGAAGCCATAGCGGCAGCCCCTGCCCTACTTTCTGATTGACTGCAAAAATGCCCAGTTCCTTGCCAAGTTTACGGTGATCGCGCTCTTTTCGCTCCTCCAGCAGCTGCAGGTAATCATCGACTTCCTGCTGCTTCACAAAAGCAGTTCCGTAAATGCGCTGAAGCATTTTATTATTGCTGTCGCCACGCCAGTAAGCACCGTTCACCTGCATCAGCTTAAATTTCTTCAGCTTGGACGTCTGCGGTACGTGGACGCCCCGGCAGAGATCGAAAAACTCTCCCTGCTCATATATCGAGATCGTTTCCCCGGCCGGTATCTCTTCCAGCAGCTCCAGCTTCAGCTCATCCCCAATTTCTTTATAGCGCTCGATCGCCTCCTCACGGGAGACTTCCACTCGTTTAATTTCATGATTCTCATCGATGATCTTCTTCATTTCCTTTTCGATCTTCGGCAAGTCTTCACTCGTAATCGGCTCATCGACATCGATGTCGTAGTAGAACCCTTCCTCGATCACCGGTCCAACGCCGAGCTGCACGTTGCCATAGAGACGCTTCACAGCCTGCGCGAGCAAATGAGCCGTGCTGTGCCGGAGTATATGCAGCCCTTCATCGGACTGATACGTAATAATTTCAATATCTCCGCTCTCTTGAATTGGTGTGCGCAAATCAATCTCTTCTCCATTCCACTTGCCTGCCAGTGCATTTTTTCGAAGCCCCGGTGAAATCGACTGGGCTACGTCCTCTGTCGTTACGCCCGCCTCAAATGCTTTCACTGCGCCGTCTGGAAAAGTCAGCTGAATTTCTGCCATCGTCTTCTTCCTCCTTTAAGTATATCTGCAAGATCAAGCACAAAAAAAGCACACGTCCCTTCTGATTTAAAAATCAGAAGGGACGTGTGCCGACGTGGTTCCACCCTTATTCCGGGCCAAAGCCCGCTTCGTTCAGCCGTTAACGGCGGCAGCCGTCCGCCTCTAGCCGGCTTCCCGGGTCAAAACGGATGCTCAAAGGTGGTAACCAGTACCCCGTACCGCAGGAAGCTCTCAGCAGGCTGCTTCCCTCTCTGTTCCGGCCTTCAAGTACGATCTCGTCCTTCTCAACGCTGTGCGTATGAACCTGAAACTTAGTATAGCGGGGCTCCTCATAAAAATCAAGAGCTGGTCAGTTTTGCATAATAAAGTCTTTTTCGACTGTCTCGCCTTCCGCAAAGGAGCGCAGGTGCTTGTACTTCGTATTACGCTGGACAGGCGTTTTACCTGCTTCACGGATCAATCGCAAAATCAGATTCGTGTCGACCTTATACGTAGCACCGGCAGCTGATACAACATTTTCCTCAATCATCGTGCTTCCGAAGTCATTACAGCCGTAAGAAAGAGACGTTTTGCCGACTTCAGGTCCCATCGTCACCCAGGACGACTGGAAATTCGGAATGTTATCGAGGAAAATACGGGAAATCGCCAAGTTTTTCAAGTAGTCACGCGGCGTCACCTTTTCCCCTTTCATATTCGTGTTTTCCGGCTGGAACGTCCAGGAAATAAAGGCGAGGAAGCAGTCTGCGTCGTCCTGTGCGTCTCGGACACGCTGCAGGTGAAGTGCTCTCTCTTCCATGGATTCGCCAAAGCCGATGACCATCGTAGCCGTACCATGCATGCCGGCGCGTTTCACAGCCTTCATGCAGTCGATCCACTGCTCCCAGGTGCCTTTCAACCGGCTGATCTTTCTTCTCGTGCGGTTATCCAGAATTTCTGCGCCGCCGCCCGGTACAGAGTCCAATCCCGCTTCCTTCAGCTGCTTGAGAACCTCATCGACGGACAGACCGGAAACATCGGCCATTTTGTAAATCTCTGCAGGTGAAAACGAGTGCATCGTGATGTCGAACCGCTTCTTGATTTCGCGAAGCAGATCCGTATAATAGCTGAACGGCAGGTTCGGGTTCGTACCGCCCTGCATTAGAATCTCCGTCCCGCCGACATCGATGGTCTCCTGGATCTTTTGAAAAATCACTTCGTTATCCAGCGTATAGCCGTCCTTCGCGTTCGGAGGCCGGTAAAACGCACAAAAACGGCAGTATGTGTCGCAGAAGTTCGTATAGTTGACGTTGCGTCCAATCACAAAAGTGGTCTCCGGCTCCGGATGCCACTGCTTCATCTTCTCGTTTGCGAGCTCACCCATCTTCTCTACTTCATCTGATTCGTAAAGACGGATGGCATCTTCTACAGTAATTCGCTCCCCGTTCCGAGAGCGTTCCAGAATATCATCGATACTCATCTAGGAATCCCCCATTCATAACTTACAAGCTCTTGTCCTATCGTACCACATTCTGTGCGGCGGTCAAAAAGAAACCGTTGTAATCAACCAGTGAACAGTCTGTGTCCACGCGCAGCTTCTGCAGACGTTCCAGCTGTACATTCCCCTCCAAATCTATCTTTCTGCACGTGTTTCTGATCATCTCCTCCCTGTTAAATAAAGAAGCTGCCTTGATCAGGCAGCTTCTCCCAGAGTGTTGATAACGTTATTTCAGGTGAATTACCTTGCATCTGCCTGCATCTGCGGACCCTCGCTTTCCGGAGGGAACTCCTGGAAATAGCTGAAGGGAAGCTTTTAGCGAAAAGCGGAGCAGGCTTGCATAGAAAACGGCATGCTTCTTCTGTCTCCATTCATCAGTCTGTCCGCCGGTTGCGGCCGCTCATGGGGATTTCATCAGTCAGGTGACGAATCCGTTCCATGATCCGCTTCGCTTTCAGTTCGTCTACCTTTTCCGCTCCGCGCGTCTGTGTGGAGGCGAAGTGCAGCTCCAGGTCGTCCAGGCTGAAATTAGAGGTGAAGACGGTAGGCAGCTTTTCCATCATGCGGAACTGCAGCAGGGAGCCGAATACTTCGTCCCGCACCCAAGGCGTCATCGTCTCTGCGCCGATGTCATCGAGAATCAGCACGCTGGCCCGTTTCACGTTATCGAGTTTATCCTGATAGGATCCGTCAGCAATTCCGCTTTTCAGCTCCCGTAAAAAGTCAGGTGTGTAAACGAGCATTGTTTCTACTTCCTGGTCAGCAAACTCGTTGGCGATCGCACTGACCAAAAACGTTTTTCCGACCCCGAATGGACCGTGGATGTAAAGACCTTTAGCCGTTTCCCCAGGTACTGTGTTGGTACAAAACGCCAGCGCTTTGACGTAGGCGTCTGTTCTGGTTTCCGTATCTGACTCAAAGTCATCGAACGTCACAGTCAGCATATCCTTCGGCAGGTAAAGACTCTTCATAAATGATTCGTGTCTTTTCCGTTCGTCGTCCCGCCTCTTTAGCGGGCACGTCTGATAGGAAAGATGAATGCGCCCGCGCACTGCATCGAGCTGCGGCTGATAGCCCTGCATCACATTCGGACAGGCGGCAAGTCCAGGACAGTGATCGCAGTTGTGCCACTGTTCTTTATACTGATACAGGTCGTTCAGACCGCTTTCAACAGCTTCGCGGCCAATCTCCGGATGCTCGTTTAAGAATGCCGCCACTCTGCTGTCTGCTGTCACTTCCCGCGTCAGCTTGTTCAGCCGCTCCTGAATCCGTCCGTCACCAAACCGGCGCAGCGACTGGTTAATCGGGTCCATCGCTTATCCTCCTCTCTTTTCTTTTTTCTCGCGCAGCAGCGCTTTGTATTTTTCCGCTTCCTGCCTGGCCCGCTGCAGAGACTGCTCATCCTGCTTTTTTTCTTCCTGGGGCTCCTGCATCCACTTCGGGAGAGGCTGCTTGACCTGTTTTCCCTGCGGCTGCTTCTGCTTTTGTTCATAATTCTTTCTGCCTTCATGCTCCTGCTTGGCCAGTGCCATCGCATCCGCGACAGTCTTTACTTTTTTACGCTTCCACTGGGTCGCGATTTTAAAAGCGAGCCCTTTCGCCAGATTGCCGTTGTTGACGATATACAAATAGTCGATTAAAACATTCACAACGCCTGCCGGAAGTCCGTAATCGGCCATCAGCTCTTCGATAATATCTACGTCGCCCGGGAACACTTTTGCCCCGTCGCTCAAGGCATGCAGGTATTCAAGAGGCGATGTCGTTTCAAAGTACTGAATCTGCCGCTCTTCGTCAGTAGCAGGCTTCTTTTGCACGGTGCGCAGCTGCGGCGGCTGGCTGCGCATGCCAAGCATCGGCGGTTTGCCGTTTTCCTGCAGACGGTATCGCCTTTTAGCGGCCTCACGCAGCTCCTTTACGTCGAGATGATCGGTGTGAAGCATCGCATCCTGAATTAAATAAGCAATTTCTTCCGCGCTGTACCGGTATAAAAACGCAATTTGACGAATACACGTTTCATTGATTTCGGTGTACAGCTCCTCCCGTTTAACGAACGGAGGCAGATAAGCTGCAATTTCTTCGAGCGTCAGCTCCTCACTGCCAAAACTGAAGGAGGCTTCGTCGCCGCTCCCCTGCAGGATCGAGGCAGACGAGACAGCGTCGGCCATTTCCCCGGACGTACTTCGCATTTCAGACGGATGGATCGAAGTGAATACTTCATCGAATCCTTGCGTCACTTTTTCAAAGCCGCTTTTATCTGATTTATGTACGGAAAAGGATTCCCGGAGTCTGCGGTATCGTTCACGGCTGCCTATTCGATTGTACAAATACACGCTCAGTAAATCGTCCGCAAAAAAGTCGGCAGGCGAAAGCGGCTGCTTGAGCTCATATAAATACACGCTGTCTCCGTCTTCCTGCTTTTTAAATGTGTCGAGCAGCCCCATTGCTTCGAGCTTTCTCCGTTCATCTGCCAGCATCGGCAGCGGCTGTCCGGTATGCGTCATCCACTGTTTATGCGTGCCCCGGATGGAGAGGTCCGCACTCATGCTGATCTCTGATGCGAGCATCATATACAGGCTGTAAGCGACTGGTCCGATAAGCGGCTGATATAAAAGTGTCAGCGAGCGGACACGTTCGTCCGGCACCGCTGCGGACATGACGGCGGTAAATGGTGTTGCGGGCTGTATGTCCTGCCAGCGCATGTCGTCATCCCTCCATAGAAAAGAGCCGCCCCGAAACAGACTGGGGCAGCCCCGGTAGTTACGATCGTTTGTTTTCCCGGTTGATCAGATCCTTCAATTCGTCAACAAATACATTAATATCTTTAAACTGTCTGTAGACAGATGCAAATCGCACGTAAGCTACATCGTCGATATCAGCTAAATGCTGCATGACGTATTCACCAATATCGTTGCTGCTTATTTCCGATGCGCTTCGGTTCCGCATCTCTTTTTCCACTTCCGTCGTCAGCTGCTCCAAACGCTCGAGCGGAATCGGCCGCTTTTCACATGCCCGCACCAGACCGCGAAGCAGCTTTTCACGGCTGAACTCTTCCCGGTTGCCGTCTTTCTTTACCACAATCAGAGGCGTTTTCTCAACGCGCTCGAAAGTTGTATAGCGGTAGCCGCACGCTTCACACTCCCGGCGGCGCCGGATCGCTCTTCCTTCGTCGCTCGGTCTAGAATCTAATACCTTTGTTCCGTTATGAGAACAGTGCGGACATATCATTGCGGACACCTCACTTTATCTGCTCAGTTCATCTCCGAGTGCCGTACCGACGAACGTCAGCCTGCTGTTCAGCTCTTTGTAGAGGCTTCGCACCATCTTGGCGCTGCTTCCGAAGTCTGTAAACAGGACGGTATCCGTATTCACAGCAAAATCAACCGCAGTACGGTACGGACGTACCATGATGACCGTTATGACGATAAATTGCTTTTTTCCAGACGTCGTATTGACGATAATTTCCCCATGCTCTTCTGATACGGAACTGACCGTGTACCCCTGCTTCTGGGAAAACATTGTCTGAAGCTCCGCCATCACTTTATCTTTCATGGCTTTATAGTAATGGGTTTGCAGCGTTTCGTCCGGATGTTTTTCGTTTGTTTCTGTTCTGGTACTGAATGCTTTTTGCAACGTTTGTTTGATTCCCATTTATATGCACCTCGCCTTCTCTAAGAATAGCAAGAAACGGCCGCTGATTCAATCGAATATGACAGACCGGTCAAAACGCATTGCTTGGAATCAAAGACTGAGCATCGGATGGAATCAGCAGGAAAATGGTGGAACGAGTCGATCCTCAGCATTCCTTCATCTGGAAATTTCCGGCGCTGTAAAGTGAGATGCGTATATACCCCTGCCGACATCAGAGGACCTCGGCTCAGAACGAAGTGAAGATCCATCGCTTCCAACGAAAGAAAGAAGCAGCTAGCTGAGCCTGTTCTCTCCAGAAAGCGAGTATCCGCAAATACAGGCAGATGCAAAATAATTTACCTGAAAGGACGTGATCACCACCCTGAAAAAACCGCTCCGGCTGATCTGCCGGAGCGGTTTTAAAACGATAATGCTATTTTACGAAGAAGTGCTGCTGTATGAGCCTTCCCCTGATTTCTGCATGACTTCAATCGGTCCAATACCTCGTGGTACCTCAACTACTTCTGATCGTCCAGCACCAAGTGCGTTCGCAATAAAATCGGCTGCCACGTTCGGGTCGATCCGGTCTCCGCACGTATATACGTCAATACTTGCATACCCATGTTCCGGAAAACTGTGAATCGTCAAATGCGACTCGCTGATAATCACCACACCGCTGACACCCTGCGGTGCGAACTTATGAAAAGCGACCTCTCTAACTTCTGCGCCTGCTTCAAGTGCGGCGTCAACGAAGGTTCGTTCAATAAATGCCATATCATTAAGCTTGTCGATGTTGCACTTCCATAGTTCTGCAATTACATGTCTTCCCATTGTATCCATTGCAAAATCCCCCTTCTTCAGTTTCAAAGCTGTTTGTCGATCACTTAATCCGGGATTACTGGGGGGAAAGTTAGTCCGGTGAGGTCCTAACCCTTTAATAATCAGGCTAAGCGAAGTTTACGAGAGTTAGTATACGTTTTTTACAACAATAATGCAATCATTTTTTACCGTATCTTCCAGCTGTATTAAGCTGATTATGCCGGGCAATTCACTCTGTTTTTAGCCGTTCATAGCGAAAGCCGTCCTCCGGAATGTTCCGGAAGACGGCCGTCATGTTGACCGATCAGGATGCGTATGTGCTGCGGTCGGCATTTAAGTAGCTGCCGACGTGGTAAACAAGGTCGAGCAGACGGCAGGAGTAGCCCCACTCGTTATCGTACCAGGCAAGTACCTTTACCTGACGATCGTTCACGACCATAGTGGACTGTCCGTCGATGATAGCAGAGCGTGCGTCGCCGTTAAAATCAACGGAAACGAGCGGATCATCCGTGTAGCCGATAATGCCGGCCATGCCGTTCATCCCGGATTCACGAAGAATGTGGTTTACTTCTTCCACCGACGTATCGCGGCCGACATCGACGACGAGGTCAACGAGCGATACGTTTGGAGTCGGAACCCGCAGAGCAAGTCCGTGAAGCTTTCCTTCCATTTCCGGAAGCACAGACGAAATTGCCTTTGCTGCTCCGGTTGTAGTCGGTATGATCGACTGGCCGCATGCACGTGCACGGCGCAGATCTTTGTGCGGATTATCAATATTTCGCTGGTCTCCTGTGTAGGAATGAACCGTTGTCATCATTCCGGACACAATGTCGAGCTCATCATGCAGCACTTTGACGACAGGTGCCAGGCAGTTCGTTGTGCAGGAAGCATTAGAAAGGACATGATGGTTTGTGTGATCGTAGTCTTCTTCATTAACGCCGTATACGATGGTCACATCTTCATTTTTACCTGGCGCCGTGATAATCACCTTTTTTGCCCCTGCTTCCAGGTGCTTTTCCGCTTCTTTCTTTTCGCGGAACTTGCCTGTTGCTTCCAGTACAATATCGATACCAAGCTCTCTCCACGGCAGCTCAAGCGGGTCACGGGAATTAACCAGTTCTACCTGCTTCCCGTCTACTACCAGCTTTCCGTCGACAGCTTCCACGCGCTTTTTAAATGTCCCGTGTACTGTATCATAGTTTACGAGGTGGGCTAGCGTCTCCGCCGGATACCCTGCGTTCACAGCCGCGATTTCCACCTTTTCATCCATCATCGCCTTGCGAAACACCATCCGTCCAATTCTGCCAAACCCATTAATTGCTACTCGTATCATATAATACCCCTCCCAAGCTAATGTGCTATATTATATAAGCGTTTTCATGGATATAGTATAGCACATTAGTCAAAAAAGATACTATCTATTTTTGTAAATTACAAAAGATTTCCTTCCTTTAAGGCAAGGGGCACGTATACTTGGCGCTCCCTTCCTTTCATCATTCTATTGTGCTGAACGGAAGCGAGGAGATAGATGGATAAGCGGACGAATGAAGCCGTCATGGAATAATGAATTTGGATGACTTCTGCTGCTATGGCTGCTGCTAAGTTCCTTCGATGCAGCCTGTATGAGAGGATGCCAAAAAAACACCGTCCATACGACGTTGGCACGTTGACCAGTTTGTATAGACGGTGTCTTTGTCATTGTAGTCATCCCAAAGCATGAAGTGCTATCGAAATACAGCAGCTGCCCCGGTATCAGCCGGCATCCGTTCCTGCGGCAGCACCACAAGCGGGACGTTACGCCGAAAGGCAAGCTCTGTTAAATCTCCTAAAATATCGCCTGTCTGTCGCTCTTCTGGTTTAGCTCCAATCACTTCTCCAGTTGTTTCTTCAATATGGCCGGGAACGTTTTTCCCATCCTCTATAAGCAGATGGGCCAGCCGGTTTTCCGTTAAGGCCAGTGCAATCTCTTCCAATCGGGAGGAGCCTTTGCCATTTGCCCGTGCTGACTCGAAAGCATCGACCGCTTTTTTCGTTTTTTCTAAATAAACCGGCTCTATACGCTGCCAAGCAAGCTTGGTCAATTCGTCCATTTCCACCGAACTGACATCCCGTTTGATGCCTGATTTCATCAGAAACGTATTGCTGCTTACTTTATGGAACAGCCCGTGGTGCTCCTTTACAGCAACAAGTATGAGCTGGAGCTTTGATATATTCGAATGATGCTCTGTTACATACCGATCGACATACCGGAAAAACTTCTCCGTTTCTTTGTCCATTTCATCTTTGCGTCCGCCTTGTCCGAAATAGGCAGCATTTCCGCCGCTGTACGTTACCTGATCAACGTGCGCTTCCTTCTTTTCTGCACCGACGGCCTCTTCCTTTGTCGTCGCATTGTCATCCGGCAGTTCCACTTCGTTTATGCCGTACCGGTTTCCTTCGAATAATCGAAATGTATTCTTCGTCAGACCGAGAAGCTGGTACTTATCCGCAGATTGAAATACGCGGATCAGCGGACTGATGAATGGGCGCTCTGAGACCGCTGCAATCGCCTTTACCGGTCTTGCAAGCTGATAAACGATGCAGCGCTCGTCCGCAGCGAATACGGCAATTCCTTCTGTTACTTGACGCCAAAAGGTACGATCGCTCGCAATGTCATGAAGCGGCTTTAGAAGCCTATCTGCTTTGACGTGCGGATACCGCTCTTCCAGCGCGCCTTCCAGAGCCTTCAGCATATTGCGGAAGACTACTTCGTTCGACTGCTTTTCTCTTCCTGCCCGCCCCGTAGGCTGATAGAGTGACAAAAACGGCGGTTTGGCTTCCTGAAACAAGCTGTGAGGAAAGTGATTCGTTCGTTCATACATACGTTTCCCCTCCATTCAAAATCTGCTGATAGTCAGTCGTTCACTGTGAGCGAATAATCGAGTCTATAAAGTTCTTAAAAACGAACTGTTTTTCTCATTATACAATATTCCCTCGCTTATGCCATCGTTCTTTCTGCATGACATTTTTTCCGGGCTTAACCCACTATGAAGAGAACAGACAGTTCAGCAGTCGTACATACAAAAACCCCCTGTCACTTCGATGACAAGGGGCGTCCTGCTATTCATTCGCACTCTTCCTGCTCTTTTTAAGGCGTACCGTCCTGATGCTTTTTCAGAAGCGCCTCAACGAGCTTTTTCACCTGCCTGGAGGTCTCTTCTTCCGGGCCTGTGTTCAAGATCACAAAATCCGCCCGCTGCTTTTTTTCTTCAATCGACAGCTGTGAGTCCATTCTGCTGAGCGCGTCCTCTTCGGAGTAGTTGTTCCGCTTCATTAACCGTTCCTTTTGGACCTGTTCGGGCACATAGACGACTGCTGTTTGATCGACTAAATAAAACAGTTCATTCTCAAATAAAAGGGGAATGTCCAGCACGACAATCGGATGAGATGCTTCGGCCTCTTCTGCCTGCTCTTTCATCTTCTCCCGAATGGCAGGATGAACGATTGCATTCAGCTGCTCGCGCTTTTGAGGATCGTTAAAAATAATGGTGCCCAACTTCTCCCGGTCCAGAGTCCCGTCACCGGCAATGACTGAGCTTCCAAAAGCGGACTCAATTTCCTGCAATGCTGGTGCTCCCGGCTGGACTACCTCCCGTGCAATGACATCCGCATCGATCACCGGACAGCCTTCCTCGCGGAAAAATCCGGCAGCCGTGCTTTTGCCTGTTGCAATACTTCCTGTCAGACCAAGCTTCATACAGCACGCTCCTTTTCAGGCTGGCAGCTGGGACAAATATGCGTCCCGCGGCCGCCGACGGTAAAGCGGATAATCGTTTCTCCGCAATGCTTACACGGTTCATTTTTTCGTCCGTACACGTTTAGCTGCTGCTGAAACATGCCCATTTCGCCCTGGCCGTTCACGTACGACTTTACTGAGGATCCGCCTGCTGCTATCGCATCCGCAAGCGTTTGGACGATACATCCGTGCAGGCGGCTGATCTCCTCATCCGTCAGTTCAGAAGAGACCGTCTCCGGGTGAATACCTGCTGAAAACAGCGCTTCGTCCACGTAAATGTTGCCTAATCCAACGAGCTTCGTTTGATCAAGGAGCTGGGTTTTCACCGCCCGTGAAGACAAGAGCCTGCTTTTCAGCACCTCCGGCGTAAAAGAATCTTCCAACGGCTCGGGACCAAGCTGACGCAGCGGCAGCTCTGTCAAATCGGTACCTGCCTCAAAGATGTGCATCGTTCCAAACTGACGTACGTCCGTATAGCGGAGCTCCTCCCCGTCCGTAAACACAAAGCGGACGTGGGTATGTTTATCAACCGGGTCCTCTTTTGAAAACATTCCGTACCTGCCCTCCATCCGCAGATGAGAGACGAGCACATAGTCATCCAGCAGCAGCCGCAAAAATTTGCCTCGCCGCTCAACCCGGCGGAACGTCTGCCCCTGCAGCAGCGTCCGAAATGCTTCCACATCGTCTGGACGCTGAATAATTCGCGGCAGCGTGATAACAACATCGTCGATGGTTTTCTGTTGAATCAATTGATTTAATGTTTGTTTAACCGTTTCCACTTCCGGCAGTTCCGGCATGTAAGCACTCCTTTCAGACTGGCTGCGCTACTTCGCGTCGTACCATGTCTTTCCATAGTCGGCATCGACTTTTAACGGAACATCGAGTTCTACACACGATTCCATCACCCGGCTGACAAGCTCCGACAGCTCATCCGCCTGTGATGCAGATACTTCAAAAATTAGTTCATCGTGCACCTGCAGCAGCATCACCGCTTCTAATAGCGATTCTTCCAATGCTGCATCCACATCAACCATTGCTTTTTTGATAATATCAGCGGCACTGCCCTGAATGGGAGTGTTCATCGCTGTCCGTTCAGCAAAGCTGCGCTGATTAAAGTTGCGGCTGGTGATTTCCGGGAGGTACCGCCGCCTGTTCATCATCGTAGTGACGTAGCCGTTTTCCCGGGCCTGATCCACAATCGTATCCATATAGTCTTTTACTCCAGGATAGCTTTCAAAGTATTTATCGATAAACGACTGTGCTTCTTTTCTTGTTACGCCAAGACTTTGAGACAATCCATAGTCACTGATCCCGTAGACGATACCGAAGTTGACAGCTTTGGCAGTGCGTCTCATGCCTCCGTCCACTTCCTCTGCTGCGACACTGAATACGTCCATCGCTGTCTTCGTGTGGATATCCATGTCTTCCTGAAACGCCTTAAGCAGGTTTTCATCCTGGGAAATGTGTGCGAGCACCCGCAGCTCAATCTGTGAATAGTCAGCTGCAAGGATCACAGAATCCTCTCTTGTCGGCACAAATGCGTGTCGAATCTTCCGTCCTTCTTCCAGCCGGATCGGGATATTCTGCAGGTTGGGCTCCGTCGAGCTGAGCCGCCCGGTCTGCGTCAATGCCTGATTGAAGATCGTATGAATACGCCCTGTTTTATCGTTAACGGCCTTCAGCAGACCTTCGATGTACGTCGAATTCAGCTTGCCGAGCTGGCGGTAAAGTAAAATCTCGGGAATAATCTCATGGGAATCCTCCAGCTTCTCGAGCACGTCAGCAGAGGTCGAGTAGCCTGTCTTCGTTTTTTTGACCGGCGGAAGCTGCAGCTTCTCAAATAATATCTCTCCAAGCTGTTTTGGTGAATTGATGTTGAATGCAGTACCGGCAAGATCGTGAATTTTCGCCTCAATCGCCTCAAGACGCTCTGTCAGACTTTTCCCGAGCGCCTCCAGCTCCTCTTTATCGATGGCAACGCCATGCTGCTCCATGCGGCCTAAAATAACAGAGAGCGGCATTTCCAGGTCAATCAGCAGCTCAAGCTGTTCATTGTCGTCAAGCTCCTGTTCAAGGGCCGGCTTCAGCTCCAGCAAGGCAGCCGCTTTTCTCCCTAAGTGCTGGCTGAGCACATCTTCATCCGGCACTTGCTGCTTTTTCCCTTTGCCATAGACCGCTTCATCGTGCTGGACCTGCAGGCCGCTCTTTCGTTTTGCTATATCAGCCATGTCATGTGAGGATGCCCCCGGATCCAGGAGATAGGAAGCCATCTGTACATCAAAAGCAGCACCATCCAGCTTAATTTCCTCCCAGCCGAGGCTGACGACGGCTCGCTTTGCGTTAAAGACCCATTTCTTCTTATCCGGATCAGCAGCCCACTCCTGAAATGCCGGGTCCTGCAGCATGTCCGGTTTTAAGAAGTACACACCGTTCTCGTTCGCGGCCGCTGCGCCGATGATGGCTGCATGATGATAATTATCCTCCAGTGATTCAACCACAAGCGCGCATTCCTCTGTCAGCACCTCATCTGTCAGCTTCTCCGGGATGATCACTTCCAGATCTTTAAGATCCTCTTTCGTTTCCGCTTCCGCTCCGATGCGGTCCAGCAGCGACTGAAATCCGAGCTCTTTAAACAACGACGCCAGCGCGCCCTGATCTGCTTCCTGAACTGGAAGGTCCTCGATGTTGGTTTCAATTGGCGCCTCAGTCAAAATCGTCGCAAGCTTCTTACTCATGAGCGCCTGCTCTTCATTGGCTTCCAGCTTCTCCTTCATCTTCTTTCCTGAAACTTGATCCAGGTTTTCGTAAACGCCTTCGACTGTTTTGTGGGCTGCCAGCAGCTTCAAAGCTGTCTTCTCACCGATCCCCGGTACGCCGGGAATGTTATCAGAGCTGTCGCCCATCAATCCTTTCATATCGATGATCTGATCCGGTGTAAGGCCGTACTTCTCATCGAGTGCCTTCAGATCATATGTATCCACATTGGTAATCCCTTTGCGCGTCAATGCGACCTGCACATGCTCGTCAACGAGCTGAAGCAGATCCTTGTCTCCCGTATATATCTTCGTTTCCCAGCCTTCTTTGGCCGCTTTTACCGAAAGCGTTCCGATGATATCGTCCGCTTCATAGTTTTCCACTTCCTCAAATGGAATCCGGAACGCGTTCAACAGGTCCCGCATGACCGGAAGCTGTTCCGCAAGCTCGGGCGGTGTTTTTTGGCGCGTGCCTTTATAGTCTTTAAACGTTTCGTGCCGGAACGTCGTTTTTCCTGCATCAAACGCGACAAGCATGTGCGTCGGCTTTTCTTCTTCAAGCACCTTCAGCAGCATCGTTGTAAAGCCGTATACCGCATTCGTATAAACACCCTTGTCATTATTCAGAAGGGGCAATGCAAAAAAGGCCCGGTACGCGATACTGTTTCCATCTACTAACACTAGTTTGTTCGTCATTCCATCCACCCCGGTTTCATGATTTCTTCCTTCTGCTATTCTAGCATGAATCTCCGGCGATGACATAAACGATAGGCGAAAAAAACGAACGTACTTTCGCTTATGCTTCTCCTTCTGTCTGGAAAAACAGAAAAGGACCGGAAGCTCAGGGGAGGGCTTCCGGTCCGCAAAAGGGGATGTATCATATACTGCTGCTGCGGGGGGCAGCCGGCAGTACATGAAGCAGTTCACACTTCGTAGTATAGCGCGTGAATACTAAGCGTGTTTTAAGCTCATGTAAAGAAATTGTAAAGTTACCCCTCGTCGTCAAACGGCTGCCGCTTGAATACGAGACGGAACGTCGTCCCCTTGCCTGGCTTGCTGTCGACAGAAAGCTTCGCATGGTGGGCTTCCGCCAGATGCTTGACGATAGCCAGACCGAGGCCTGTACCGCCTGAATTGCGGCTGCGCGCGCGGTCAACCCGGTAAAACCGTTCAAATATACGCGGAATCTCCTTTTTCGAAATGCCGATTCCCGTATCAGCTACTTCCAGCACGACTGTCTCTGTCTGCCCGTAAGCCCGCACGAAAATATCGCCGCCTTCCGGTGTATAGACAATCGCATTATTCACTAGATTGATCAGCACCTGCTTCAGTCGGGCTCCATCTGCCGGCACGTGAATATCTCCATCGGTCTTTGTATGAATCGTCATGTTTTTCGCGGATGCTTTTTCGTTCAGCATCACTGTCGTTTCCTCAATCATTCTGCCAAGATCTACTTCATCCCAGTTGAGCTCAAAGTGCTCCCCTTCTATTTTGGAAAGCTCGAGCAGGTCGGTAATCAGACCCTCCAGCCGCACGGACTCCTTGGAAATAATCGTTAAAAACTTTTCCCTTAGTGCTTCGTCATGCATAGCACCGTCCAGGAGTGTTTCGGTAAACCCTTTTAACGAGGTTACCGGTGTCTTCAGTTCATGAGACACGTTTGCCACGAAATCCTTTCGTGCCTGCTCCAGCTTTTTCAGCTCTGTGATATCGTGAAAGACAAGCACGACCCCTTTCAGCTCATCATCATGTCCGATAATCGGAGCACCGTGTACGTCAAAATGACGGATGTAAATACCGATCGGCCATTTTATCTGACGGCGCAGCGGCCGTTCGACGAGGAACAGCTCCTGCACGAACCGGATCACAGCCTTTCGGTCGATCGCGTTATAATACAGCTTGTTCAGCCACCGGTCCGTATCTTCTTCAAACAGCTCCCGGCATGATCGGTTTACGAGCGTAATATCGCCTTTGGAATTAATCAGCACAAGACCGCTTCCCATATTTTCAATCAGCGTCTCCAGCCGTTCCTGCTGATTTTCATACGTTTTCGTAATCTGATCCAGATTTTCAGCGAGCACGTTAATCGACCGGTTTAATTCTCCTGTTTCCAGGTGCAGTCCCTCATAGGTTCTCGCCTGGTAATTGCCGCGGGCCAGCTCATTGGCAACGCGCCGCGAATCCTCGATCGGTTTGATCAGCTGGTTTGCAAGCTTTGTCGCAAACATCACGATGATGATAAAGGCAATGAAGAAGGAAACGAACAGCAGCAGCCAGACGTTCTGGTAAACGTCGTTCAGCTCGCTCATTTCCAGACCAAGCCGCAAAAACCCAATCTCTTCTCCGTTTACCGCAAGCGGTTCGGCATAATAAAGAAGTTCCTGTCCGACTGTATCACTAAAGCGAACCTCAAACGCCTCTGAGCCTTCCCGCGCCCCGATGATCTCCGGGCGATCGGCATGATTCTCCATGATGTCCGGATCCTCTGCACTCTCTGCAAGCACGGTGCCATCCTCTGCGATGATCGTAATGCGGGCACCGAGCCGTTCCGAAAGCTCGACGACTACCTCCTGAAAGTCACCGCCGGAAGCCGGATCGCTTTGTGCGACGGCATACGACACAACGGCAGCCTCTTTCTGTACCCGTTCGTTCATCCGCTCCTGGTAAAAGTCTTGAATGAACGGTCCAAGCAGGGCGCCAAGACTGGCTAATACCGCGAGAATGATAAGTGACAGCGGCACAATCAGCCGAAAACGATAGCTATTCATCCCGATATGGATCCTCCATTTTATAACCCAGTCCCCGCACTGTTTTGATGTAAACCGGCTTCTTCGTCACCGGTTCAATCTTTTCACGAAGGTGGCTGATATGCACGTCAACAATTCTCGTATCTCCAACAAAATCGTAGTTCCAGACGGAATTGAGAAGCTGGTCACGTGTCAGCACCCGGCCCCGGTTGTTGATCAAATACAGGAGCAGCTCAAATTCCTTCGGAGTCAATTCCAAAGCCTGTCCCTTTAAAAACACTTCATAATTATCCGGAAAGATTTCGACGTCGCCGATTTTCAGCTTGTTTTCCTTCCGTTTTTCCTCGGCTGGAGCTGATGGAGAGCGACGTAAAATTGCCCGGATCCGCGCGGTCACCTCTCTCGGGCTGAACGGCTTTGTTAAATAGTCATCTGCCCCAAGCTCCAGACCGAGCACTTTGTCAAACTCGTCGCCTTTTGCTGTCAGCATCAGGATCGGCGTCTGCACTTTGCTTTGCCGAAGCTCCTTGCAAACCTCCATGCCGTCCATCCCGGGCAGCATTAGATCGAGTACGATCAGATCAAACTGTTCGTCAAGCGCTTTTCCGAGTGCCTCTTTTCCATCCATTGCAGTCGTTACCTCAAATCCGCCCTGCTCCAAATTAAACTGGAGCAGGGTCAGGATTGATTCTTCATCATCCACCACCAACAGGCGCTGTGCCATGTGTCATCCTCCCTGTTGCCGGTCCCGCCCCCTGATGCAGGCCGGCAGATAAAATCGTAAACTGCTTCTGCCTTTATCTTACTATACTTTATGCGGATGACAAGGAAGCGGTGCTTTTCTATGACAAAAGTCCGCCAACTCACATGTTGATTCGTTTGGCTGTTTTTCTACTCTGTTTCCCGGCGGAAGCTAGCCTTCAACTGCGTCGCGGACTGTCCCGCCTCATCGGATCAAGCAGCGCACATGCAGCTGCGTTTAAGCTATCAAAAAACAGGAAGCTGCATGCCTCCTGTTCGGTAAATATGCGGTCGGTTAAAAGTTTTCAAACGTACCTGCTTGTTCCGTCATCGGCTTCCACGGGTAAGGCGGGGTGACGTCCATTGTGCCGAGAATAATGGAATCGTTATACTCATCGCGTCCATCAACGGTCATCAGTGCGGTTCCCTTCTCTGTGTTCAGCTTTTCCACGGTAAGCGTAAGCGTCAGCTTTCCATAATGATAAAGCGGCTTTGGGAAAGCGAGCTGCTGTTCACGAATGACAGAACCTGGTCCTGGAAGCCCGGTTGAAATGAGTGACGTCACAAACCCTATCAGCATCAGCTGCGGAACAATTGGTCTCTCATAGGGTGTCCGCGACGCATAATCATGCTGAATGTAAATCGGATTAGCATCGTCACTGAATCCGAGATACAGCAGAATATCCTTATCGTTTATTTCAAATTCCTTTGACACCGAAGAACCTTCCTGCAGCTCTTTCAGCGTTTTCCCAAGCTTTTTTCGTTTAGAAAACATACCGTTCGTCCCCTTCCATCGTCGTACTTCGCTATCGTAAGCGCTTACACTACCAGTATACCAGACAGGCATGAACTGGCACAGCTTTTCATGGATATTGCTATGCCGCTCGGCTCTCGAAAAGCAGCCAATCCTTTACAGATAGAATACTTCTTCTTCCGGTAGAACGCACGAGGACCAGTCAGCATAAGAAGCTGACTGGTCCTGTCATCTAACGGGACGTTCGGTGTAATTAAAGAGCCTTCATAACATTTTTGACGGATTCAGCGGATTGATCCAGCTGCTTTTTCTCTTCATCGTTCAGATCCAGTTCGAAGACTTTTTCGAGACCGGCTCCGCCAAGCATACACGGTACACCTAGATACATATCGCTGTAGCCGTATTCTCCTTCCAGGTAGGCAATCGCAGGCAGGACTCGCTTCTTATCCTTCAGCACTGCTTCTACCATCTGGGTGATGGCTGCGGCCGGTGCATAGTAGGCGCTGCCGGTGCCAAGAAGGCCGACGATTTCGCCTCCGCCTTTTCTCGTCCGCTCGACGATTGCCTCGAGACGGTCCGGTGCAATCAGCTTTTCAACGGGAATCCCGCCAACAGAGCTGTAGCGAAGCATCGGCACCATGTCATCTCCATGTCCGCCGAGTACGAAACCGCGGACATCTTCGACAGAGACGTTCAGCTCCTCGGCAATAAACGTATTAAATCGTGCCGTATCCAGTACACCTGACTGTCCGATTACGCGGTTTTTCGGAAATCCGGATTCCTGATACACCGCATACG
Organism: Alkalicoccus luteus; assembly: GCF_052061695.1. Classification (NCBI taxonomy): domain Bacteria; kingdom Bacillati; phylum Bacillota; class Bacilli; order Caryophanales; family Bacillaceae; genus Alkalicoccus; species Alkalicoccus luteus. The sequence goes on from NZ_JBPZEY010000001.1 coordinate 223,922, forward strand.
TCATCGCATCAACAGGATTTGTGAGCACGATAATCAGACACTCCGGCGAGTAACGGACAATTTCTTTCGTTACGCTGCGCATAATGCCGGCATTCGTACTGATCAAGTCATCGCGGCTCATCCCCGGCTTGCGCGGAATACCGGCTGTAATGACGACGATATCAGAGTCAGCGGTATCTGCGTAGTCGGACGTACCTGTCACCTTGGCATCAAAGCCTTGAACGGGTGCTGCCTCCAGCATATCGAGCGCCTTGCCCTTCACCGGTCCTTCATTATCGGGAATATCAACGAGGACCACGTCTCCAAGTTCCTTTTGTGCTGTCATCAAAGCCGTCGTCGTACCGGTGAATCCTCCTCCGACCACGGTGATTTTTCTGCGTTTAATCGTAGCCATACCAACACATCCTTCCAGAAAATAAATAGCTTGCAAAGAGAAAAAGGCTGCCTCGACTAACATTCGCGAGACAGCCTCTTAAGGAGCGCGCTCCCGCCTTGCCGGCAGGAGACACGTTCGTCTTTATCGTGCAGAGGCTTCGCATGCTGCCGGAAATCGTTCGTCCGATCAGCCCAGGTTTTTAATCAGTGCGTCACCAAACTCGGAGCATTTCACTTCTTGAGCACCGTCCATCAGGCGCGCGAAGTCATACGTTACCGTTTTTTCTGCAATTGTTTTATCCATTGCGTTTTCAATCATGTCAGCAGCTTCGCCCCAGCCGAGGTGGCGGAGCATGAGCACACCGGAAAGAAGAACGGAGGAAGGATTTACTTTATCCTGTCCCGCATACTTTGGTGCAGTGCCGTGTGTTGCTTCAAAGATCGCGTGACCGGAGTCGTAGTTAATGTTCGCACCTGGTGCGATTCCGATTCCGCCAACCTGCGCAGCAAGTGCATCGGAAACGTAGTCCCCGTTCAGGTTCATCGTTGCGACAACGGAGAATTCTTTCGGACGAGTCAAAATCTGCTGCAGGAAGATGTCTGCGATAGAATCCTTGATGATAATCTTTCCGGCAGCTTCTGCCTGATCCTGCGCTTCGTTGGCAGCGTCCTTGCCTTTTTCTTCTACGATGCGGTCGTACTCAGCCCATGTGAACACCTTATCGCCGAATTCGCGTTCAGCGAGGTCATAGCCCCACGTTTTGAAGGCTCCCTCTGTGAACTTCATGATGTTGCCTTTGTGCACGAGCGTGACGCTCTTGCGGCCTTCATCAAGCGCATACTGAATCGCAGAACGTACGAGACGCTCCGTGCCCTCCTTGGAAACAGGCTTGATGCCGATTCCGGACGTTTCCGGGAAACGGATCTTCGTTGCGCCCATTTCATCCTGGAGGAAGCTGATCAGCTTTTTCGCTTCGTCTGTTCCCTCCTGGAATTCAATACCCGCATAAATGTCTTCCGAGTTTTCACGGAAAATAACCATATCCGTATCTTCCGGACGCTTTACTGGAGAAGGTACGCCTTCATACCAGCGTACCGGACGTACGCATGCAAACAGGTCAAGCTCCTGACGAAGCGCTACGTTCAGGGAACGGAAGCCGCCGCCGATTGGCGTCGTCAGAGGACCTTTGATTGCGATCATGTATTCGCGGATGGTTTCAAGCGTTTCTTCCGGAAGCCATTCGCCAGTCTGATTATGTGCTTTTTCACCTGCGAGCACTTCTTTCCACTCGATGGCTTTTTCTCCGTTATACGCTTTATCTACTGCAGCTTCAATAACTCTGGAAGCAGCTTTCCAAATATCCGGACCGATGCCGTCCCCTTCAATGAAAGGAATAATCGGTTTAGCAGGTACGTTCAATTCTCCATTTGTTACCGTAATTTTTTCTCCAGCCATTCGTAAAAAACCTCCTAAATATAGTTCGTTCCTTCACAAATATATCATAAAGGACAGGGCTGTATCGATACAGCCCCGCCGCCTTTATGTGATTATCGTTTCTCGAGCGGGATCCATTCCTGCTTATCCGGTCCAGTGTATTCTGCACGCGGACGGATGAGACGGTTGTCTGCATACTGCTCAAGAATGTGGGCAAGCCAGCCGGACACACGGCTTACTGCAAAAATCGGCGTAAAAATGTCGTGCTCAATGCCGAGGCTGTGGTAAACAGAAGCCGAATAGAAATCGACGTTTGGCAGCAGCCCTTTTTCATTTGTTACGATTTCATCAATCTTAACGCTCATCTCATACCAGTTGGATTCCCCGGTAATTTCCGTCAGCTGACGGGACATTTCACGCAGGTGCTTGGCACGAGGGTCGCCGTTTTTATAAACGCGGTGACCAAAGCCCATGATTTTCACTTTATTGGCGAGAGCTTCTTTGATATATGCTTCCGCTTTATCGACATCGCCGATTTCGCTCAGCATCGCCATTACGCGCTCGTTGGCTCCGCCGTGCAGCGGACCTTTCAGGGCGCCGATTGCAGCTGTTACACCGGAGTATACGTCGGAAAGCGTTGCTACACAAACGCGCGCTGTAAACGTGGAAGCATTCAGCTCGTGATCCGCGTGAAGCACAAGCGCCTTGTTAAAGGCCTTCTCGGAAATTTCATCCGGCTCTTCTCCGTTCAGCATGTAAAGGAAATTCGCAGCAAAGCTGAGTTCCGGTTTTGGAGCGACCGGCTCTTTCCCCTGGCGGATACGCGAGAAAGCCGTCACAATTGTTGGAAGCTGCGCCTGGAGTTTTACTGCTTTTCTGCGGTTTGCTTCCTCTTCCATCTCATCTGCTTCCTCATCAAACAGAGCAAGATTGGAAACCGCCGTACGAAGGGCAGCCATCGGGTGCACCTTGTCGATCGGAAATGACTTCAGCTGATCGAGCACTTCATCCGGTACCTTGGAAGCCTGAGCAAGCTCTTTAGCAAATGCATCCAGTTCCTCTTTATTCGGAAGACGGTTATTCCAGAGCAGGTAGACAACTTCCTCAAATGATGCGTTGTCCGCAAGATCGTCAATATTGTAGCCGTGGTATGTCAAAACCCCGTCAATGATGGAGCTGACCTGCGACTGTGTTGCAACAATACCTTCTAACCCTTTAGTCTGACTCATGCTATCTCTCCTTTACACACAAAATACGGGCCAAGCCCGGGTTGAACAAAGGAAGCAGCCGGCGTGCGTTTTCGTCCGGCTTTCCTGGATAATAGAAAGCGGTTACGAAAAACATTAACCGCAGAAACCAAACCATTTCTTCTATGTATTTGGCAGTGTCACGATTCCTATTATACCATTTTTCGTATTTTTGTGAATCGAAAAGTTCTGAAATCGACAAGAAGATTCATACAGTTTTCGACAGCCGTCGCAGTAGCCCTTCGATTAGAAGCCGGTGCAGAACGTTTCCTGCCCCGGCTCACAATTGCACGATTATACCTTAATGTGTATAAATACAGATCCTTGGCTCAACCGATTAGTCCCGAAAAAAATTGAACAGCCCGCATCGCTAAATAAGCAATGCCTGCACCGATTACCGGACCGACCGCGACGCCTCCAAACAGGGCGACCGCAAGAATGGTACCAAATACGAGCGCCGTGGTAATATGCGGGTCGCTTTGCAGCAGGTCGATGCCGTTTGACGCAATCACAGCGACAAACACGCCCGATACGAGTGCGATCCAGGCATACGAAGAGCCCATTGCCTGCCGCAGATCCTGAAGGCCGATCTCACCGGTTACGATCGGAACCAGCACAGCAATCGTAATAATTGTCACCCCGATCTGGATGCCTCTTTCCTGCAAAAACGGCAGCACACTGCCCGCCATTCCGCCGTAGTATAGGATCAGCAGTACGGCGACCGCTGTCATCAGCGTGACATTGCGAGCAAAGAATCCGACCGCAAGTAAAAGCAGCATAAAGACAAGCGCCTGATTCATCGAACCACTTCCTTTCGTTATGAACAGAAAAAAACCGCCTATCCGGCGGTTGCAACAGCTATCGTCTGCCGTTCTGTGTATTGAGGACATAGACATTTCCGGCCTGAATCATACGCTCATACATGCGCTGAAGCAGTGCCTTAAACATTTCGCGGGTCTGCGGGATAAGCAGAAGAAGACCAAGCGTATCCGTGATAAAGCCTGGCGCCAACAGTGCGATACCACCAATCAGAATACAAACCCCGTCCAGAATTTCACTGCCCGGTATCTGTCCCTGGGAGGATCGCAGCTGGGCTTTTCGAATAGCCTGCAGACCTTCTCTTCTCGCAAGCCATGCACCAAGAACACCGGTCAGAATGATGAGGATGATCGTCCAAAACAAGCCGATGAAGTTCCATGACAGCAGAATCACGATCATTTCAAGCGTCGGTACAACAATCAGCAGTAAAAGCAGAAGTTTCTTCACAGTGGTTCCTTCCTTTCCTACGAGACGCGCTTTGAAAAAAGACGTGAAAAAGAGCCTGGCTCTTTTTCACGTCTGAATAACCTGCTCGCTTCTTCTATTATAGAATACTCGCAGAGCCTTTGTAAATCTTTCCTTGCGTGCCGTCGACAGTAACCTCGTCCCCATCCTGGAAGGAAGCCCGGGCGTTCTCCACACCGACGACTACCGGAATACCAAGGTTGAGGCCGACTACAGCCGCATGCGACGTCAGGCCGCCCTGTTCGGTAATCACGGCTGCTGCTTTCTCAAATGCTTCCATCATGTCGCGGTCCGTACTGTTGGTTACAAGGATATCTCCCTGCTTCATTTTGCTGATTGCTTCTTCAGCTGAGTCTGCGACGACTACAGCACCCTTTGTTACTTTACGGCCGATTCCCTGACCTTGAGCGACTACTTCTCCGATGACGTGCACCTTAAGCAGGTTTGTCGTACCCTGCTCGCCCACTGGTACACCGGCTGTGATCACGACGAGATCGCCGTTTTTCACGTGGCCCGATTTGAGTGCTTCATCAACAGAAAGCTGCAGCATTTCATCCGTTGAGCTGACCGGCTGGCCGATCTGGCTGTGAACGCCCCAAACGAGTGACAGCGCCCGGCTGACTCGTGCACTGCTTGTAACAGCAATGATAACCGATTCCGGACGATACTTGGAGATCATGCGTGCCGTATGACCGCTTTGCGTAGCTGTCAGAATAGCAGAAGCTTCCAGGTTCAGCGCTGTATGGGCCACCGACTGGCTGATCGCCTCTGTAATCGTGCGGTCGCTTTCCTTCGTAATGCGGCGGAGCGCATCTTCATGCTTCATCGCTGTTTCTGCACGAAGCGCAATATTCTGCATCGTCTGAACAGATTCTACCGGATACAGACCTGCTGCCGTTTCACCAGAAAGCATAATCGCATCGGTACCATCGAGAATCGCATTAAAGACATCAGATGCTTCTGCACGCGTTGGACGCGGGTTGCGCTGCATCGAATCCAACATTTGTGTCGCGGTAATGACCGGCTTCCCGAGCCGGTTGCAGCGCTTGATCAGATCTTTCTGGACGAGCGGTACTTCTTCAGACGGAATTTCCACACCGAGATCCCCGCGGGCAACCATCAGGCCGTCAGATACCTCGAGAATTTCTTCGATGTTGTCGACGCCTTCCTGATTTTCAATCTTTGGGATAATCTGAATGTGCTCGGCATGATGCTTCTCAAGCAGCTCGCGGATTTCCAGCACGTCAGATGCACGGCGAACGAAGGAAGCGGCGATAAAATCAACGTCCTGCTCAATGCCGAATTCGATATCCGCTGCATCTTTCTCCGTAATACCAGGCAGGTTCACGCTCACATTTGGAACGTTTACGCCTTTTTTATTCTTCAATTCTCCGCTGTTGAGCACTTCTGTCACGAGCTCTGTGTCCTTGATTTCAGTAACGAGCAGCTCGATCAGTCCATCGTCCAGAAGCAGCTTGGAGCCGACATGAACGTCATTTACAAGTCCTGGATACGTGATGGAGATAACGTCTTTGTTCCCCGTCACTTCTTCCATCGATACGCGCAGCTTCTGGCCTTTTTCAAGCTCTACCGCTCCGCCTTCAATTGTTTGTGTACGGATTTCCGGTCCTTTTGTATCAAGCAGGATGGCCGTGTCTGTGCCTGCCGCCTTTGCTGCTTCACGAATGTTTTTAATACGTGCGCCGTGCTCGTCAAAATCACCGTGCGAGAAGTTAAGGCGGGCGACGTTCATTCCTGAGTCAATCAGTTCGGCGAGCTTTTCCTTCGATTCACTGGCCGGTCCGATCGTACATACAATTTTCGTTTTACGCATACGTTTGTTCCTCCTTCAGTTGTGGGCAGGGTGCCCATACAAAAGCCAGGACCGCCCTGAAGGCGTCCCAGCCGGGTGCGTGGCACCATGTTTGTTTAAATAGAAAGCTCCTTCGAAAGCTGATACATTTCCTGGTCGAGCGTCTTTTTTTTCGCAAGTGCGTCATCAATTGGATGATAAACAAGCTTATTATCTTCAATTCCGACCATCTGGCCTGCTTCACCTACGAGCAGCAGTTCTACTGCTTTAGCTGCAAGCCTGCTTGCAAGTACGCGGTCCTGCGCCGTCGGAGAACCGCCGCGCTGAATGTGACCAAGAACCGTCACACGCGTTTCCAAATCGGTAGCTTCTTTAATTTGGCGGCCGATTTCCACTCCGGATCCGACTCCCTCTGCTACGAGAATGATACTGTGCTTTTTCCCGCGGTCATGCCCTCGCTTCAATCGCTTTACAATCTCTTCCATATTCTCATTCACTTCTGGAATCATGATTGTTTCGGCACCGTCTGCAAGCCCGGCCCAAAGAGCCAGATCACCGGCATCGCGGCCCATTACTTCCACGACATACGTCCGTTCATGGGAAGTAGCGGTATCACGGATTTTATCGACTGCATCAATCACTGTATTCAAGGCTGTGTCAAAGCCGATCGTGTAGTCCGTTCCCGGAATGTCGTTATCAATCGTGCCTGGAACGCCAATTGTTGGAAAACCGCGCTCTGCCAGTTTTTTTGCACCTTGAAAAGAGCCGTCGCCGCCAATCACGACAAGTGCTTCGATTCCGAATTTCTTCAGCTGCTCAATCCCTTTAAGCTGCCCTTCTTCTGTCTTAAACTCTTCGCATCGAGCTGTATACAGCTTCGTGCCGCCGCGGTGGATAATATCCCCGACAGACCCGAGCTCCAGCTTTTCAATATCTCCATTAATCAGTCCCTGGAAGCCGTAGTAAATTCCGTACACTTCCAAGTTGTGATAAATCGCTTTTCGTACCACCGCGCGGATCGCGGCATTCATGCCGGGTGAGTCCCCGCCGCTGGTCAATACTCCAATACGTTTCATCGACTGCATTCACCTCGTCCTTAAGCATCATATTCTTGCATGAGTTAAAAATACCACTTTCGATTTTCAAACACAATAGACATCAGACGACGACTGGAGCCTGCATCACAGCGCGGTTTCGGCAAGAATCCCTATTCTTCGGTAATGGCATCGTTTACATCATCGAACTCTCCGATGCGATTAAATTTTTCGTGCCTTTGCTCAACGAGTGCAGTTTTATCCAATTTTAGCAATTCCTGCAGGCTCTGCTCCAGTACTTGGCGGATTGCCTCAGCCTGCGCGTATAAATCACGGTGGGCGCCGCCTCGCACTTCTGGAATCACGCTGTCAATAATGCCAAGCTCGTGCAAGTCCGGCGCTGTAATTTTCATCGTTTCGGCTGCGCGCTTCGCCTGTCCGGCATCCTTCCATAGCAGTGCCGCAGCTCCTTCAGGTGAGATAACGGAATAAGTCGAGTTTTCCAGCATAAACAGTCTGTCCCCAATGCCGAGCGCAAGTGCTCCGCCGCTGCCTCCTTCACCGATCACTACGCAGATTATCGGCGTCTGCAGGCCGGCCATTTCCAGCAGGTTGCGGGCGATCGCCTCGCTTTGGCCCCGCTCTTCAGCGGCCATACCCGGGTAAGCCCCCTTTGTATCGATAAAGCAGACAACGGGACGGCTGAATTTTTCGGCCTGTTTCATGAGCCGGAGCGCTTTACGATAGCCTTCTGGATGCGGCATGCCGAAGTTACGTCTGATATTCTCTTTCGTATCCTTGCCCCGCTGGTGGCCTATTACCGTTACAGGCGTACCTTCAAACATGGCAACGCCGCCAACGATTGCCTCGTCGTCGCCGTGCAGCCTGTCACCGTGAAGCTCCATAAATCCTGTGAAAAGCTGATGAATGTAGTCGAGCGTCGTCGGCCGCTGGGAATGCCGAGCCAGCTGAACCCGGTCCCACGGCTTCATGTTTCCGTAAATATCTTCTTCGAGCTGTTCGAGCCGCTTTTCCAGCTTTTCGATTTCACCGCTTAAATCAATTTCTTTTTCAGCCGTAAATTGCTTCAGCTCCGTGATCTTTGCACGCAGTTCAATAATCGGCTTTTCAAATGACAGGTGTTCAGCCATCTCCATCACGCTCCTTTCCAGCAGGTTCATGTACAGCAAGAAGCAGGCTCAGCGTCCCGCGCATGTCGTGCCGGTGAACCACTTTATCCAGCTGACCGTGCTCCAGCAAAAATTCTGCAGTCTGAAAATCATCCGGCAGCTTCTGTCGGATCGTTTGTTCAATGATACGGCGTCCTGCAAAGCCGATTAAAGCACCTGGTTCTGCCAGGTTGATATCCCCGAGCGAAGCGAAGCTTGCAGACACACCGCCTGTCGTCGGGTGGGTCATAACACTGATGAATGGAAGTCCTGCTTCGTCCAGGCGTTGAAGCGCTGTGCTCGTTTTTGCCATTTGCATCAGACTGACGACGCCTTCCTGCATACGTGCTCCTCCGGAAGCTGCGAACAATAGCAGCGGCATCCGCTCTTTTACAGCTTGATCGCAGGCCCGGACGATTTTTTCTCCGACGACTGAGCCCATCGAGCCCATACGGAATCCGGCATCCATCACGCCGATGATCACCGGTCTGCCTTCGATCGCTGCACGTCCGGTCACGATCGCTTCGTTCAACCCGGAGTTCTCCCGGTCTTTTTGCGACTTCTCTTTGTATTCCGGGAAGCCCAGCGGGTCTTTGGCAATCATGCCGGAGTCAAATTCTTCAAACGAGCCTTCATCGATTGTGCAGTGAAGCCGTTCTCCCGCAGTTAAACGATGATGATAGCCGCACTGGTCACAGACCATGTCATTTTTACGAAGCTCTTTTATGTAGGAAATGGAACGGCATTCCGGACACTTCGCCATAATTCCTTCCGGTACATCGTTTTTGCCTTTTTTGGATGGTACTTTTGCTTTACGGCCTTTTTTAGAAAACAAATCTCGTATCATGCTGATTCCTCCTCTTCCCCGGTTAAAACCGGCTGTTGCTCAAATGCCGGTTCAACGCATCAGCTGCCCGGGTACTGTCTTTTTCACGAATGGCTTCCAGAATGTCACGATGCTCTTCCCAGGCGTGAACGGTGCGTCCTTCTCTGGAAAGGGACTGTTTCAGCGCCTCCCGGCTGTACTCTACGAGCGGACGCCAAATGTTCAGCAGAAGCCTATTTTTACTCAGTGCGACAAGCGACTTGTGAAATTGAATATCTTCATCGATAAAATAGCCGTCCTGCCCTGTCTCCAGCGAGGAAGACACCAGCTTCTGCAGTGCTTCCAGCTCTTCCGGCTCTGCACGCTCACAGCCAAGCTTGACTGCTTCCACTTCTAATATACGCCTCGTCTCGGCAAGATCCTGGCGGGCTTTTGCGTCCTTTAAAAAGAAGCCCGCAAGAATCTCAGCAAGGCGGTGGCTTCCGGCCTGGCGGAGAAAGGTTCCCTCTCCTTTTCTTGTTTCTATCAAATCCAGAAGTTCCAGAGCGCGGAACGCTTCTCGAACAGAGGAACGCCCAACCTGAAGCCGCTCCGCGAGCTCCCGCTCAGACGGGAGCCGGTCTCCTGCCTCCAGATTTCCCTGCATAATCATCGTTTCGATATGTTCCAATATACGAACGTATACTTTCGATCCTGCTGTCAAGCTGCCAGCCTCCTTCCTTAAATGGCGAAGAAGCTGTCCGCCGGAACGGGGACAGCTTCAGCAGGTGATCAGGCATCGTGCTCAATCATTGTCAGGCGGCGGGTTTTCTCGGCAACCTCCTCCGCATTTACCTGACGCCGGGCAACGCCGGTCTCCATAGCTGCCTGCGCAACAGCCTTCGCTACTGCTGGTGCTACCCGCTTATCAAACGGAGCAGGAATCACGTAATCTGCGTGCCGTTCGGCGTCAGCTACGAGATCGGCAATCGCCTTCACTGCTGCTACCTTCATTTCTTCATTGATATGCGTCGCATTGACGTCGAGTGCGCCTCGGAAAATTCCAGGGAACGCCAGCACGTTGTTTACCTGGTTCGGAAAGTCGGAACGGCCTGTTCCGATCACGCTCGCGCCAGCTTCTTTTGCATCCTCCGGCATGATTTCCGGCACCGGATTGGCCATAGCAAAAATAATCGGGTCTTCGTTCATGCTTTCCACCATTTCTTTCGACAGCGCTCCTTCAACGGATACTCCGACAAACACATCGCTGTCTGCAATCACTTCCCCCAGCTTGCCGTCAAGGTGCTGGCTGTTGGTGACCTGGGCAATTTCGTGCTTCAGGTCATTCATGCCGTGCGGACGGCCTTCATAAATAGCACCTTTCGAGTCACACAGGATGATATCCTTGCAGCCCATGCTCTGCAGCAGCTTCATAATTGCAATGCCGGCTGCTCCGGCTCCGTTGATGACAACACGTATTTCTTTCATCGCTTTGCCGCTGATCTTGAGCGCATTCACAAGACCTGCCGCTGTAACGATGGCCGTTCCGTGCTGATCATCGTGGAAAACCGGAATGTTCATCTCCCGCTTCAGACGTTCTTCAATTTCAAAGCAGCGAGGTGCTGCGATATCTTCCAGGTTCACTCCGCCGAAAGTCGGCTGCATCAGCTTAACTGTGCGGACGATTTCATCCACGTCGTTGGTGTCCAGACAGATTGGGAACGCATCGACTCCTGCAAATGATTTAAACAGAACGGCCTTTCCTTCCATAACGGGCATCGCTGCTTCCGGTCCAATGTTTCCAAGACCGAGGACAGCTGTGCCGTCCGATACGACTGCTACCATATTTCCTTTAACCGTGTAGTCATACACGCTTTGAGGATCATCGAAAATCGCTTTGCAAGGCTCTGCCACTCCCGGGGAGTAAGCGAGTGAAAGGTCGTCGGCGTTTCGTACCGGTACCTTCGGCGTCGTTTCGATTTTCCCTTTTTTCATTCGGTGCATGTGCAGTGCTTCTTCTCTCAATGTAGGCACAGTCGCCACTCTCCTCTGTATCAAGATCCATTTTTCAGGTGGTCTGACCACCATGAGCCATCACTTATTATAGCAGATTCTCGAACGCGTTACACCCTCGGTCTTTTCAGAAAGACATGTTTTTTTCCAAGCAGGGCACCGAGGCGGTCCACCAGACGATCATCCGGCTTCACGTTCCACATTTCAGACAGACGGACAATCTCCCCTGCTGCGCCGTATTTGAGCACAACGGGAACACTTCCCGGGGTGTCCTCCAGCAGCTCCTTCACCTTATCGAGGCTGCGGCGTTCTGCTTCCGGTGTAATATACAGGTACAGCGTTTCCTTCTCGTGAGCCTTCTGCCTGTCGACCAGCTCGTCAATCAGAATACATTTTTTCAGAATCGCCTTTCTCGTTCCCTCATATTCCTCTATCACAGCCTCGATAAACAGCTTTTCCTGTTTTTGCAGCTTTAGCTGACAGCTGCTGTATTCCTCCGGAAACACGGTAACATCGATCGTTCCTGTCTCATCTTCTAATTCCATAAAGGCCATCTGTTTTCCTTTTTTTGTCTGAATTTGTCTGATGGACATGACGATTCCTGCCATACGGACCGGTGTTTTATGAGAAAGCTGAATGGCTTCTGCACAGACCGTTCTCCCATACTTTTCGAGCAGTTCTGCAGCTTCTTCCAGCGGATGCCCGCTGATATAGCAGCCTACCATTTCTTTTTCAAGCTGCAGCTCCTGCATGCGCGGCATCGGCTTCGCTTCCCGGTAGGTCGTTTCTACCTCTTCATCTGCAAACAAAGCTTCTCCGCGCTCCGCCGTTTTATCTTCCTGTGCTGCATAGTCCAGCGCATCATCAAGTGTGGCCAGCAGCACAGCTTTATTTTCGCCGAACGCCTCAAGCGCCCCTCCTCCGATCAGCGCTTCGAAAAAGCGCCGCTGCCGATGGACAGCCGGGATGCGGGCGCACAGGTCAAACAAACTTTGAAACGGTCCGCTTCCTCTCGCTTCTTCGACGGAAGCGGCAGCGCGCGCATTGACGTGACGCAGAACGTGAAGTCCGAGCCGGACAGCGCCGTTTTCCATGCGGAACGCTGCACCGCCGTCCTGAACAGAGGGCGGGAGAATCCGGATGCCGGCCCGTTTTGCCTCGTGAATCAGAAACGCCAGTTTTTCCTTGTCATGCGTCACGCTCTCCATTAAGGCGGTATAAAACGCTTCAGGCGCTCGTGCTTTCATGTAGGCCAGCTGGTAGGCAATAAAGCTGTAGGCGACAGCATGGCTCCGGTTGAAGCCGTAGTCGGCAAAGCGGACGATCAAATCATAGACCGCCTCCGCCTCTGCTTCTTCGTAGCCTTTTCTGCGGGCCCCTTTTAAAAAGCCTTGCCGTCCCTCTTCTAAATCCTCGCGTTTTTTCTTACTGACAGCCCGTCTCAGCAGATCGGCCTCTCCCATCGAATAGCCTGCCATAAGCGAGGCAATCTGCATAATCTGCTCCTGATAAATGAGCACGCCGTATGTCTGCTTCAGCACCGGCTCCAAATCCGGGTGAATGTAGCGGATCTGCCTGCGGCCGTACTTTCCGTCAATGTAGTCCGGAATATACTTCATCGGACCCGGCCGGTAGAGAGCATTGACGGCTACAATGTCTTCAAAGCTTGTCGGCTTCAGCTTTTTCAATACGCGCTGCATGCCTTCTGACTCCAGCTGAAAAATGCCGGAAGTATCTCCCCGGCTCAGCAGCTCGTAAACGGCGCTGTCGTCAAGCGGGGCGTTTGATGCCGACAACCCGGAGAGCTCTTCCAGCCTGTCGAGGAGCGTCAGGTTCCGCAGACCGAGAAAATCCATCTTCAGCAGCCCCATCCGCTCCAAATCTCCCATCGGATACTGCGTCAAAACGAGGCCGTCGTGCCCCTGCATAAGCGGCACAAGCTCTGTCAGCGGAGCACGGCTCATAACAATTCCGGCTGCATGCACCGACGTATGCCGCGGCAGTCCTTCCATACGGGCCGCAATGTGAAACCAGTGGCTGTGTTCCTCCTTCATCATTGCCAGCTGCTTCTGCTGAAAGGCTTCCGCGAGTGTCACGCCCGGCCGGGCCGGCACGAGCTTGGCAGCCCGGTCAATCGCATAAGGATCGATGCCGAGCGCTTTCCCGGAGTCCCGGAGCGCAGCTTTCGCCGCAAACGTTCCAAACGTAATAATCTGGGCTACATGCTCCCTGCCGTATTTTTCTGCCACGTATTGAATAACGCGGTCCCGGTCTGAGTCTGCAAAGTCAATATCGATATCCGGCATCGTAACCCGGTCAGGATTTAAAAACCGTTCGAACAGCAGGTTATACGCCAGCGGATCAACATCTGTAATTTGCAGCAGGTAGGCGGTAAGCGAGCCTGCTGCTGACCCGCGTCCAGGACCGGTACGAATGCCGCTTCTTCTTGCGAAGCGCATAAAATCCGCTGTGATTAGGAAGTAATCTGAGAACCCCATAGACGAGATGACGGACAGCTCGTAGTCGAGCCGGCTTTGGGCTTCCTCTAGCCGGTCCGAATAGACAGCTTCCAATGCCTCTGCGCACCATTGCTGCAGGAGCTGATCAGCCGGCACGTCGGACGGATACGTTGGCAGATGCTGTTCCGGCTCAGGTACCGGATTGTCAGCGAATTCGCTGACAATCTCTTCAGCCGCAGTTAATGCATGCTCCCATCCCTTCAATGCTTCTTCCATTTCTGTATGGGATTTCAAGTAGCCTTCTTCCAATCCGGCCTCCGGCTCCGTTTCAGAAAGAAGTGAGCCCTGCTTAACAGCCTGCAGCACCGGAAGAACGTCGGTCGTTTCCCGCTCAACTGCATGTACGTGATTGCACGCGATGACTTTAGCCGGAAAGCTTTCCAGCCACTTTCTCAGCTCGAGCAGCATATGTCTGTCCGCTTTCGTGTAATGATTGCGCACTTCTATATACACATCGCTTGCAAGCCGCTCGAACTGCCCCTGCAGGACAGCTGCTTCCTCCTGCTTTCCTTGTTTAAGCAGGAAGGGTACAGGTCCTTCGTGAAGCGGCTGGATGATCACACAGTCTTCAATTGCTTCCAAATCTGCGAATTCGAGCGGTGTATCCTGGAGCTGAATTCTGCTGACGAGCCGGACAAGTCCGCGGTAGCCGCGAGCCGTTTTCGCAAGCACGATCAGGCTCGTGTTTCCTGAATAGTCCAGTTCTGCTCCTATGATTGGACGGACTCCTGCTTTTCGGCAGGCTGCAGCAAACGCCGGAACCCCATACATCGCGTTTTTATCGGTGAGTGCCAGTGCAGGAGCTTTCTGGGCTGCCGCCCTGACTGCCAGACCCTCTATTCTGGCCGACGAATCCAGCAGGCTGTATTCACTGTGCACGTGAAGATGAGGAAATGTCATCGCTATTTTCCTTTCCCCGTTCTAACAGACGGTTTGGTTGCTTTCATTATACACGAACACACGTTCTTTCATCCAGGCGTTTCATTCTTCTTCTATTCTGCTCGTCTGGAAACCGATTTGCAAGCCGCCGGCTGCACCTGCTTAAAAGCAGTCACTTTCATCACGCGCTGGGGCAGCCCCCGAAAAGGAAGCGACCGTTATCTATTCAGCCTATTACAAGCAATCACCGTTTCCGATCGTCTTCATTCCGACAAAAAGCAGACACCGGGTTGACGTAACCTGGTGTCTGCTTGAACGGGAAATCTATGCATGGTTCGCAGCTTCACTATCACGGCAGACGTGACGAAGCTCGCCAAAAAAGGAGTCGGTCTCTTCCCAGCTGAACGCACTTGCTCCTGACGCCATCGGATGACCGCCGCCGCGGTACTTTTCTGCGAGCTTGTTGATCACAGGTCCTTTTGACCGAATGCGCATACGGATCTGATCCTCCTCTTCCACAAAAAACACCCATGCCCGAAGGCCTTCCAAATTAGAAAAGCAGTTTACGATCGAAGCGGCTTCACGCGAGGTTACACCAAACGATTCCATCCGCTCGCGTGTGAGGTACACCTTGGCAGCCCCTTCCTCGGTCACTTCCACTTCCTGCAGCACGTAGCCTTGCAGGCGAAGCATCGGCAGCGTCGTCACATCCATTTCGTTATACAACGAATGACGGTCAAACGAATGCTCGCTCAACGACGCAGCAGCCCGGAACGTAGCCGGAGTCGTGTTGGAAAACCGGAATCGTCCGGTATCTGCCGACATACCTGCGAAAAGAAGCCGCGCAGCACGAGCCGTAACTTTTATACCGGTGACGTCTGCAAGCCGGAAAATCATTTCACAGGTCGAGCTTGCTTCCGTGTTCACCCACTGAATATCACCGTAAGCATCGACTTCTGGATGGTGATCGATTTTAATCAACGTATCTGACTCCGGAATCTCTCCATCAATTCGCGCTTCATTGGCAGTATCCGTCACGATAACGAGCGCTCCCCGGTACTCTTCTGCCGTCACCTCATCCATACCGGAAAGAAACGTAAGCGACTGCTCTTCTTCACCGGCAAGCTTGACGATCTTATCCGGAAACGCTTCTTGAATCAGCTCGCCAAGTCCTGCCTGTGAGCCGACCGCATCAGGGTCCGGTCTGACGTGCCGGTGAATAATAATACGCTCTGCCTTCTCAATCGTATCCCAAATATTAAAAATTACTTGTTTTGTCACTGGATTCCCTCCCGTTGTTTGTTGCGCCCTTCCTTGTGCTCCGGTACAATGAACGAAGGCTACAAGTATGTAAAGGAGTATGCATCATGATTATTTTCCCATTGGTGATCGTTTTTTCTCTGATCGCGTTCGTATATTTCAAAGTGTTTCAATCCCGCGGTTACGGGCCTGCCCAGCGCCAGCTTTATGGTGCAAAAGCGTCGATTTCACTTGGCATTTTCGTTCTGTCCTTTGGCGTTAACGCCTACATCAACTATCAGACGACGACAGCAGCTGTGATCGGCTTGATTTTCACTGCTTTAGGTGCAGCAAACATCTACTTCGGCTCTCGTCAGCATCGCTACTTCAGTCCGCTTGCCAAAGAAGAAAAACAGCAGACTGCCTGACACTTCCTCCATGACATCTGTCATGGAGGTTTTTGTTTCTTAGCGGTCAAGCAGCTGTGCCATCAGCATCGCTTTTCCAACAATCTGCTCGTTATAATAGAGCTCTACGTCGACCTTTCCAAACTTGCGGCCGACTTCCAGAACGCGTGGCCGAATTTCAATCTTTGCATCGATCTGCACCGGCTTCATAAAGAAAACCGTCATGTTTTCCACGACAAGGTCGCCTTTCTTGTACTTCCGCAGCACCCGGCTGGATGCTTCCGTTACGATCGTAGTGATGACACCATAGGAAATGGTTCCGAGATGATTCGTCATCTGCGGCGTCACTTCGAGCTTGTATAAAGTTGTCCGGTTATCCGAAACATCCTCCAAGTGACGGGTGACCAGATCTTCGATCGTATCGCCGACGTGAGGCTGCCGCTGGATCATCTGCAGCGCTTTCAGCACATCCTGACGGCTGATGATCCCGAGAAGCTGCTTGGATGACGTGATGACAGGCAGCATCTCAATTCCTTCCCACACCATCATATGCGCAGCAGATGCGACAGACGTCTGCCGCGTCACGGTTATCGGCTGCTTCGTCATGACTTTTTCAATATCGGTAAACGGACTCGTCCCCATTATATCCTTTGCCGTCACAATGCCCTGCAGCTTCCCATTTTCATCGATGACCGGATAGCGGCTGTGGCCGGTCTGATTATTCAGGTTTTGATATTTTTCCACCGTATGCTGAAGGGTAAGGTGATCCGTTTTATCAAGCGGAATCAAGATATCCTCCACCGCAATAATTTCTTTTTTAATCAGCTGATCGTAAATAGCACGGTTAATCATCGTCGCCACAGTAAACGTATCATAGCTCGTTGAAATAACAGGCAGATCCAGCTTATCTGCCAGCTGCTTTGTTTCTTCCGCCGTGTCAAATCCACCCGTTACGAGTACCGCTGAGCCAGCTTCAAGTGCCATATGGTGAACTTTATCCCGATTGCCGACAATCAGCAGGTTTCCTGCCTCTACGTAACGCATCATCGCCTCTGCCTTCATGGCCCCGATAACGAACTTGTTCAGCGTTTTATAAAGTCCGTTTCTGCCGCCAAGCACCGTTCCTTCCACGATATTGACAACTTCAGCATACGTTAACTTTTCAATGTTCTCTTTTTGCTTCTTCTCGATCCGAATCGTGCCGACTCGTTCAATCGTACTGACCATTCCCTGGTTTTCCGCATCTTTAATCGCCCGGTACGCTGTTCCTTCACTGACATGAAGCTCCTTGGCAATATGCCGGACGGATATTTTATTCCCTACTTCCAGCGATCGGATAAACTGTAATATCTGCTCGTGCTTTGTCATCGCAGGCGCACATCCTTTATTTCAAAACTGTTTACCTTTACATCATTACTCTGTACTACTACAAGTATACGTTTCCCGTGACGGGAGTTCAAGGCAGAGAAGGAGAAGAATGGCAGCAAGTCTTGGGGGCGTGGGTACATGAACCATTTTTCCCCATGGGGATGGATCCAAATCAGGACCATGCTCTCAAATTCGAGGTTTCGCTCCAATTTCACACTAAATTTGACAATTAACGATATTTTTCTCATTGTTCAGGGTATAGGAAGAGTGGGAGAATAGTGTTCGAACAGAAATGGGTGAAGCGTGATGAAAATCCTGACGGCACTTCTAGTGCTATTACTGGCTGCAGCGTGCACGAATGAATCGCCAGATGCTGTACCTGCTGAAGAAGACGGCACGGTAGAGCTTATTTTTGGCGATCAGGAAGTTAGCTTTACTGCCGGACACTATGAACGGATGACGAATGAAGCGCTTGACCTGTTTGCAGAAACAGCAGCTCCCTCTCAGCGCCTGGACGCACAGCTGGAGCGCTGGTTTATCCGTTATTACATTCAGCGCTATGAATATAATGAGTCATGGTCTCCTGAAGACATCCTTCTTTTCGCACATGAACGGAGTGAATTTGAAACGCTCTGGCGGGAATATGCCCTGATCGCTTATGAAGTGGAAGTAACAGAAGAAATGGTCGAAAACCACGCCCGCTATAACGTGGAACTTTATGAAGGGAACATGCCGGCTTCTGTACAAGGTATGTCAGAGGCACTCGACATTTCTCCAGAAGATTTTTTTCTTGAATTTGACCGGGATCATATTGAACGAAGCGTTATTTGGGAAGAGCTGTACCCGCTGCTTGAGGAAGAATATAACAACGCCTCTGATGAAGGCAACAGCATCTCTATCGCCAATGCTTATAATGAGGAAGTAATGCTTTATATGGAATCAGGAAATGAGCTCTATCCGTAATTCCTCTTAAGCGTACAAACGCCCGGCGCATTCATGCACCGGGCGTATTTTCATGCAGAAGCTGACTACAGATCGAGGGAATCTCCCGCTTTCATAACGCTTCCTTTTACATCGAGCAGGTCAACGAATGCCTGAGGGTCCTGTTTAATGACATCGAACGTGTCGTAATGAACCGGAACGACGTGGGAGGCCTGTATCCACTCCGCTGCGGTGGCAGCATCTTCAGGCCCCATCGTAAAGTTGTCTCCGATCGGCAGAAAAGCCAAATCAATTTTATTGCGCTCGCCAATCAGCTTCAGGTCGGAAAAGAGTCCTGTATCTCCGGCATGATAAATTGTTTTTCCTTCTGCCGAAAATAAAATCCCCGCCGGCATGCCGGTATAGACGATCCGCTGGTTCTCTTCCTCTGTATAGGCAGAGCCATGGAACGCCTGAGTGAGCTTAACGGTACCGAACGCAAATTCATGGCTGCCGCCGATATGCATTGGATGAGCATTCACTCCCTGAAAACCAAGATATGTGGCCAATTCAAACGGCGCCACGACAAGGGCACCGTTGCGCTTCGCGATATCTACTGTGTCGCCGACATGGTCATTATGTCCATGTGTAAGCAGAATGACGTCTGCCTTCGTGTTATCAGCCTCCAAATCGGTCAGGCCGTTACCGGTTATAAAAGGATCAATGAGAATGTTCGTGCCGTTCGTTTCAATTTTTACAACGGAATGTCCATGATAAGATACTTTCATCTGCCATCTCTCCTCCTTTATATTTTCCTCTTTCCCGTACCCGTTCAGCAACGTGAATATGCATGAAAATCCCCAAATTAATTTCCTGCGGCTTCCCACCGGTTGTCTGTATGCTAGACTGAGTGCAGATACTTTTAAGGAGTGGTGGCAGATGACCCGTATACAAACTCTTCAAAAACAGATGATGCAGCAGGGAATCGATGTGCTGATGGCTCAGTCAAGACCAAATGTGTTTTACATAAGCGGCTTTGATGCCGATCCGCACGAAAGGCTGCTCGCCGTGCTTCTTTTTGCCGAGGGCGACCCGCTCATCGTATGTCCCGCAATGGAAATAAATCAGATTAGGCAAATGATCGATGCTCCCATTATCGGCTACACCGATACCGAAGATCCGTGGGAAAAGCTGCAGCAGCATTTGTCAGATCAACACGTCCGTGCGGAGACGATCGCACTGGAAAGCGGCATCTCCTGGAGCAGGCTGAAATCCTGGCAGCGCCTTGCACCGGATGCAACATTCGTCGAAGCAGATGACGTGTTAACGGGCAGCCGCCTTGTGAAAGCACCTGACGAACAAGAGTTGTTGAAGG
This sequence comes from Alkalicoccus luteus, assembly GCF_052061695.1. Lineage (NCBI taxonomy): Bacteria > Bacillati > Bacillota > Bacilli > Caryophanales > Bacillaceae > Alkalicoccus > Alkalicoccus luteus. Next base: position 243,805 of record NZ_JBPZEY010000001.1, read on the forward strand.
AAGCAGCTGCTCTTGCAGACAAAGGCATTTCAGCCGGTATCAACGCTCTTCAGGAAGGCGTTACCGAGGTAGAGGTTGTCGCCGCTATCGAATATTCCTTGAAAAAACAGGGCGTTCGGGAAATGTCCTTTCAGCCGATGGTTCTGTTTGGCGGCAACGGCGGAGATCCGCACGGTGTGCCGGGGACTGCCCCGCTCAAAAAAGGAGACAGTGTGTTGTTCGACCTCGGTGTCATGTGGAAAGGCTATGCATCTGACATTACCCGGACTGTCTTCTTCGGAGAGCCGGACGACGAGAGCCGACGCGTGTATGAAACCGTCCGTTCTGCACTGGAACAAGCCTTGAAGGCTGCCGTACCCGGTGAAACGATTGGCACGCTCGATCATGCCGCCCGCTCAGTTATTGAGGAAGCCGGCTATGGAGAGTATTTTCCTCACCGGATTGGACACGGCCTCGGGATCGAGGTCCATGAGCTTCCTTCCATGCACGCAGACAACACTGACTTGTTGAAGCCGGGTATGACGTTTACGATTGAACCCGGGATCTACATTCCCGGTAAAATCGGCGTTCGAATTGAGGACGACGTTCTCCTAACAGAGGATGGAGCTGTTACGCTTACATCGACTCCGACGAGCCTGACCGTCATTTAAGGACGTTAAGCAAAGGGACTGCCACTCAGCATCAGAGCGGCAGTCCCTTCTTCTATGGCTCACGCGATCATCGATCATCCATTTCAACCCGCATCTGCAGACACAGCCTTTTCGAAGTCGTCACCGGCCGATGTTGGCAGCTTCCAGTGCCGTTTGACAGTTCATGCCGCACTTTTCGTCGACCAGAATAGGAAAATCAAAAGAAGCCGCCCACGCGGCTTCTTTTTCGGGCTGTTGATAAAGTCAATTTGTTTACATGTTTATTCGATTGATTGACTTTCCCCTCTGTTTACCGAGCCTGCCGTGGGCTTGCCCTTCAGCTATTTCTCAGGATGACCCAGTATGAAGGGAAGAAAGGCACGGCTTCACTCGGACTCAGGCTTCTTACTAGAAGCCTTCAAGACCCAGTCCGGCTCCGCTCGTGCTTGGATGCCGTTCGCAGATCTGAACGGCACGGGATCTTCAGGCTGCGCTAATTCCACAGACGTCCCCGCCGGACACAAAGGGGAGATTAATTTGTTTGATGAAGAAAAACGTTCCAATCGCTGGACGCTGCGGCTTTTTTTGGTGGATACGTTGACGTTCATCCCGATTCGACATCGAAGCGCTGCCTAACGAAAGGTTCCCTCTAGATGGAACAAGCTCGTGTGAATCATCACCAGGGTTTCAACCGGACAGCCAGCTGCTAAATCGGAGGAAACTCGACTCCGGGAGGGTCAGAACAAGGCGAAGATCCGACGGAAGAAGGAAGCGGTTAGCTGAGGCCGTTCCCTCCGGAAAGCGAGTGTCCGCAGATGCAGGCAGATGCAAAGTCATTCACCTGAAATGACGTTATCAACACTCTGACGAAGCCGCCTGCTGGCGGCTTCCTGCATGTTTCCTTCCCTTTAAGAGCGGTGCTTATGGAGAACGTCCAGGCCTCCTGTCACTTCAATAACACTGCCCGTGATCATATCAGCTTTGTCATCTAAGAGAAACATGACCGTCCTGGCTATATCTTCCCCGGTGCCGCTTCGCCCAACCGGCGTTTTATCGTCGGGCTGACTGCGCGAATAATCAATCGAACTTTCCTTCATCTCATCAAGAATTTCACCGGGGCATACCATATTGGCAGTGATCCCGTTCGGCGCTTCCTCAATTGCCAGTGATTTTGTTAAAGAAGCAAGCCCTGCCTTCGATGCTGCGAAGGCTGCGCGAAACAGCCACCCCGGTGAGTGGTCGGCCCCTTGAAAGCCATATGTAACCACCCGGCCGAACTGCTGCTCCCGCATAACAGGTATCACTTTTTTCAGTAAATAGAATGCTGCATTTAAGTTGCCGTTGATCATTTCATGCCATTCGCTGTCCTCATAGTCAGCGAGAGCTTTGCGTTCAAAGATGTAGGGACCGGCGTTCAGAAGAAGCACATCAATTCTGCCGAAACGCTTCAGCCCTTCGTCAGCAAGCCGGTTCAGATCCTCTTTGTTCTGGACATCTCCCTGCACGAACTGAATTTGATCGCCATAATCCTGCCAGTCTTTCTGTCTTTCACGCACCGCTTCTATATCCGAACGGTAATTCACGGTTACTGCGTAGCCGGCCTTCAGCATCGTTTCCGTCATTTTTCTGCCAAGACCTTTCGTTCCAGCCGTAATAATAGCATGCCGCAATTCCAAAACCACCTTCATCTTGTGATATATCTATTGTCGCTGAATCCGTCTTTGTTCTCAACTGCAACGCATTAAAGTAGCTGATAATGCGTTTTCATTCCATTTTTTCGGGAATAAGTATGGTAGAATGACAATATAACCGGGTAAACCGGCACTTTGGGAAATGGGAGGCGTTACTAATGTCTGTTCGTTATTCTAACATTCTCGTTGCTGTTGATGGCTCTGATGAAGCAAAGCGCGCTTTTCGCAAAGCCGCCCTTCTGGCGAAAGATCACGACGCCAAGCTCTTACTTGCCCACATTGTCGATACAAGGACTTTCGCCTCGGTTGAACACTACGACCGCACGATCTTTTCAGAAGCCGAGCAGTATGCCAAAGACATGCTTAATGAGTACAAAAAGCTCGCTGAAGATCAAGGCTTAACGGATGTCACCCTCATTTTGGACTACGGTTCTCCAAAGGTAAAAATCGCGAAAGATGTCGCTAAAAAGCATGAAGTGGATTTAATTGTCACCGGTGCGACCGGCTTGAACGCTGTAGAGCGGTTCCTGATCGGCAGCGTATCCGAACACATTACGCGTCATGCGAAGTGCGACGTATTGATCGTCCGTACAGAAAATGCTACAGATGGACGCTAATTCACGAGTAAACATAAACCGCCTGCGCAATGTGCGCAGGCGGTTTTAACGTGCAGCAACCCATTAATCGAGCCATCCTTCTTCCCGGCAAAGGGTGACAGCTGCAATCCGGTTGGGCACTTCCAGTTTATCAAGAATAGACGAAATATAATTTCGAACCGTGCCGTTCGTTAAATAAAGGCCGGCAGAAATCTCCTTCGTTGTCTGCCCATCCGCGATCAGCTTCATGACCTCTTTTTCCCTGTCTGTAAGCGGATTAGGTGTACTGTAGGCAATATCAATCAGCTCCGGCGCGTATACTTTGCGCCCGCTCATAATCGTGCGGATTGAATTGGCCAGCTCTTCGCTGGGACTGTCTTTGAGCAGGTAGCCGCTCACACCGGCTTTTCTTGCACGCTGAAAATAGCCGGAACGAGCAAACGTAGTCAGAATGATAATTTTACAGGGATGATCCGCCAGCTCTTCTGCCGCATCCAGACCTGTTTTAGACGGCATTTCAATGTCCATCATGCACACATCCGGATTCAGCGTGCGTACTAACTCCACTGCTTCCTCGCCGTTTTCTGCCTTTCCGACAACCTCCATGTCTTCTTTTAGACCAAGCAGGGTTCCTAGAGCCCCAAGCAGCATCTGCTGGTCTTCAGCAAGTACAATTCGAATCATAACGGCTGCTCCTTTCTAACCGGCTGCACGATACGCGGAATCCGCATAAACAGGCTTGTGCCATCATTCGATACGATGTCGAGCGTTCCATTTACAAACTCCAGTCGTTCCTTCATTCCTTGAATTCCGCTTTCATTCTGCTGCACTGTATGAAGCGAAAAACCGCTGCCGTTATCTGTTACTTTCACCAAAATTTCACCCGCTGAATCCAAAATCGAAATCTCGCACAGCGTTGCCTTGCTGTGTTTGACGATGTTTGTGACCGCTTCTTTCAGACACATGCTGAGCGTGTTTTCTGCGAGCAGCGGCACTTCCTTCAGCTCCGGACTGCCTGATACGTGTAAGTGGATTCCGGCTATTTCCAAGATCTCCTGCACATGCCGCATTTCTTCTGCAAGCCGCGTTCCCCGCATATCCGATACGAGCTCACGAACTTCTTTCAACGCAAGCCGGGCGGTGCGGTTAATATCGCCGATCTCTTTCTTGGCTTCCTGGCCGTTGATCTCAATCAGCTTTTCCGCAAGGTCGCTTTTCAACCCTATCAGCGAGAGCTTTTGACCGAGTGTGTCATGCAAATCTCGGGCTATGCGCTGGCGCTCTTCCATGACGATCAGCTGGGAGATCTTTTTATTAGCGTCCTTGAGTTCCCCTTCGAGCTTCTCCTGCTTTTTTCGTAAATATATCGTAAACGGAAGAAGCAGGATGCCAATCAGACTGATAACGATAAACGGCAGCTGCATCATGAAAATCTCACTTTGGATATAAAAGCCGAAAGCAGCAGATGATACGCCTGCCACAACGTTTAACGTGTACAGCAGAACGAATTCACGGCGCTGCGTGATATTTCCGATAAAGAAGGCCAGAAATAAAAAGAAATAAATGTACCCGAAGTACAGCGTCATCCCGATACTTACGGTCAGTTCAATACCGACTGCCGCATAAACAATCGAGCCCCGTTTTACAAAAGAAAAACGGTAAGCCGCGAAAAAAATGATGATCATCAGCACCCCTGCTACAATTTCACGCGGGGCGGAATTGGCAATAACGAAATAAAACGGCAGCAGACAGAATATAATCCAGGCATACAAACTCAAGCCGGTGTGCTGCGGAAATATGTGAAACCAGTTTTTCATACGGCACCTCTCCCTATCTGACGGTCCCCCGGAGTAAACCATGACACGTCAGTACCCGGCTGTACAGCATGCAGCCGGATCTTCCTCTATTGTATCAAAAAGCAGGTCCTGCAGGGAGCCGCCGGACCTGTGAACCGCAATTTTAAGAAGAAGCCGCCCTCCAAAGCGGAGAGACGGCTTCTCAATTGGTTATGCTCCCTTTCGTGTCTTAACAGGAGAAGTCGGCTTGGCCGGTACAGCTCTGATTTTTCTGGCTGCTTGGTAGCCGGTAAACCGTTTGTTCTTCTCATCGTACAGCCGAAAGTTGACGGCTTTTAAACTCGTCCAGAGCGTAATCGTGGTCACCTTTTGCAAAGGCTTTGTGTTTTCATGTGTCTGCTCAAGCCGATAGTTTGGAACCTTCGGGCTGAGATGATGGACGTGATGGTAGCCGATGTTGCCGGTCAGCCATTGTACCACTTTCGGCAGCTGATAGTAAGAGCTGCCGTCGACTGCCGCTTTGACAAAATCCCACTCTGATTCATTCTCGAAATAGGAATCCTCAAACTGATGCTGGACGTAAAACAGCCAAATACCGAGAGCTCCGGAAATGAAGAGGATCGGCAGCTGAACAAGCAGGAATGCCTGCAGGCCTACAGCCCAGATCAAAAGACCGTACACGACTGCGATCGTAGCTGTTATCAGGTGTGTATTTAAACGCTCTTTCGTTTTAGCTCCGCGGCGGTTAAACCGGTTGTCAATCAGAAAGAGAAAAATGGGCCCGAGTCCGAACATAACGATCGGATTCCGGTAAAGCCGGTAGGACATTCGCTGCCAGAATCCGGCAGCCGCATATTCCTCCACCGTCATAATCCATATATCTCCTGTGCCGCGCTTGTCCAGATTTCCGCTCGTTGCATGGTGAATCGTATGGCTTCGTTTCCATTTATCAAAAGCAAAGTGTGTGATCACACCTGTTAAAAATCCGACTGCCTTATTCGCCTTTGCGCTCTTAAAAAAGGAACCGTGGGTACAATCGTGGAAAATGATAAACGTCCGTACGACAAAGCCTGCTGCGACGATGACTAATGGCAGGGTCAGCCAGTAAGAAACGGAAAGGCTCATGTAGGCTCCGTACCAAAGAAGAACGAGTGGCACGATCGAATTGACCATCTGCCAGATGCTCTTTTTTGTATCCGATGCTGCGAATGGTGCGACGCTCTTTTTAAGTTCTGCTAACTGTTGCCGGCTCATAATCATTCCTCCTGATGGTTGTTCAATACGTTTAGTTTACATCCATACAACTCCATCAGGTAGGCATAGCTGTCAGTCTGTTCATATGACATTTGTCATCTTTTTGTTTCCATGCTGAACGGCACGCACGCGCAAAGCCGTGCTCTTCTCCTGCTTAGAAGCTCACGGCCATCTCGATAAGCGGAGCAACACCTGCCTGGCGAGTCCATGTTTACAGCATAAATAGAGCCGCCCCTCGGAAGGGACGGCCTTGTTATCTTATTAATGAGCGAGTCGCAGCGTATCGCGTGCAATCATTACTTCTTCATTCGTTGGAATGACGAGCACTTTTACTGGAGAATGCGGATAGTTGATAAACGCCTCTTCGCCCCGCGTCTTGTTCAGTGCAGGATCCCAGTATATCCCCATAAATTCGAGGCCTTTGAGCACCTGGGAGCGGATCACATCACTGTTTTCCCCGATTCCTGCCGTGAAAATAACGGCATCAAGACCATGCATACGAGCCGCGTAGGAACCGATATATTTATGAATTCGTGATGTAAACACATCCAGCGCCAGCTTCGCCCGTTCATTGCCATCGGAAGCCTGAAGTTCAATATCGCGCAGGTCGCTGGAAAAGCCGGACAATGCGAGCATACCGCTGCGCTTGTTCAGTACGTTCATTACTTCTTCAGCACTTAGATCTGCCTTTTCCATAATGTACGGGATCAGAGCCGGGTCAATGTTTCCGGAACGCGTCCCCATCGTGACACCTGCAAGCGGGGTAAAGCCCATGGAAGTGTCAATCGATTTACCGCCGTCAATCGCTGCAATGGACGCACCGTTGCCCAAGTGGCAGGAAATGAGGCGCAGATTTTCGACAGGACGGCCAAGCATTTCAGAGGCACGCTCCGAGACATATTTGTGCGACGTTCCGTGAAAACCGTATTTCCGAATGCCGTATTTCTCATAATATTCATACGGAAGGCTGTACAAATAAGACTCTTCCGGCATCGTCTGGTGGAAGGCTGTGTCAAATACCGCTACAGCTGGTACGTTTGGAAGCACCTCCCGAAAAGCCCGAATACCAGTCAGGTTGGCCGGATTATGAAGCGGCGCGAGCTCTGACACATCCTCAATCCCCTGAATAACCTCATCCGTAATAAAGACGGAATCGTTGAACTTCTCTCCGCCGTGCACGACACGGTGGCCGATTCCTTCAATTTCATCCAGAGATGAGATAATCCGGTAGCGTGTCAGCTTATCAAGCAGCAGTCTCACCGCCTCTGCATGATCCGGGATGGACGTCGTTTCCTTTCTCTTTTCGCCATCTACCTCTATTGCAAATACAGCGTCATCCATTCCAATCCGTTCCACAAGGCCCTTAGTTACGACCGTCTCTTCAGGCATCGTCAGCAGCTGAAACTTCAGTGATGAGCTGCCGGCGTTGATCGCCATGATTTTCGACATCTGTTCATCGCTCCTTCATCGTGTATACGATTGTTTGTCAACCATAATTAAAACACTGTGCAGAGCAGAATGCAACCTCTGTGCTAACTAAAAATAAAAACAGAATTGTAACACAATAACATTTCAAAAACGTTGCAATGAAAGGGTTTTCTTCACTAAAAAGAAAACTATACTACACCATGCCGATTCTGAATTGATACAGTCATTCGTGGACGTTATCCTCTATCCATCCAGAGATCCGTTTCATCATATCTGCCAAAGCCGCTTCTTTTGTAAACGAAGGCATCTCTGCAAGCAGCGCCTGCGACGGAGGCACAATGCCATCCTTTTTTTTACGCAGGATCAACATACTTTTCCCGGAACCACGTGTCTTAAACATTGTTTCCGGCAGCTGCAGCACCGCATAAATGTGCGCGCTCTTCCGGATCATCTCCTGAAGCTGTGCTGCCTGATTGGAGTGAAACAGCTGATTTGGCACGAGCAGCACAAGGAAGCCGCCCTCTTTCACGTGCCGAATAGACCGCTCTATCAGCAAATGGTGCACATACGTTTTTTCCTCCTCTGCTTTAACGAGGAAGCCGGACGCTGTCTCATCATCGGGATAGTATCCTGCTGGCAGATCACATACGACTGCATCCGCATGATCGAGCAAAGGGGAGGCGACGCTGTCCTGATGGAAAAGATCGACCTCATGCTCCTGCAGGTTTGCATTCATAAATGCCAGTTTCAGCAGCGTTTCATCTGGTTCAGCTGCAACGAAATGAGCGTCCATGGGCAGCTGATTCAAAACGGCTGTCATCAAATTTCCGCTGCCTGCTGCAGGATCAAGCAGCACTGGCTTGCCTTCTTCCTTTTGCAGCAGCAGGTTGGTCAGGTACCCCATGAACAACGCCACCGCATCCGGCGTCATCGCATGGTGTGGCTGGACGGCTTCCTTCATCCCTTTTAAAACCGCCAGCTGAATAGCTCTTCTGACTTCTTCCCGATGCATCTGAGATGGAAGCGAAGCAGCAGCTTGTTCCAGCTCTGCGCGCAGGTCCTCCCCGGCTAATGCAAAATTGCGTTGAAACAGTGCTTCTCCCATCGTACCGAGCGCTTCTATATATAGATTATCCTCTTTTGCGCGGATCTTTTCCGTACCTTGATCGAGCACTTGAAAATACTGCTCTGTTTTTGTAGACTCCTTCATTGGTCCATCCCTTCTTTCATAAAGTCGTACCCAGTCATCCACCTTAGCAGATATGGCAAATCCGGAAAACTAAAACCTCATTTACAGCACCAAATAGGCGACGAATATGCTGACGATGAAAAAGGCACCTGCGAATACGAGATTGTGCAGCGAGATCCGGTATGGGTTCTCACTGAGGTTGGCAGATGTAATTTGTACAAACAGGCCGTACGTGTTTACCGTCAGTGTAGCAATCGAACTTGTGATCAAAATAATCGACAGACTGAGCGGGCTGATCACGCTCATGAGCAGCGGACTAAGAGAACTGAGAATGCCGATTGTCGCAATTGGATGCACCCCGAACAGGCTGAGAAATACAAAAGTTATCTGGATCAGCATGAACACGAGAATCGGATAATCCTGCACATACATCACCGGGGCTTCCAGCAGCTCCAGCAGTCCAGTCTGCTCCAGAGCCGCCGCAAAAAATGAGAGGGTCAGAAACAATACAAAAAAGTGCTGCATCGTATTTGTTTTCTCTTTCCACGTTTGCCAGCCGATACGCAAGAAGCGCCGGCGCCGCCGCAGTACAAGCGACCAGCAAAAAGCGAATGGAAAAATGAGGAGCGTAACAGTCAGAATAAAATCAAATCCAGTTACGTTTCCCATAATAATGACCGCGGCAAGAAAAATACTCAGCGCAGCAAATAAATGAATCATGCTGCCTGCGAGCCGCTTCCACCCGCTCCAGTCAAGCGACACCATGCCCTCTTGATCAAGCGGTTCATTCCTGTAGCGTACGTAGTTCCAGAGAGCATCCCCGCAGAACATGAGTAGCGCGATCAGCAGCAGCCACGGGAGAAGCTCCAGATACGCAGTGCCGGTGATGAAAATAGTGAGGGCAATGAGCACCTCCAGCGGACTCCAGATCAATGCGAGTGAATTCCCCCGCAAAGTCGCCCGGCTGATAAACGTATTACGAAGCCGCACTGGCAGTGACGCTAAATTCCGACGCAAAACACCTTGTGATATGGGGGCTGCGGACAGGTTTAAAAAGGCAGTCAGAATGACGGAGGTAAACAAGCTGCGTGGGTAAAGACTCCCGAGACTGTCCGCGTTGACCCGCAGCAGCTCTGCTATTTTCCGGTCAAATTTGCCGCTTTCGACGACGCTTTTCATCCACGGCAGCATGAGCAGCAGCGCCAGCAGCCCGTAGTTGTCTGTTAACAAAAACGGGACTTCCACAAGCGAGCCTCCTGCATACCAGTGAAAAACCGCACCAGCCCCCATAAAGCCCGCTCCTAATATTTTAAACAAACGAGGCGCTCCCGGATACGAGAGTACGAGCAGCACGACTGCAGCCGGTGCCAGCATCCATTCCAGCAGCGGATTTCCGGTAAAGACGACAAGCAGGTACAGCGCAATCACCGGCGTGTAAATCATATATAAGTATGGCTGAATCCATCTCACCTAAAACGCCTTCTTTCACGATGCTGCTGTTATACAGCAGCTTTCAAAGTTCAACAGCATGCGGCGTAACAGAACGGAGCTGACCCGGCATCTGCCGGTCAGCTCCGTTCTTTCCGTATCCTGTTTCATCTGGCTTCATGCCTTAATCGGCTTGCTTCAATGCTTCGATTGCTTTGTCGTACTCCGGGTGTCCGCTCACTTCTCCAACAATTTCGCTGTACACAATCGTTCCAGAGCTGTCTACAACAAATACCGCTCTCGACAATAGGCGGAGCTCTTCGATCACGAGACCGTAAGCTGTACCGAAATCGAGCGTTTTGTGGTCTGAATAAATGTGAGCACCCTCAAGTCCGGCGTTTGCACACCAGCGGCGCTGGGCAAAAGGCAAGTCTGCACTGATCGTCCAAATTTCAGCGTTCTCCACTGCAGCTGCTTCTTCATTGAAGGTGCGCGTCTGCTTATCACATGTGCTCGTATCAATTGACGGAACAACACTGATGAGCGTTTTCGTTCCGGCTTCGAACGTCACCTCCGATAAATCCGTTCCGAGCACGGTAAAGGAAGGGGCTTTCTCCCCTGTCTGTGGCTGTGCTCCGCTGAGGGTAACTGGTTTTTCTTTGAACGTAATTCCCATCGGTATCCATCCTCTCATTCATTCGTTTACGAATTTACTGTATCATACGCCTGGGGAACTTTCCAATTGCTGCGGTCTCTCTTCCCTGCGTTCTGGTACCGTTACAGTAGCACGCTTCTCCATAACAACTACCGTATCACCAAGAAAATCGTGGATCCCACGCTTCTTCGGGTGAAACGCAACAACGAGATACAAAGCATTTGTTACAATCAAAAACCGGTGTAAAAACCGCCCGACAAATTCGCGGAACAGCACATCCATCCATGACATCTCTTCATGTCGGAAGGAAACGACGCGCAGGCCGAAAAGCTGTTTGCCGAGCGTCCGTCCCGTATATTTCGTGAGCAGGATGAAATACAAAAAGGTCACCAGTCCGGATAAGATGCCGCTCACACTGAACGTGAGAATAGTTACGTCGGTTCCTGTAACTGCAAAATACAGTCCAGTTACAGCTGCGCTTGCAGAGAACGTGACGAGAATGTCGACCGTATACGCCCAGAGACGAATCCAGAAACCGGCCTGCATGTATTCTGCAGCAGGAGCGTAAGGGACGGCGTGTGGTTCTTCTGCCTGCACTGTTTCTGTTGCTTCTGTGTGTTCATTCATCTTGCTCACCTCAGTTCGTATAAAGATACAGGAGTCTGCCGCCCTGATTTTGATGGAGCCATTCTGTCAGCTGATTCAGCTGACGCTGTTCAAACAATGAATCCATCGTAAGGCCAAAAAAGGACCCGAATCCAAAACCTTGTTCATATTCAACCACATCTGTATCACGGCCGAGGTCTTCTTTCATATCCTCAATCACGTCTTCGAGATTTCCGAGATCATCAATTAGGCCATTTTCCACTGCCTGGTTTCCGGTGAAAATTCGGCCGTCTGCTAATTCCTCTACTTCTGAGCGGCTCAAATCACGTCCGCCTTCAATAACATCAAGAAACTGCTCGTAAGCGTCATCTACAATTGACTGCAGAATTTCCTCATCCTCATCTGTCATTTCACGAGTCGCTGACATGATATCTTTGAATTCTCCGCTTTTGATCGTCTGATCACTGATCCCGAGCTCGTCTGCAAGCTCCGCAAAGTTGATCGACTGCATAATGACTCCAAGTGAGCCGGTAATCGTCTGGCCGTTTGCGTAAATCCGATCGGCAGGAGCAGAAACGTAATACCCGCCGCTTGCTGCCTGACCGCCCATCGACACGTAAATGTCCTTGGCATACTCATCACGAACTTCGACAATTTTGTCATGTATTTCATCGCTTTCCACAACGCCTCCGCCCGGCGTATCTACTCGCAGAACGATACCGTCCACCGATGCGTCGCGAGCTGCGTGGTCCAGCTGATCGAGTAACAGCTGATGGTTGTACCCTCCGCCAAAGAGAGCGTCGCCTCCAGCCTGAATAATTCCTTCAAGACGGATAACCGCAATTTTCCCGTCATCGGTCCCCTGCTCCACCAGCCGCTCCTGTACCGGTTCATCAGCGAATCCAGGGAATCCGCCGGCAAAATCATCTGTATCTGCCGGTGAGGTGACGAGGCTGACCGCTCCCGATACGGCAATAATAGCTAATACTGCCACAAGGGCAATCCAACGTTTTGCATTCATTATGTACTCCTCCTCTTTCATTGTTTTTCTTCCTTACTGCGCGGTTCTGTCTGTTTTGGTAGAATAAACATGTACGTATCATGACTGGAATCAGAAAGGGTGCTTATGCTATGACTGACCGTAAAAATGTCTATCTGTTTTCCAAAAAAACAGAAGAAATTGAACAAAAAATACTTGAGTTCCGGGAACTTGGACGAAAATACGGATTCAAGCTTGTCGACCACCCGAAAGATGCCAACATCATTGCGAGCTTCGGCGGCGACGGAACGTTTCTGCAGGCGCTTCAAAAAACAGGCTTCCGGGAAGACGCCCTCTATATCGGCATCAACGACGGAGAGTTCGGTTTTTATACCGACTTCAGCATCCACGATCCGGACCGGGTAGAACTCGCGATGCAGTCTGACATGGTGGAGGTGCTGCGCTATCCGACACTGGAAGTTACGACTGACGACGGACAAAAGTTTCACTGCCTTAACGAATTATCCATCCGCTCCAACATTATTAAAACATTTGTCATCGATGTTTACGTGGACGGCCTTTACTTTGAAACCTTCCGCGGAGATGGCCTCCTCGTTTCCACGCCAACAGGAAGCACGGCCTATAACAAGTCCCTCGGGGGCGCAATCGTCGACCCGAAGCTCCCGTCCATGCAGCTGACAGAAATGGCGTCCGTGAACAACAACAGGTACCGCACGCTCGGTTCGCCGCTTGTGATGGGAAAGGAACGGGAGCTTACGCTGAAAATAGTACAGGACGGCAATGATCATCCAATCGTCGGAATCGATAATGAAGCAATGGGAATCCGGCACAGCCACGAGCTTCACGTAAAAGTGTCAAACCGGATCGTCAAAACGCTTCGAATGAAAGACAATCTCTTTTACCATAAAGTCAAACGAAGCTTTCTTTAACCAGATGCCCCGCGCTGCTCAGCAGATGCGGGGTTACTGCTGTTCTGCACATTCCGGATTGCGGTGATAGACAATCGTATCATCCACTACTGTCATCACCGTTTTGACGTGCAGCCACTCATCAGGCTCCAGTAATGAAAGATCCCTGCTCAAGACGGTAAAGTCAGCTCGGTAGCCTGGCTTTACCATCCCCGCTTTATGTTCTTCGGAAACGGCCGCCGCACTCCCTGACGTAAACAGGCGCAGCGCCTCAAAGAGCGTGAGCTTTTGATCAGGAAGCCATCCCTCATGAGCTTCATCGTGGCGCCGGCGCGTAACCGCGGCATGAATACCAAGCAGCGGATCGACCGGTTCGATCGGGGCATCCGAGCCACCCGCACAGATCAATCCGTCCTCGAGCAGCGTTTTCCATGCAAATGAATGAGGGAGCCTGTCTTCCCCCAGTCGGTCCATTACCCATGGAAAATCAGAGGCCGTAAAGCGCGGCTGAATATCGAGCGCCACTTGCAGATTTCTCAGCCGGCTGCGAAGCTCGGGTGTCGTTACCTGCAAATGAATCAAGCGGTCTCGTTTCCCTGCCGGAGGCGGATCGTTCTCAATTGCTGTCACTGCCATCTCCAGCGCCTCATCTCCGATTGTATGCACGGCTACCGGCATTTGCAGCGTCCGTGCCTTTTTCACGATCGCTTCCAGCTGCTGCTGAGTATGTATCGCCACTCCTGATGTGTCCGCATCGGAATAAGGAGCTTTTAAGAGCGCGGTCCGCCCACCGAGTGCCCCGTCAGCAAACAATTTTATCGATCCCGGCTGCAGAAATTCCGATTCGGGAAATGAATCCAGCACATCGACAGCTTCATGGTGTACCAGTAAATTGGTCCGGAATTTTCGATGGGGTCCAATTACCTCCCGAAAGACAGAAGCCGTTTCTTCCGGCTTGTTGTAATAAAACAGATCCTCCGTATGTCCACCGGTAAAGCCATGCTGATACAGATCAGCAAGCGCCGTTTCCAGGGCGCGCTTCACATAATTCCGGTCGATCTTAGGTAAATAAGGCTTAATCAATTCCTGTGCCTGGTCGTGTAAATAACCAGTCGGCTCTCCATCGTCCCAGCGTTCGATCCTTCCTCCTGCCGGTGACTGCGTTTCTTTTGAAACACCGGCAAGCTCAAGAGCAGCAGAATTTACCGCCATCGCATGCCTGCACACTCGTGTAATCATGATCGGTTTCGTCGCTGATATTTCGTCCAAAAACAACCTGTCCGGAACCGTCCGGTTTTCATATAAGTTTTCGTTAAAGCCTTCTGCGAGCACCCACTCGCCATCAGGTACTGCCGCAGCCTGCTGCTCGAGCAGTTTTTTCAGCTGATCCAGGCTTGTAACTGACGATACGTCCAGCTTCAGCAGCTTTTCCCCGTGGCCGATCATATGCAGATGGCTGTCGATAAAGCCCGGGTACAAAGCGCCTCCGCGAAGGTCGACTTCTTTATGAATCGATGCCCCAAATTCCGAGCGCAGCGCTTTTTCTGAACCGATCGCTGCAACGATGCCGTTTTCCGTGAAAACAGCCTCCTCCCTTCGCTCTTCTTCTGTCATCGGTACAACTGTTCCTCCAAACCAAAGTGTCCCCATTTCCGCTTTCCTCCTTTACCTTTCTATTATGGCGTTATCGAGCCATCTCCTGCAAGCAGTAGCCTCCTATTTGCACACAGAACAACGGTATACACCTCCAGTTTCCTTACACGGCGACCAACGCCGCTGCAGGTTATCCAAAACCGTTCTGCCCGGCAGGCGGACAGACGACTGGCATGCTTTGGCAGAGCCAGCGCTCCCTATCAAAAAAAGCAGAATCCCTTCTCAAAGATTCTGCCTGCCGCAGCGGACCTTAAAAAAGGTCCTCCAGTTCTTTATCCTGCTTTGTTCTGCCGTCAATCGTCCGGACCTCGGTTCGTTCAACTGCATCCGCTACGATATCATCGATTGCGAGAAAACTTTCATAGTAGGCTACTTTCTCAGCGTTTGGTTTCGTCTTCGGATCAGCCGGAAGAAAAATCGTGCAGCAGTCCTCAAAAGGACGAATCGATATATCGTATGTGCCGACCTCCCGGGCTTTTTCAGTGATCTCCAGTTTATCTTGTGTGATCAGCGGCCTGAGAACCGGCATCGACGTCACCTGATTGATCGCATACATGCTGTCTAACGTTTGGCTTGCCACTTGACCAAGGCTTTCCCCGCTGATCAGCGCCTTGATGTCCTCAGCATTCGCCAGCTGTTCCGCCATTCGCAGCATAAAGCGCCTCATCACGGTGATCTCTACATTATCCGGCACCTGCTGATGTATCGCCAGCTGTGCTTCTGTAAATGGGACCACGTGCAGCTTCACCGGTCCCCCATACTCAGAAAGGACAGCTGCAAGGTCCTCCACCTTCTGCTTAGCCTGAGGGCTTGTGTATGGCGGACTGTGAAAATGGATAGCTTCAAGCGTTACTCCCCGCTTCATCGCTTCAAAACCAGCAACCGGACTGTCTATTCCACCCGACAGAAGCAAAAGGGCACGACCGCCGGTTCCAGTCGGCAGTCCGCCTGCTCCCTTGTATTTTTTCCCAGTGATTGACGTCCCTTCCTGGCGAATTTCCACGAACAGCTCCACATCCGGATGGTGCACGTCTACGGCCAGCTCAGAAAATTGCTGCAGCACATACTTGCCGATCACCTGGTTCATTTCCTGAGAACCGGTTGGGAATTTTTTATCAATTCGCCGGCATGACACCTTAAACGTACGTTTCCCCTGGTTAACAGCGGATGAAATCGCGGCTGCCGCTCCCTTTTTTATATCGGCTTCGATGTTGGCCGTTCGAACGACGGGACTGACAGAGGAAATGCCGAAAACGTGGCGCAGGGCTTCCAGTACCTTTGCTCCATCCTCTCCGTTCAGCTCCACATAAAGCCTCCCAAACGTTCTTGATGTTGCTGCTTGCGGAAAACGGTGCTGCAGCAGCTGTTGAATGGTTTTTTCCAGGCGCCGTTCGAATTTTTTCCGGTTACGCCCTTTTATCGCAAGCTCCGCATAGCGGATCAGTATCGCATCTTCATTCATGTTCCTGCTCCTTTCGCTGCCGCCACTTGAGGGACAGTCTGCTCCCAGGCCTCAATGAAAGAATGGACCTCAGCTGCAGTAGTCAGTCCGGACAGCGAAATCCGCACTGCACTTTCTGCTACAGCCTGATCGGCTCCCATCTCTTTAAGGACGCTGCTTTCGTTCGATGTTTTTGACGAGCAAGCGCTTGTCGTAGAAATATAGATATCCTTTTCTTCAAGCGCGTGAACGATCGTTTCTGCCATCCTTCCCGGACAGGAAACGTTTAATATATGCGGTGCCCGTTCCGCAGGTGAGTTGATGACTACTTCCGGTCGTGAAGCAAAAAATGCTTCGAGCTGCACGTTCAGCTCCCGCATATGAGCAGCGTGTTCCACCTGGTTTTCCACGGCGAGGCGAAGTGCTTTTACAGCGGCTGCTGCTCCAGCTGGATTCTCCGTCCCTGCTCGTGCACCAGCTTCCTGTCCTCCTCCGAACAAGAGCGGCATGATGTGCCTTGTATCACGGTAAAGCAATAATCCTGTACCTTTTAAGCCGTGTATTTTATGCGCCGAGAGTGACAGAGAGTCTGCCCCGCTCTGTTGAAATGACACTGGAATCTTTCCGATTGCCTGAACAGCATCGACATGAAAATGAACAGTTGGATATTGCTTCAGCATTCGTCCGACTGCCTCAATCGGCATGATCGCACCTGTTTCATTATTGACATGCATCAAACTGACGAGAATGGTATCCTTCCGAAGCGCCTTCTCTATAGATGAGACGGTTACTTCTCCATTCGTATGAGGAGGAACACGCGTCACCTCAAAGCCCTGCCGTTCCAGGTAAGCTGCTGATTCTAAAATGGACGGATGCTCCAGCGAGGAAATGACGAGATGCTTGCCTCTGCTTTGTCTTGCATATGCCGTCCCCTGCACGGCCAGGTTATTTGATTCCGTCGCACCGGATGTAAAGACGACGTGCTGTTGTTTTGCCTCCAGAAATTCCCCTGCTTTGGCACGTGCTTTCTCAAGCAGAGCTGCTGCGTGTCCGCCGAGCTTATGAAGCGAAGATGGGTTGCCAAAGTAGCTGGTGGACGCTCGCGTGAACGTCTCAACTACTTCTTCGTGCGGCATAGTCGTGGCGCTGTTATCCAAATAAATCATGATTGCTGATGCCCCCCCGTGCGTTTATTCACCGGAAAATCCTATCATACATAGACCCGCTTTTCCAGCCCCACTTTTTACCCAGCGAGCCAGGCGTCAGACACATGCCCGCTGGTATTTCGATGAATAAGCAGCAGGCTTCCCATTCTCCTTCCAAGCAAAAAAACGAGCCGTTGGGCTCGTTTCCAGCATGTTGATAACGTTTTATGAATGACTGCTGTCTGCGGACATTTGCTTTCCGGAGGGAACGGGATCGGCTTCCTTCGTGGTGTCCACCGGATCTTCGCCTCGTTTTCGAATTCGACGCTTCGGTGAAGGGATGCCGGTGCACTTGACTACTCGTCTATTGCTTCTAATTCCTCGAGGAAAGCAAGCAGGTCATCGATTGACATTCGCTGATCAGGCGCGGCTTCACGGATGTCCTCAACTTCAAGCCCTTGATCCTTAATCTTCTCAATCAGCTGCTCCGGTACGTCTTCGAGCTCTGTCTTTTCTAAATCTTCGCTTTCTTCTTCAACTGCTGCAGGCGGCTCATCAGCTGGATCTGGATCTGGTTCTGCTGCTGCAGCTGGTTCATCATCCGGCTGCTGCGCATAAAAGTCTACCAATTCCTGTTCTTCCTCTGAAAGAGCTGTTTCAGCCTGATCGGATCCGCTTGGTTCAAATACGGTCATCAATAGCACGCCCCAGACCGCCGCACAGACTGCCCCAGTACCACCGATTATCAACCATTCCTTCTTCACGCTGCTTCAGTCCTTCCGCCTCACATGATATTGGTACTATTATACCCCTTATCGGCACAAATTCAACTACAGTGAACGTTTTGTATGAAATTAGCAGCTGGAAATACGTATAAGCTGTCCGAGAATAAGAGACAATTTCAAAGCCAGACAACGGGATCTCCCCCGCTGTCTGGCTCTGCAGTCAGGCGTTGCCTGCTTTACTGTTCCATTCTGTCGACGTGCCATTTACTTTGTCCAGTACCTGCTTGTCGACTTTTTCGACGCCTTTTACCGAAAGCTCAACTGCTTCCTCATAATGGCCCTGGCGAAACCGGTCTTCTGCTTGAAGCAGCAGAATTTGAACCTCGTCATGCTTCGTGCGGTAACGGTTGCCATATTGAATTACCCGCTCAGCAAGCTCCCCATCTGCAACCATTTTATCAACCATCGCCGCAGCTTTATCAATTTCAGAAGCTGCCTCTGACACCGCACGGCGCACGTCCTCCATGACAAGCGGCGCCTCTTCCAGCTGGGCTTCTGCCTGCGAAAGCTGTTTCTCCGCTTCCAGCAGCTGATTCTTTGTCAGATCCGGCACTCTTGGCAGGGAGCAGCGGTCGACCCGGCGTTTAATTCCCCGAAGGTAGCGCCTCTTTTCCGCAACCGTTTCGACTGCCTTCAGCTCATCCTCGCGAAGATGCCCAAGGTTTACCTTCATATCTTCCAGCGCTGCTTCCACTTCAGCAATATCGGCATCAAGCTCCTTCAGCCTGACTTGAATAGCAGAAAAAGACTGATTGCGCTCTTCTTTTGAAGCTTCGAGTACGCGAAAAGCGGAGACAAGCTCTTTCCACTTCTTTTCACTTGCGGCAAGCTCTGCTTCTTCCTTTTCCGACAGCTGATAGCTGAGCCTGACAGTTTCCAGCTCTTCTTTCATCGCTTCAATCAGCTGACCTGCCTGCTCGAGCTTTGCCGCTGTTTCCGGCAACGCGGTTTCTGCATCCTGGCGCGCAACGGCTTCTTCTTCCAGTTTGCCGTAAATATGCTGAAGATCCTGCTCCACTTCATCCAACAGCAGCGATGAACTGGCGACATCGAGCTCCTCCAGTGCTTCTTCTGCATTGGCACACTTTGCTTCCAGATCTTTTTGAAGCGGCTCCAGATCCAGCAGTTCAACCGGATAGCCCTGCTCCTTCATTTCTGCTATGCCGTCCCCAAGCTCGCGCAGCTGAGCGGGAACGTCACGTTTTACTTTCAGCTGCAGCGCTGGCAGCTCATCGATCAGTTTATTGATGCGGTCCAGTGCTTCCCGGACACCCTGGAGTGTTTCTCTAGCCTGAAAATAGTTGCCCTCTTCCGTCTGCACATGGAACACGGAGAAGTTCCCGTGGGCTGCCTCAAGCTCGCTGTCAATCCGTTCAGCGGCAGTGCCAAGCGAGCCCCGATGGACCCAAAGCTTCTTTTTCGTTTCCTGATAGTACTCTTCTACACGTTGAATATCATGCCGGTTCTGTTCTTCACTATGTACAAGCTCGTGCACTTCATGAATCAGATCGTTAATATGTGCTTCAATCGCGGAAAGCGCCTCTTCCACCACGCCTATCAGCTGACGGGCTCTGCCGAAGCGGTACCGGTTAGCTGCTTCTTCGATGTCAAAAAGCTTTTCTTCAATGTCTGGAAGCTGAACGGTTACAATCTCGTCCCATTCGCGCCGCCATTCATTGAACCGCTCTTCGGTCTCCCCGGAGAGTTTCAGTCCTTTCATCTTAGACAGCTCTTCGGTTACGGGCCGGTTCATCAGCTCCACTTTCCGTCCGCCTAGCCGGTCCACGTCTTTGAAAATGTTCCTGCGTGCCAGTGCCCCATAAATAATACCTGCAAGGAGCAGGGCAATTACTGCATAAATTACATAGCTCATCAGAACCCTCCTTCGCCAGCCTGCTGCTTTAAAAACGTCCTGGACAGCGGTAAATATGTATATAGTCGTGCTATAATAAATGAATTGAAAAGCTTTCTTTTCCTATCTTATCATGACAGACAAGGTTTGGAATAACTTATTCCATAATTTCTTTCAATTAATCTCCCTTTTTTATCCTTTTTACACGGAAAGTTGCTTCAATGCGAACAGCTGTCCGCAGCTGCATGCTATTTAATGAGAGGATGTTCCTGCTTGCACATTAAACACGACGCTCATATACACACTCCTTTTTGCCCGCACGGATCTGCGGATACGATGAACGACTATGCAGAAGCCGCTCTCCGGGCGGGACTTCATGAAATTACCTTCACCGAACATGCGCCGCTCCCTGACGGCTTTGTTGACCCGGTTCCGCATCAGGACAGCAGTATGAAGGCCGCTGATCTGTCTCGTTACTTCGAAGCATGCCAAAAAATGAAACAGGAGTATGCCGGGCATCTGATCATACGGACAGGGCTTGAAGTCGATTATATCGACGGCTGGGAGAACGAAACGAAACGCTTCCTCGATCAGGCTGGACCATCCCTGGATGATGCGATTTTGTCGGTGCATTTCTTGCGCACAGACTCTGGCTACGTCTGTATGGATTACCATGAGGATACATTTGCAGAGCTGATCAAAGTCTGCGGCTCACTGGAAGAAGTGTATCAGCTGTATTATAAAACGGTTCTTGCTTCCGCCTCTGCTGATTTAGGAAAGTGGAAGCCGGATCGGCTGGGTCATATTACGCTCGTACGTAAATTCCAGAAACAGTTTCCGCGAAGCTTTGACGACAGCCCCTGGATTCAGGCAGTCATCGATACAGCGGCAGAAAAAGAGCTGGCGCTTGATGTTAATACGGCCGGTCTTTATAAGCCTCTATGCGAAGAGCACTACCCGCCTGAAGAAGCACTCAAACACGCTCTCGCAAAGGGCGTCCGGCTCGTTTACGGCTCTGATGCGCATAAAAGCAGTCAAGTCGGTGCATCCCGCGCTGCTGTAGACGCATTTTTTACCGAGCAGAGCCCTTTCCACCTCTGATGAGGCTGTGCTATAATGCTCGTCATATACTTTATCTAAAAAGGATGATGACCCATGTTTGAAGCTGTTACCACTTCCGGCACTCTTGAAGAGCAGTATTCGATGCTGTCCCGTCAGCTGGATGCACTCCTTGAGGGGGAGACGGATGTTACCGCGAATCTGAGTAATGCCTCTGCTCTACTCAATCAGTTCCTGAATGATGTCAACTGGGTCGGCTTTTACCTTTGGAAAAACGACGAATTAATTCTTGGACCATTCCAGGGACTCCCGGCGTGTGTGCACATCGCCTACGGCAAAGGGGTTTGCGGCACGGCAGTCAGTGAGCAGAAAACGCAGCGGATCGAAGATGTTCACGCTTTTCCCGGCCACATCGCATGTGACGCTGCTTCCAACTCCGAAATTGTTGTTCCATTATTTAAGGACGGAGAGATTTTCGGCGTGCTCGATATTGACAGTCCTTCTAAAGCCCGTTTTACTGAAACAGATCAGCAGGGCATTGAAGCCTTCGCAGCCGTTCTGGAAAAGCATTTGTAGGAAATAGTAAGAGCGCTCCCTGTCAGATAAACGCGGTGTCACGCTTCTTCAGGCAGCTGGCAATTAGGCAAAGGATCCGGCACAGCCGGGTCTTTTTTGTTTGCAGCCAGCACCATCATCGAAGAACCCGGCCCTGGCTGATTCTGAGACGTACGCCTCTGTCTGCTGGTGAAAAGCGCAGAGCTCTTTTAGGATACTCCTAATTATCCGCAGTAAACTATTGACACAACGGAAGCTTCATTATACACTGTACGTTGTGCAAATAAGACAGCCTGCGTAAACGGCTTTCAGTTCATTTCATTCCCGCGGAACGTCGAGGGGTATTGTGTAACCTCTAGCTGTCGAGGCGAAGATACCTAAAATGAAATGTCTGGGACTCGAGATTACGACCTGTTTATTTCACGAATTCTTTTCAATAAAAAGGAGGAGCTATTTATGGCTCGATACACAGGACCAAGCTGGAAGCTTTCCCGTCGTCTCGGAATCTCTCTGAGCGGCACAGGAAAAGAGCTTCAAAAGCGCCCATACGGACCAGGCCAGCACGGCCCGAATTCCCGTAGAAAAGTAACAGAATACGGACTTCAGCTTCAGGAGAAGCAGAAGCTGCGCCACATGTACGGCATGAACGAGCGTCAGTTCCACAAGCTCTTTGAAATTGCCGGCAAGCGTGAAGGAATCCACGGTGAGAACTTCATGATTCTTCTTGAATCCCGCCTGGACAACCTTGTTTACCGCTTAGGCCTTGCACGTACTCGCCGTGCAGCACGTCAGCTCGTCAACCACGGTCACGTGACTGTTGATGGCCAGCGTGTCGATATCCCATCCTACCGCGTAGCACCTGGTCAGAAGATCTCTCTTCGTGAGCGTTCCATGAACCTGGATGCAGTAAAGGATGCGTTGGAAGTAAACGACTTCGTTCCATCTTACCTTGAGTTTGATGAAGACAAGCGCGAAGGTACGTTCACTCGTCTGCCGGAGCGTTCTGAGCTTCCTGCAGAAATCAATGAACAGCTGATCGTTGAGTGGTATTCCCGTTAATAGCCTCAACATCTCGACCCGGACCACTGCGTCCGGGTCTTTTTTATCGTTTCGCGTCACAGCTTCAGCTGATTTGAGTGTTTTAACGGCTGATTCCGAATGACCACAATAAACAGCTCTTCTCTTTGAAGCAAAGAAGCCCTCTCTGCATCGAGACGGCTTCTTTCAGAGTGTGGATATAGTCATTTCAGGTGAATAAGATGGCATCTGCCTGTATCTGCGGACCCTCGCTTTCCGGAGGGAACGGGCTCAGCTAACCGCTTCTTCCTTTCGTCAGAAGCGCTGGATCTTCGCCTCGTTCTGATCCTCTCGGAGTCGAAGTCCTTCGATGTCGGCAGCTGGCAGTGCGTTTCACGTGCCTGGTTGGGCCTGCACGATCGGCTTCCATTCAGGATAGAACCTTCCGGATGAGACGTTTCCATGTTGAACAGGGGAATCAGTTCTTTATCGAATTCATGATAAACGTAAAAAAGCAGTCGCACCTTCCTGTTGTGACGTTATTCTCCAACAAGCAGAGCCGTTTTCTTGATGTGTCCGGCGGAGGCGCAACAAGCAGTCTGAATATAGCTGAAGGCAAGCCCGCGGCAGGCTCTGTAAGCATAGGGGAAATACAACCAAACGAATACACATGTAAATTGAAAGACTTTTTCAAAACCCTGAAAGAAGCCGTCTCGATGCAGAGACGGCTTCTTTCGTTTACATCCATTTAATAAGAAAGAACTTTTTCTTGCCGCGCCGGATGATCGTAAAGCTGTCTTCCAGCTTCTCTTCTGATTCGACTACTTTGTCGAGATCCTGGCAGCGTTCCCCGTTAATCGAAATCGCCCCGTTTTTAATATCTTCCCGCGCCTGACGCTTCGATGGCGCAATACCGGCTTCAATCAGAAGATCAACGAGCGGCATGCTTTCCGCTTGAATATCAGCGGACGGCACATCCTTAAAGCCTTGAAGGACCTCGTCTTTCGTAAGCTCCTTCAAGCTTCCGCCGCCGAAGAGAGCATGTGTAATGTTCTGTGCCTGGCTGAGTGCTGCCGCACCATGCACAAACGTCGTAAGCTCTTCTGCAAGACGTTTTTGGGCAGCCCGCTCATGCGGCCGCTCTTCCACTTCTTTTTTCAGCTCATCGATTTCGTCGGCGGTTAAGAAAGTGAAGTAATGAAGAAACTTAATGACATCAGAATCCTCCGTATTCAGCAGGAACTGGTAAAATTCATACGGAGATGTTTTATCGGCATCGAGCCAAATAGCTCCGCCCTCTGTTTTACCGAATTTCTTACCGTCCGCTTTCGTGACAAGTGGAATCGTAAACCCAAAGACTGCCTCACGCTCTTCTTCTTCCCTGCCGTACATTCTGCGAATCAGCTCAAGACCTGCAGTGATGTTCCCCCACTGATCGCTTCCGCCGATCTGCAGCTTGACGCCGTGTTCCTTATAAAGATGGTAAAAATCAAGCGACTGCAGAATCTGGTACGTGAATTCGGTAAAAGAGATACCGCTCTGAATCCGTGTTTCAACAGATTCCTTCGCAAGCATGTAGTTCACGCCGAAGTGTTTACCGGTATCACGAAGAAAATCGATGATGCTCATTTGTCCGATCCAGTCATAGTTGTTCATTAATTCCGCAGCGTTATCGCCTTCAAAGTCCAGAAAACGCATCAGCTGACCTTTAATTTTGTCACTGAACTCCTCTACAACGCTCTGCTCGTTTAACGTCCGTTCCACACTTTTACCGCTTGGATCTCCAATAAGACCGGTCGCTCCTCCAACGAGCGGATATGGCTTGTGTCCAGCGAGCTGGAACCTTCTCAGTGTGATAATCGTCAGCAGGTGCCCGATATGGAGACTGTCACCCGTCGGATCAAATCCGCAGTACAGCTTTACCTGCTCCTTATCCAGCAGCTCCTTCAATCCTTCTTCATTCGTCATCTGGTTCACAAGTCCGCGATGCTGTAAATCTTCCAGTAGTGTCATTGACCGTTCCTCCTTCATTATTAGGCGCGCACAAAAAAGCCCCCTGCCGAAATCAGCAAGGGACGTATAGAATAACGCGGTACCACCCATGTTGAAGAGCGCGCAGCTCTCCCACTCTTCCCTGATAACGCCGGGACAGCGCCTCTCATTTCTGAAAGGCCACTCCAAGACCGTAATTCACCGGATGGATCTGCACCGGTTCCCAGCACCACCGGCTCTCTGAAGCAGACGTTCCTTCCCGCTACTTTATCTCTTCTTTGTGGAAATCTTCACGTTGACTTTCCTATTAATAGCACAGTCAAAAAAACAAGTCAAGAGACTCCTGTATGTAATTAAGGCTTGCCTCCTATTTGCGTTCGGCAGCCGTATGCTATAATGTGGAGTGATAATGTTTTCGCGAGGAGGGTTTCAGGTGAGTGAAGAACGTTCTTCACGTACCAGGTTTTTCGGGAGCCGCGGACCAGCTGCTGTAACGAAAGGCGTACGTATTACATCTGCCGTTTTCTGGAATTTATTGCTTATTTTCTTTATCTTAGGGTTGGCAGGTGCAGCGTTTGCCGGAGGTGCAGGAGCAGGCTATTTTGCTTCTCTCGTTCAGGATGAACCAGTACGTGATGTAGAAGAACTCTCAGTTAATATATTTAATTATGAAGAAACGACAGAAGTTTATTTTGCCGGTGAGGAATATCTCGGCGACCTGCCGTCTCCGCTTGAACGACGCGAGGTCGATCTGGAGAACATATCCGATCACCTTATTAACGCGGTGATTGCAACCGAAGACGAATACTTTTACGAGCACGACGGAATCGTTCCGAAAGCACTTATGCGTGCAGTATATCAGGACTTTTCCAATGCCGCTACCCAGACAGGCGGAAGCACACTCACCCAGCAGCTTGTGAAAAACCAGGTGCTCTCGAGTGAAGTCACGCATGACCGGAAAGCTGCTGAAATTCTCCTTGCGATGCGGGTCGAACAGTTTATGGAGAAGGACGAAATTTTGGAAGCATACTTAAACATCGTACCGTTCGGCAGAAATGCCAACGGACGCCAGGTTGCCGGTGCAGAAGCAGCTGCTCAGGGTATTTTCGGTGTCAGTTCTTCTGAGCTTAACATTCCGCAGGCTGCGTTCATTGCAGGAATGCCGCAAAGCCCGTTCTCCTATACTCCTTTTCTAGGCTCAGGTGAAGTGAAGGAGGACATGGACGCCGGTCTGAATCGAATGAATACCGTTTTAAACCGGATGCACAGACACGGCTATATTACGGATGAGGAATATGAAGAGGCGCAGAACTATGACATACGGGAGAGTTTAACGGACCCGACGCCGTCGAGCTATGAAGAATACCCGTTCATCGTAGACACCGTCCGCGACCGTGCTGAACAAGTGATCTTTGAACATCTGCTTGAGGAAGATGATGTCGTACTCGAAGAGATCGAGGACGAAGAATACCGTCAGCTGCAAAGCAGCAATTATCGGGAAGCTGCACGGGAAGCGCTCCAGCGTGACGGATATGTGATTCATACAACGATTGATAAAGAAATATACGATGCGCAGCAGGATGCAGTATCCGAGTATGAGAACTTCGGACCCGACCGTACGGATATTGTCGAAAATGAAGAAGGCGAAGAAGTCGAAGTGACCTATCAGGAGGAAGTCGGTTCTGTACTGATCGACAACCGTACCGGTGCGATCATCAGCTTCGTCGGCGGACGCGATTTTCAGCAGAGCCAGTTCAACCACGCGACAGGAAATGCCCTGCGCCACACTGGTTCAACGATGAAATCGCTACTCACCTATGCTCTCGGTTTTGAAACCGGCGACCTACAGCCAGGGTTCATTACACCAGACACGCCGTATGAATACGAATCAGAAGAAGACCGCGAAGTGACTAACTTTGATAATGATCACAGCGGTATGATCACCGCCCGGGAAGCATTGTCCCGATCCCGAAACGTCCCTGCCGTTCGCGAATTTCACCGCGTCGACCAGGACTTCGCCCGTGAGGCGATGATTAACTACGGTCTTGAGCGGTTTATGTATGATGAAAACCTTCCGTACGAAGGAACGCCGCTTGGTACGATGGGCATGACCGTGGAAGCCAACACAAGCGCCTACTCGGTTTTCGGAAACGAAGGAAAACGCAAGGAAGCGCATATGATTGCGTCCATCGAAGATTCTGAAGGCAACGTGATCTTCGAACAGGATACAGAAGAAGAAATTGAGGTTGTCTCTCCGCAGACTGCCTATCTGATGATTGACGTGATGCGTGATGTAATGGAATCCGGACTCGGTACAGCTCCTAATTTGCCGGGCTACCTCGACTTCGACTCCGATCTCTCCGGAAAAACCGGAACGAGTCAGGCACTGCGAGACTCCTGGTTTGTCGGGTTGAACCCTCACATCACCCAGGGACTCTGGATCGGCTATGACGATGATCAGTTCCGGGTTGTGCAGGAGCATAACGGCATCGGTTATGGCCCGCGTACACAGATGCTCTGGGCAGACCTGGCGAACGCTGCCTATGAAGTTGACCCGGATCTGATGGCGCCGGAGGAAGACTTTGAGCGTCCGGACGGCATCGTGGAAGAAACGATTTGCGGCATTACAGGCATGCTGCCGTCAGACCTTTGTGAAGAAGCAGGATTTGTTACTACCGACCTTTTCAATGAAGAATTTGTTCCGGATGAAACGGACGACAGCCTGGAACGTGTTGACTACGTCCGCGTTAATGGTGATACGTACCTGGCGCTGGACAGCACACCGTCTGAATTCACCCGTCAAGGGGTGTCGATCCAGGATGACTTCTTTGATCTTGGAGATGAAGACCTGTCTGAATACCTTCCGGATGACTGGGACAACCTTATCTCAACCGATGAAGAAGCACCGGATAATGGACGAACTCCTGGTGCCCCATCGATCAGCACCAGCGGCGATACCGTTACGTGGAACGAGCATGAGGAAGGCGATGTCGTCGGCTATCGTGTCTACCGCGCTTCTAATGAAGACGGAGACTTTTCTGAAGTAACGAGCGTCCGCTGGGATGAAGACTTTGAGTATTCAGGCAGCAGCGGAGCCTATTATGTCACAGCAGTCGATGTTGCCGGCCGTGAATCATCCTCGAGTTCAACCGTCACCATTGGCTCCACGAGCAGCGATGACGATGACGACGATAATGATGACAATAACAATAACGGCTCCAATGATTCAGACAACGAATCAGACGATAACGGCAGCAGCAATGACGATGGCAATGACAGTGACAGCAGCAGTAATAATGATGACAGCAGTAACGATACCAGTACGAATGACAGCAGCGATAACAATGCGGACAACAGCAGCAATGCCAATGATAACGAAGATAACAATGGCAGCAATGCAAACAATGGTAATAATAACAACAACAATTCAAACAATGGTAACAACAACAATTCCAACAACGGAGACAATAACAGCAACAATTCGAATGGCGGGAATAATGAATCAAATGAGGAGGCCTCGAACAACGAGGCCTCCTCCCCCTCCAACTCGAACAACGAAAACAACTCTGGAAACAATAACGGCGGCGGGAATAACGCTGAAGAAACAACGGATGACTCAGGTAACAACGAAGCTGACACAAACAATTCCGGCGGAAACAACGAGAGCAGCAACGAAGCCGGAAGCAACAATGGCGGGAATAACAGCGCTGAAAACAACAGTGGTGGCAATAACAGCGCTGACTCCAATAATAACGCCGAAGCAGAATCAAATGCAGATAACGAAAATACAGCAAATAATGACGGGGCGGGAAATGACAGTGGAAACAATAACGAATAGCATGATGCGAACTCCTGCCGGAGCATACGGCAGGAGTTTTTCGTTAAATACATACCAAACCTTTTTGAAAGCGCCTTCAGTATTACCGTAGGTTTGAGTGGCAGACTATGGTATATTAGACATATTAAGAGGGAAGGTAGGGATGGCTTTGAAGCATCGGAAAACATATCACTCTATCACGCATACTGGTAAAGAAAACCGACAGTTTCAGATCGCCGGGCCACTCAGCACCGATACAATTGAACAGGCTGAATTCGATGACGGACTGAAAGCGTTCCGCCAACCCGAACAGCAGAAAAAAGCATTGATTGATGTATCGAAGCTCGAGGAGAGCCGTATTGTTGCTGCCATTGAAAACAATAAAATCGTCGGCTATGCCGTCTATTTATATCCGGATGAAATGGAGCGGTGGTCACAGTACCGATTTGATAACCTGATCGAACTCGGTGCCATTGAAGTATCCATGGATTACCGGGGCCATAACCTCGCAAAAGAAATTTTAAAAGTATCCATGATGGACGATGCCGTTGAAGATTACATTATCATTACAACAGAATACTACTGGCACTGGGACCTTCGCGGGACCGGTCTTTCTATCTGGGATTATCGCGATATCATGGAAAAAGTGATGAAGTCCGGCGGCTTAATGTGGTATGCCACAGACGATCCGGAAATCACCTCTCACCCAGCTAACTGCTTAATGGCCCGAGTAGGCAGCCGTGTAAGCACCGAATCCGTTCACGAATTCGACCGCGTCCGTTTTCAAAACCGTTATATGATCTAATTGATGGAGGTGCAGACAATGAAAATAGAAGAAGTGATGCAAAAAGACGTCATTACGATATCCTCTAATAAATCTGTAACTGAGGCTGCTAAAGCGATGAAGCAGCACGATGTCCGCCACCTTCCTGTTGTTGATGAAGACGGGCTCGAGGGAGTCCTTTCCAACCGGGATGTTCGCGGAGTCGATTCCGGTACGGTAGCAGACTATATGACACGCCACGTACATACCTGCCTGCCAGGGGATTTTGTTGAAGACGCTGCTCACCAGATGCTCGAAAATAAAATACACTGTCTTCCCGTCATTGATCCAAATGAGAAGGTGATCGGCATATTAACCGACACGGATCTGCTGCGGACGCTCGTGCGCCTTACCGGATCAGACCGGCCGTCCTCCCGCGTGGAAGTAGAAGTCGATGATAAAAGCGGCAAGCTGGCTGACGTGACGGCAGTAGCGAAAGAACACGCCCAGAATATCCGCAGCATCTTTGTCATTCCCGCCGAGGACGGCAGAATGCGGATCGTGATGCGATTGCAGACAATGAATCCGGGCCGCTTTGCCCAGGCACTGAAAGAAAACGGCTGTGAACTGATCTGGCCTGAAGAACCGGAGATGACACTATGAAACATGAAGCAGCTTTTGTGTTTTCTGAAGAGCAGCTTGGCTATAAATTTCATGAGGATCACCCCTTTAACCAGCGGCGCCTGACGATGACCAACGACCTTTTAGTAAAAGCAGGGGCCTTGAATGAGGCTGACATTATTCCAGCGCGAATGGCGACGGTGGATGAACTGCTCCTCGTTCACGATGAAGATTTCGTTTCGGCCGTGATGAGTGCAACAGATGGTCAGCATAAATCGTCATTTACAACGAAATACGGGATCGGTACGGAAGACACGCCTGTCTTTCCGATGATGCATGACGCTGCTTCGTGGCTTGTCGGCGGAACGCTGCAAGCAGCCGATCTCGTTTTTGAAAAGAAATATGAGCATGCCCTCAACTTAGGTGGTGGCCTGCATCACGGGTTCCGGGGCAAAGCTTCCGGTTTTTGTATTTACAACGACAGTTCAATCGCGATTGAATACATGAAGCAGAAATACCAGGCACGAGTCCTTTATATTGACACCGATGCGCATCACGGGGACGGTGTGCAATGGGCTTTTTATGACGATCCGGATGTCTGCACGCTGTCGTTTCATGAGAGCGGACGATTTCTGTTTCCGGGAACCGGCCATGTGTCGGAGCGCGGTCACGGCGACGGTTACGGCACTGCCTTCAACGTACCGTTTGAAGCTTTTTCGGAAGACGACACGATGCTTGAAGCATGCGAAAAGGTCATGCGCAAGGTCGTGGAGACGTTCAAGCCGGATGTGATTTTAACCCAAAACGGAGCTGATGCGCACTATTTTGATCCCCTTACACATCTTTGCGGGACGCTTCAATTTTTTCATGAAGTGCCGCGGATTGCCCACGAGCTGGCGCATGAATACTGCGATGGGCGATGGATTGCTGTCGGCGGCGGCGGATACGATATCTGGAGAGTCGTTCCGCGCGCG
Organism: Alkalicoccus luteus; assembly: GCF_052061695.1. Classification (NCBI taxonomy): domain Bacteria; kingdom Bacillati; phylum Bacillota; class Bacilli; order Caryophanales; family Bacillaceae; genus Alkalicoccus; species Alkalicoccus luteus. The sequence goes on from NZ_JBPZEY010000001.1 coordinate 274,659, forward strand.
TGGGGGAGCCTGTGGATGGAAATGAGCGGTCAGACAGCTCTCCGCGAGGAACCGATTCCGGACGATTGGCTTGCAAAGTGGCAGGAAGAGTCTCCCGTGAAGCTGCCCCACTCTTGGCACGATCCAAAAGGACTGTATCCGGAAATTCCCCGCCGCAAGGAAATCAATCAGAAAAATGCCCGTACGGTTAAACAAGCCCTCAAATTTCTTTCTAAACAGACGTGATCGTTCCAAGCCTTCGTGCTGACGGCATAGAAAAAGCAGAAGCCTCCCTTTAGGGACCGGCTTCTGCTTGTTTTTGTTTCGTAATGGTTTTCAGCCCCGCATCTTCTATTGGCTGCTGCTAATTTCAGATGACAGCCTCGTCAGTGCACTGGAAATAATAGCCGCCGAGCGTTCAGCCGTTTCGTACACCCATTTCTGAAAGGCTTCGGGCGCTTCCCCGTTGGCTTTGTCAGACATCGAGCGCAGAATCACGAAGGGGACATCGTGCATCCATGCAATCTGCGCCACTGCTGCACCTTCCATTTCCACACAGTCCGCCTGAAACGTCTGCCTGAGATCCGCTACTTTGTCTTTATCAGCAATGAATTGGTCACCGCTGACCACTTTACCTGCATAGACATTAACATCGTCCTCCAGCTCATTTGCAGCTTCCAAAAGCCGCTGCTGCCAAGATTCATCTGCCGGAATGTCGGCAGGGGTGTCCGACATAGGAATGGTCCCTCTTGGAAACCCCAGTGCTTCTGCCTCAATGTCATGCTGCTGGCATGAGGTGCTGATTACCACATCCCCAATTTCATAGTCAGGATTAGCAGCCCCGGCCACGCCGGTAAAGAGCAGCACATCCACTTCAAACACATCAATCATTTTCTGAGCAGCGGCTGCGGCGTTCACTTTGCCGACACCTGCTTTTGTCAGAACCACATCACACATGCCAAATTTGCCGACCGCATACGTGTTTTTAGCGAGCTGATATTTTTCCTCAACTGTAAGCAGATGCATGAAGTGGGCAATTTCTTCTTCCATTGCACCGATTAATCCGATTTTCATGCGATCCCTCCTCTGTAAAAGCGTCAAAACAGGCTGCCGTCCGCCGCAGCGGAACGACAGCCTCTGCTGACTCCATTGTATCATTTACTGTTCCGTTTGGTGACCGTTCTTTACGTTTATGTCCCCTATGCTGGGTGCGTTTAATAAAGATCGTCCTCGTCAAAGGATGGGTCTGAAATCACAAGCACAACACGCCTGTTCTGCTGAAGGTTCTCTTCCGACGTGTTCGGCGCCACCGGTCTCGTATCCCCATAGCCCGCAGCCATGAACCGCTGCGGATTAAGCTCTCCCGCCTCAGTTAAATAGCGGATGACGCTGCTTGCACGCGCCCCGGAAAGCTCCCAGTTGGATGGAAACTGCATCGTGCTGATTGGCCGGCTGTCAGTATGACCTTCCACTTTCACCATGTTAGGGATCGTATCAAGCAGCTCAGATACTTTATCAAGAAACGGCTCAGCTTCGTCAATCAAGTCTGCACTGGCTGTTGCAAACAGCGCCTGCTCCTGCAGAACCAGCACGACACCTCTATCATCCCGCGAAGCTGTAATCTCTTCGGTGAATTCATTCTCTTCCAAATATTCATTGACGTCTTCGAGCAGTTCATCGAGCTGTTCGTTCAGCTCATCCTGCTCCATTTCCTCATATGGCTCAAAGGGATCCATTTGACTGTCCGAAGGCTCTGCTTCCAGCTCCCGTTCTTCTGCCGGACTTTCAAACGGCAGTACGGAAGGGAATCCATCAAACACAGCCCGTTCCTGAAATGAATCAGCAATCGCACGAAACTTCGTCGCATCTACGACGGACATGGAAAACAGCAGAATAAAAAAGACGAGAATCAGCGTCATCATATCGGAGAACGTGACCATCCATTTTGGAGCCCCGCGTTCTTCTTCACGGCGTCTTCTATTCATTCGAAACCGGCTCCCCTATAGGTGCTTCTTCTTCCTTCTTTTTTGAAGAAGCTGGCAGAAACGCAGCGAGTTTTTCCTGCAGCACCTTTGGATTTTGACCGGATTGAACACCAATGACACCTTCGATAATAATTTGCTTGACGAATACTTCATCTTCCGTACTAAGCATGAGTTTATGGCCCATCGGACCAAAGACGAGGTTCGCGAGCAGCGTACCATAGAGCGTCGTCAATAAAGCGACTGCCATATTAGGGCCGAGCGTTGCCGGATCATTTAAATTTTGCAGCATTAGCACGAGCCCGACCAGCGTACCGATCATTCCCCAGGCAGGTGCATATTCAGCAGCCTTTTCAATGACAAGACGGCCCTTCCGGTGACGCTCTTCCATCGCCACGACCTCTGCCATCATAATATCTTTAATAACATCCGGCTCAATGCCGTCCACGGCGAGCAGGACCCCTTTCTCAATAAACGGGTCCTCTACTTCCTCCAACCCAGCTTCAAGCGCTAGCAGCCCTTCCCTTCGCGCTTTCGTCGACAGGTCGACAAATGTATCAATGAGCGATCTCAGGTCGTGATTACGCGTCTGAAACGCCTCCTTGAATACACGGGGCATCAGCTTGATATCTGTCAGGGAAAAGTTGATGAAAATTGCAGCCGTCAGCCCCCCAAGTACGATCAGAATGGAAGTCACCTGCAGAAAATCTGTCAGGTTTCCTGTTCCAGCCGTGCTTGAAAAAATGGCTAAAAACATTGCGGTCATGCCGATGAACAGTCCGATCGGTGTGAGTAAATCTGTTTTTTTCATAAGTCGCTCCCCACGCTGCAGCTGCCGCCGGATGACCGCCTACCAGAACTTACTCGTCTTCAGAAAAGGACGTCGACTGGCGGTATTCGATACGATGCGGCAGTACTACTGCATTTTCTGTTACTTCTTCTTTATTCATGAGCTTCGTAAGCAGACGCATGGAAACCGCGCCGATGTCATACATCGGCTGAACGACTGTGGAAAGCGTAGGGCGAACCATCGTTGCGAGACGAGTGTTATCAAATCCAACAATTTCAAAGTCATCTGGCACATGCTTGCCGTGATCCTGTGCACCGTGAATCAAACCAAGCGCCATTTCATCGGTGCTCGCAAAGACAGCTGTCGGCTGTTCATCAAGTTTCAGAAGCTGTTCCATCGCATCCACACCAGCGTCATGCGTATAGTCGCCGATCACTACCAGGTTGTCGTCAAGGTCGATGCCGGCGTCGTGAAGCGCTTCTTTGTAGCCTGAAAACTTCTGATAACCGTTGATCGGGTCTTCCAGCGTGCCTGTAAGCATTGCGACACGCTTGTGACCCTGCCGAATGATGGCTGATACAGCGTCGTAAGCAGCCTGCTTGTAATCGATGTTAACCGATGGAAGCTCCCGTTTTTCGTCCAATGTTGCGGAAAGCACAATCGGTACCGGCGACTGTTTAAACGTTTCCTCATGTTCCTTTGTAATCTCTCCGCCCATGAAAACAATACCGTCCACTTGTTTCTCAAGCATCGTATTGATGAGGTGAATTTCTTTTTCCTTGTTTTGATCAGAGTTGCTGAGGATAATGTTATATTTATACATTGTTGCAATGTCCTCTATCCCCCGTGCCAGTTCAGAGAAAAAGATGCTGGAGATGTCCGGAATAATAACCCCTACAGTCGTCGTCCGTTTGCTCGCAAGCCCCCTCGCGACAGCGTTTGGTCGATAGCCCAGCCGCTCAATTGCTTCCATAACACGCTTTCTAGTCGTCGGTTTTACGTTTGGATTACCGTTTACCACTCGTGAAACGGTAGCCATGGATACACCTGCTTCTCTAGCTACATCATAAATCGTTACATTATTCATTTGCTGTTTCCTCCTTACGGTATATAGAAAAATTTTACTTTCATATTTTCATAATATACGCTAATCATAGTATACTTTCAGGAGGCACGCAAACTATAGATTATATCGACAGCCTGCTTTCCTTCCTGAAGGAATCGATGTGATTTCCTCGAAAAAACATGATTAGTCCTGAATAGGGCGACCCTAATGCCGCACCTGAAAAACGACATAATCAACATTCAATATTCACGTTTTCATACATTGTTTTCAAAAGTGCACACGTAAAAGCGGACCGCCCTCCCTTAACTTGAGGAACTGGTCCGCTTTTTTTCATCACTTAGTTTGCTGTTACACTCCCACGCTTGTAAAGACCGGATTCTTCCAGTTTGTTGAGGAACTCATCAAACTGCGGGAAGTCCATCTGCTGCGCAGAATCGGAAAGTGCTACTGCAGGATCCGGGTGAACCTCGGTCATCACACCGTCGGCTCCGATTGCAAGAGCTGCCTTCGCTGCCGGAAGCAGCAGATCCCGGCGGCCGGTAGAATGCGTGACATCGACAAGAACCGGCAGGTGTGTTTCCTGCTTCAAAATCGGAACAGCTGAAATGTCCAGCGTATTACGTGTAGCAGTTTCGTACGTGCGGATACCACGCTCACAAAGGATGATGTTGCCATTGCCTTGAGAGTGGATGTACTCTGCTGCATTAATGAACTCAGCGAGAGTTGCCGAGAGGCCTCGCTTCAACAGAATTGGTTTATCCACTTTACCTGCAGCCTTCAGAAGCTCGAAGTTCTGCATATTGCGGGCACCGATTTGGATCACGTCCAGGTAGTCCACTGCTTTTTCGATATCGTGCGGCGTGACGATCTCACTGATCACTGCAAGATCATGCTTGTCAGCAGCTTCCTTTAAAATTTCAAGTCCTTCAATCCCAAGCCCCTGAAAGTCGTACGGAGATGTTCTCGGCTTGAATGCGCCGCCCCGCATCAGTTTAATGCCCTGCTTTTTCAGCGTCTGAGCTACCTGATCCACTTGTTCGCGGCTCTCTACGGAACATGGTCCTGCGATTATGCGCTGCTGACCATCCCCGATTGCCTCGCCTTTAATAGTAACAATTGTATCATCCTGCTTGCGCTTACGGGAGACGAGCATCGCTTTACTGTGATCATCCTCCTGAAGCTCCAGGCTTGCCTTGAAAATTTCTTTAAATATATGCTGAATAGTTGATGTTTCAAATGGTCCTTCGTTTTTAGCTGCGAGTGCATCAAGCATCTTTCGTTCACGAACCGGATCGAAGCGGTTCAGACCCTGAGCTGCTTTTACCCGTCCAACTTCCTGTGCAAGCTCGGCACGCTTTGTGATCAGTTCAAATAGCTGATCATTCACCTCATCTAATTGTTTTCTAAGCTCTTCCAGCTGTTCGTTACCCATTCTATAAAACTCCTCTCGTGATTAGCACCAAGCTTGTGCTTCCTTTAGATTTAATGATCATTATAAACGATACTTGCCTGCTTGTCAGCCCCTTTTCTTTAATAATTAAACGCTTTTAAGCATTAAAGCGACAAAATATCGCGAAACTCCTTCTCGCTCAGAGGGTTGAGGATTTAACAAAAATAATATCTTTTTTTCATTCATTCATTCGTTTCTGTTTTTGAGCGAAAATAACATCCGCCGAAGCTTGCTTCGGCGGATGAATCGAATCACGATGCTATAGTATTTACGACCGGCGTACACCGGCCTCTGCCTGCTGCAGGCTGTCTTTCGTAATATTCCAGTGTGAATCATGCCAGAGCACCCGCTGATTGTGCACGAGCAGTGCCTGGGGCGATTCGTGTTTAACGCTGTAGGTCTCTGCAATATCGGCAGATCCGCTGCGAAACTCCTGCACATGCAAGTAATAGATCGGCAGTTCGGAAATGTCTGCATAAGATTGGAGCTCGCTCCAAGCCTCCGAGCTGATCGGACAGGTCGTACTGTGCTTAAAGATCAGAAAAGGCTCTGGGCGCTCATAAAGAGTCCGGAGGGTTTCGTTGTCTTCAAGCTTTTTTAACGTCATGTAGAAGCTCCTCCCCGATTTTGCTTTTCGCGCTCTTCCACTTCCTGGATCAGCTGCTCGACAGACCGCTGCAAGTCTTCCACTTCTTTACGGACAGAAGCTGCAATATCATCGGACAATCCTTCAAAATCCTCCATCAGATAGTCTGCAGAGTCGGTCAGTTCTTTCATATCACGTCGCACCGAGCGCGACAAATCTCTCATTTTGTCCGCAAGACTGCTCGTGCTCTCTCTTGCCTGCGTATTAATATTACGCCGGATTTCACGTCCGGATTTTGGCGTAAGCAGAAAAGCAGCGGATGCTCCTGCCAGCCCGCCTACCAGTGCCCCGATTACAAAATCCTTTACGTTCATGCCTTCGTCGCTCATTGGCACAGCCTCCTTCACGTATACTTACACATTCGTTTCTTTTTGCTTCTTATAGCGGGTCCACAGCTCAAGCGCTACGTTCCCCCATTGAACGGCCTTTGCTACCTGTTCAGACCGCTGGTCGGCCTGGCGCGATACCGAATCGGATACGCGTTTAACGGACGTATTCATATTCTGAAACGTCACGCCGAGATCCTGAGCTGCTGCAAATACGGAGTTCAAGGAATCTGATTTACGCTGCAGGTCGTCTGCAAGCGCATTTGTTTTATGTAGAAGATTCGTGGATTCATTTGTGATTCCTTCCACCTGTCCCTGCAGGTCCTCCACTGTTTTGGATACGTTGTTCATCGTTTCCTTCAAGGATTGCAGCGTCTTGATGAGATAAAAAACGAGAAGTGCAAATGCCACTGCGACAATTGCAATGCTGACATACATGAGCCATTCCATAATTAGTTCCTCCTTGTCTGATTGCGGTTTAACTTTACCGTATCCAACTCTTATTGAACTAGATTCGAGATAAATTGTCAAAATCCTCCCGGAAAACAGCACCGGCTGGTGTTTTTTCTGTACAGCCGGTAGAATGGAAAACGGATACATAAACTATAAGTGTGAAGGAGCGTGCTGTAAGCATGAGAGATCCACGGATTCAAACCCTTGCTCGAAACCTGATTCAGTATTCCACTGATCTTCAAAAAGGAGAGAAAATCTTAATTGAAAATTTCGGCCTTCAAAAAGAGCTGGTAAAGGCGCTGGTGGAAGAAGCGTATGCTGTCCATGCTATTCCCTTTGTTTCCCTAAAAGAGCATGATGTAAACCGTTCCCTGCTTATGGGAGCTACAGATGAACAGCAGCAGCTGACCGCTCGTTTTGAAGCGGACGTGATGAAGGAGATGGATGCCTACATAGGCCTTCGCGCCGGCGACAACATCAGCGAGCTGTCCGATGTACCTTCAGCCAATATGGCCCTGCACCAGAAAACGGTGGGTACAGTAGTACACCGCAAAATTCGTGTACCAAATACGAAATGGGTCGTGCTGCGTTACCCGACTGATTCGATGGCACAGCTTGCTGGAATGAGCACGGAAGCGTTTGAGGATTTCTATTTTAACGTGTGCAATCTTGACTATGCCAACATGGATCAGGCAATGGATGCCCTTGTTGATCGAATGAACCGCACAGACCGCGTTCACATCCAGGGGGATGGAACAGACCTGCACTTTTCTATCAAGGATATCCCGGCCATCAAATGCGCGGGCCGTCTGAACATTCCGGACGGGGAGGTTTACACTGCTCCTGTCAAAGATTCCGTGAACGGCACCATCACCTATAATACCGCTTCCCCTTATCAGGGCACAACGTTTGAACAAATTCGTCTCACGTTCGAAAACGGTAAAATTGTCGATGCCGCATCGAGCGATACGAAAAAGCTTAACGAGATCCTCGACACGGATGAAGGCGCTCGATTTATTGGTGAATTTGCAATTGGGGTCAATCCATTCATTCAGCATCCTATGCAGGATATCTTGTTTGATGAAAAAATTGACGGCAGCTTCCACTTCACTCCAGGGCAAGCTTATGAAAATGCTTATAACGGAAACGACTCAGCCGTACACTGGGACATTGTAAACATTCAGCGTCCTGAATACGGGGGCGGTACGATCTCCTTTGACGGGGAAGTCATTCGCCGCGACGGACGGTTTATCGTTTCTGATCTCGAACAGCTGAACCCTGAAAACTTGAAGTAACCGTCATCTGAAGAGACTGCCAGAAGCATCTTGACAGCGGTCTCTTTGTTATAAAGCAGGCAGCAGAAAGGCTTCCATCCTGAAACGGAATGGAAGCCTTATCGTTTTCGTTACAGCGCACCTTCCTGGCTGCTTCGGTTTTCTTCGTATGCCCGCTGAAACTTCTGTACGTCTCCGGCTCCCATAAACAGCAGAACCGCCTGTTCGTACTGCATCAGGACATCTGTTCCGGATTCTTCCAGGATCTGTGCACCTGAAATTTTATGCTGCAGGTCGTGAATCGTAAGCTCAGCCTTTTTTTCCCGGGCTGACGAAAAGATGTCGCAAAGATACACATAATCTGCGTCACCCAAAGCGGATGCAAAATCGTCTAAAAATGCCTCGGTTCTGGAAAAGGTGTGCGGTTGAAAAATCGCGATGACATCTCTGCCGCTGTACTTCTTTTTTGCAGACTCAATCGTTGCACGAATTTCCGTCGGGTGATGAGCGTAATCATCTACGAGCACCTGAGTACCGACTTGTTTTTCGGAGAAGCGGCGCTTCACTCCGGAAAACGTAGCGAGCTGCGCGGCTACTGTTTCCTTTTCGATCTCCTCATAGTGGCAGATCGCGATCACTGCAAGTGCGTTCAGGACGTGGTGGGTGCCGTAGCCGGGAATGGTAAACCGACCATAATGCTCCTGCCGCACGTAGCAGTCGAAGTGCGTCCCTTCCGCGTCAGTCTTGATGTCCCGTGCCTGAAAATCACTTTCTTCTGACAGCCCGTAATAAATGACCGGAACACCTGCCTGCAGATGCTGGAGATGCGGATCGTCGCCGCAGGCGATAATTGCTTTTTGGACCTGGGAAGCCATATCCTGAAAGGCTTGAAAGACATCATCGACATCTTTAAAATAGTCGGGATGGTCAAAATCAATATTTGTCATAATTGCATAATCGGGATAATAATTCAAAAAGTGACGGCGGTACTCGCATGCTTCAAATGCGAAATACTCGCTGTTTTCTGTTCCTTTTCCAGTCCCGTCCCCGATCAAGTACGAGGTCGGTCTGGCTTCAGACAAGACATGGGAAAGAAGCCCGGTCGTCGTCGTTTTCCCGTGCGACCCGGTTACAGCTACACTCGTGAATTGTTTAATAAACGATCCTAAAAAGTCCGGGTAAGAGTGGACGGTTATCTTTTTTTCACCGGCCCGCTGAACTTCAGGATTTGTCTCGTTATACGCAGGTGATGCTATGATAGTCTGTCCTTCCTGCACGTTGTCAGCTTCAAAAGGATAGATTGGGATGTTTTTATTTTCAAGCGGAATCTGTGTAAAAAAACGCTTTTCCACATCAGAGCCCTGTACGTTCATTTTCATATCGCTCAAAATTTGTGCCAGCGCACTCATGCCTGAGCCTTTTATTCCAATGAAATGATAGTTTGTCATTTCCTACTGCCTCCGAATTTTGAATAAGTCGTGTTGCCGGATCGTCCCGGCGGTTCATTCCCTCATTATAACAGAGAGACCGTCTCCCTGCTATGTGCCATTTTACGGACGGTACTGCAGAAACGATATGCCTGTTTCCTTCAAAAACCGATGGTAGGATTTTCTCCCTTTCGCTTCAAAGTAACGGAGTTTTTCAAGTACTTTTTCCTCATGTTTCGGGTCAATACGAATACAAGGGCCTACCATTGTCTTTTCAAAACCGACCTGAGCCACTCTTGCTAAAATGAGCTCGCCTGCTTCTGCCTGCTGCGGGCTGCCGACTGCACGGACTGCAATTTCACGTTCCTCCTGAAAAGGAGAAAGCAGGTGTTCACTGCCGCTCGTATGAAGGACACGATACGGGGCCAGGTGCATGAGCATCATCATGCCAGCCGTTTCTTTCATTTTCGGCGTCAGCTCACTGCTGTGGCTGCGGATAAACAAATCAAATGGACGGGACCCGATGACGGTAATGTAATCAAACAGCATCCAGTGCTCGGCGTGCAGCTCCTCCTCCCGGGTCAGCACGGTTTCTGTCTGAAATCCGCACAGATCTCGAAACATATGCTTGGCCCTTACCTTTTCTCTCATGTTTAAATCCCGTTCGAGGAAATGGAACAGCCATTCGTACAAATCTTCCGCTTCCCGGTGATAAGCTTCCTGTTTTTCACGCTTCATTTCCTCAAAATTAATCATAAACGTGGCTTTTCGTTCGGGCATGCTGCACGCCTCCTTTCCAGCTATGTACGTACTTGGGAAGAAAAAAGAGCCGTCCCGAAGGCACAGCTCCCCACTGTCACTCTTTTATGAGGCGCACTGCTGAAAGGCGCCTTACTTCCGGATGTCCGCCGCCTCGAGCTCTATTTTCTTTAAGCGCGGATTTTCCCTGTATTTCCTTCCTTCTTTCGCCTGAGGTTCTCCATTTAAAAGAACGTTATCTCCTGTAAATCCGATATGTACCTTAAGCAGGCTGCTTCCTACTCCGTACATATCAACTGGAACACCGTCTTTTTCATACCGGCTGATCCGTTTTGCATCGAAGCCTCCGGAAGCGACAATTTTTACATGATGAAACCCTTCTGCATCAAGGGCATCTCTCAGTGCAAACAGCAGCTTTGGGTTAACGCCTCTCGGATCAAAACTGCCGAGAACGTCCGGATTTCTTGTAAAATACCGGTCTACCATGTGGTTAGAGGTATCTACTCGGACACCGCTCAACTCACGGCCGAATTCCCTGGCTACTTTAAGTGAATCTTCAATCACATCATTGTTGTAATCGACAAGCGCAAGAAGCTCGTCGTCCGGAAACGTATCTTTATAGGCTTTTGTCGCCTGCACAAGATCTCCCTTGAACAGCTGAATAAGCGCATGCGGCATCGTGCCGATTCCTTTCTTGCCCCACCATTCATTCATGGCGTGAGTCGCCTGGGCCTTCGAACCGCCGATAAACGCTGCATATCCGTCACCAGACTGCATGGTAAAATGATCATCGCGATCTCCCATGAAGATGACAGGTTTCTCTGTTCCGGACGTTTTTGCTGCTTTAACAACTTCATAGACGTTCGTCGCCACCGATGTTCTTCTGGCGAGAATGCCGTCAATAACTCCTTCTAAAAAGCCAAAATGCTGATAGGGTCCCGTGATCGTCAGGACAGTTTCAAACGGCTCCACCTTATCTCCGTCTTCAAGCGAATGAATTTCCAGTGATTCCGGTTCAACAGCAAACTCCTGCAGCAGAGCAATCGCTTCATCGGTTCCGCAAAGGACAGCATGCTGCTTTTGAAAAAACTGCATCGTCACCACGTTATCGGGAATGACTTTTTCTGCAATTTCTTTTGTTTTCAAAAAATAAACTGCTGAGAACCAGCCTTCCCCGACACGTTCATCGAACTTAAACGTTTTGTTTGTCAGGCGGTCTATCTCTCCACGCAGCTTTAGCGTTATTTCTTTCATTAATCCAGTTCTCCTCATTCTTCATCATTAAAATTATGCTGGTTTCTAATGGTACAGGGTGTTGTCTGCTTTTTCTGAAATGACTGCTTCCATGATCTCTTTCACATCGTCTTCGTTGACCTGATCGACTCCGTGGCGCAGGACAATATCTTTCGTCCGTTCCTCCTCTGTCAGGAGGTGCAGCCACGCAGGTGAAATCTGTTCTACGAGATGTCCAAGTAAAATCTGATGCATTCTGATCCCCTCCCTGTCTGATTGGTAGTCAAACGAAGTATGGGGCCGGCCGTTCAGGCCGCCTGCATGATCACGGTTCCCTGTTTCATAAAAAAGGGGGTACAGTTGGAAGGCTGTACAACCTTTCCTCTACTATACCCTTTCCTCATATACATAATCCAGTACATCGGCTGATATCTTGAAAAATCCGTATGCCGGTTTACACCTCTGACGTGTAGACGTCTCTGGGGCGGCTTCCCTTTGCCGGAGAGACAATTCCTTGGGACTCCATATCATCGATCAGTCTCGCTGCCCGATTATAGCCGATTTGAAACCGTCGCTGCAACAGCGAGGTGGAGGCCGATTGGCGTTCTGCCACGAACGAAACCGCTTCTTCGTAAAGCTCATCTCCGGAAGAGGCACTGTCCTGCTGCTCACGAATTTCAGCCGGGTCAAACAGCGGTTCCGGCTTTTTCATAGCTGAGGTGTGCTGAATCACCCGATCAATTTCATCATCGGTGACAAAGGTCCCCTGAATCCGCATCGGCTTCGGGAGCGAGTTTGGATGAAAAAGCATGTCCCCTTTACCCAGCAGCCGCTCCGCTCCGCCGCTGTCCAAAATAGTTCTCGAATCAGCGGAAGACGAAACAGAAAAAGCAATTCTTGAAGGAATGTTCGCTTTAATTAAGCCAGTAATTACATCTACCGACGGGCGCTGCGTCGCCACGAGCAGGTGGATGCCGCACGCTCTTGCTTTCTGAGCAATCCGGCAAATGGCGTCCTCCACTTCCTGCGGGGCAACCATCATTAAATCAGCCAGCTCATCAACCACAATAACTAATCGCGGCAGCTTCTTTTCTGCTTTATTGTTGTACCGCTCCAGATCTCTGGAGCCGGTTTTTGCAAAGAGCTGGTACCGTCTCTCCATTTCTTCTACCGCCCATTTCAAGGCAGCTGTTGCTTCCTTCGTATCCGTAATAACAGGGGCCGCAAGATGCGGTACATCATTAAACGGAGCAAGTTCAACCATTTTCGGGTCAATCAGCAGCAGTCTCACTTCATCCGGAGACGCTTTATACAGCAGGCTCAAAAGCATCGAATTAACACAGACACTTTTACCCGATCCGGTCGTACCGGCAATCAGCCCGTGCGGCATGGAGCCGATATCTGTTGTAATCGCGTTGCCTCCGATGTCCATTCCGAGTGCGACCGTCAGTGGAGAACCGGCCTCACGAAAGGCGTTGTCTCTCAGGATGGTGCGGAGCATTACAGGCACGGCTGATGGGTTCGGCACTTCAATCCCTACGGTCGTCTTCCCCGGAATCGGGGCTTCTATTCGAATTTCAGTAGCCGCCAGACTGCGCTTTAGGTCATCTGTGAGCTGAACGATTTTATTGATTTTTACCCCAGGCTCCGGCTGCAGCTCAAAACGGGTAACAGAGGGGCCTGACGTGTAGGTTACTACTTCTGCACGGACTCGAAAATAGGCCATCGTTTCGTTTAGTTTTTGGGCCGTTTCACCTGCCCAGCTGTCCAGGTTCTCATCCCGTTTCGGCGGAATAGAAAGAAGATGGAGCTCGGGCTTTTGGTAGCCTTCATCATGCTTTCTCGCCTTTCGTTTATCCGATGGCTGCATCATGACATTAAAAGGAACTTTTGCGTCTTCCTGTTTCCTGCGGACGGACTGTACCTCGGGCTTACGCCGTTCCTTCTGCGGTGGCGGGGCGGAAGCAGCTTCTTTCAGCTGCTTTCTTTCTTCCCGGCTGAGTCCCGCTTTCCAATCTGACTGCTCCGATGCGCTCCGCTTCGGCTCAGCCGGAGGCACGGGTTCTGCAGCAGCTCGCACTGGCTCAACGCCACTGACGGCAGGCTCTTCCTGATCAGGTCCCGGAGCCGGAACGATCTTCTTTGCCTCATACACTTCCTCCACCGCGTCTGCAAGCTCATTTTTCGCACGGTCAGCAGATGCCTCGTCCTTTGCTTTTATCAGCTGCTCACCGTATCCTTCAGCGACATCCGGCAATCCTTCCGGCTGCTCCGTCGCGGGAAGCTCTGCAGGCTGCTCTGCTTTTGGTACGCCCAATTGTTCCGGTGTTTGACCCTCTGCTTCTACTTCGTGTGCAGCGGATGGATAGAGCGCTTCACGACGGCGCTTAACACGTTCCCGCTGTAGCTGCAGCCCGTAAATAGGAGAAGGAATTTCCTGCGCTTTAAACGGACCGCGGCTGTAAACGTCCGGACGTTTTTTAGGCGGTTTCGGCACGGCCTGCTCCTGTGAACCGGATGAACGCCGGCGCTTTTCCAACGGTTGTTTCCTCCAAGCCGGACGTTCTTCCGGCGGCTTTGCTTCTGTCTTTGGCTTGTTACGTGCCGGCGGTTTTGATTCCGTCTTCGTTTTTTTGCGCTCCAGCGGCTTTAGCGGCTCAGCCGTATTCAGCTTTTCCTTCGGATAATAGTGCTGCATTTTGACTTCACCGAGCTCTGGAATTTGACGCCGGCGCTCCTGCTTCTCCAGTTTTTGGAACTCACGCGGCGGACGCTCTGTCCGATCATCAACGCCAAACATCCATTCTCTCATTTTATCTATATAATGCTTTGGGTCTCTCACTACGCTCACCTGACTTTTATGTAAAATATGGAAAAGGTAACTCGCAGACTGTGCCCAGCATGAGTTACCTTTCCATCACTAACTATACAGGATGCATCATAGAAAAATCATCCATCTTTTTTCGTGCTCTTCGGTTTTTTCTGAGCCAGAATAAAGATCGGCTCTAATTCATCATTTTCATAGAGAAATGGCAGGGCTGTCAGCGGCACATGGCCTTCTGAGAAAAACTGAAACGTAATTTGTGCCAGCACATCGTAGCCTGCTTCATTGCGAATGTCTGCAAAAATGAGCACATCGTGATGAGGAACTGCGACCGCAAGCTCGCCCTTTGCCATATCCTTCATCGATTCCAGCAGCTGATCGTTGAGAATGCGGCTTGCCTCATACCCGTCACCTGCGCGTAAAAAGTAAAAGTGGTTTCCCGCAACCGTGTCCTGCTTCATGTCCGTTGAAAGCGAGCGAATGTTGAACATAGCCGCTTCTCGCACTTCCTGGGCCGTCTTGCCCGACGAGGCGAGCATATTCTCATCAATTAAAGAATACGACTCGCCTTCATCGACTGCATAAAATACGCTCGTTTCTGCCGTATGCTCGTCTTTAACTAAATTCTGATCCTCAGCGAAGTCCGGCGTACGGAGTACCGGGAAGATCTGCTTCTCCTTGCCAGTTAAATCAACTCGCTCAATGAGAAGCCGCATCCCTTCTTTTATTTTTGAAACGGTTGAAGCGAGTGCTTCCTCCGGATCGTTTTCGAATGCCTGCTTTACATTTCCTAAGCGGACCGTAATACCTTTGTCCACACGGTCGTCTTCAATGCGGAACGTTTCCCTGTCCCGATCAAATGATGTCGTCCAATGATCATGCTGCAGCTCTTTTTCAAGCGCCCGCTTTATTTCCATCGTTTTCATGTTCGTATCCCTCCATTGAAGCCATTTTAACACGCTTTAGCGGCAGGCTTCACACTTCCTGCAAAAACCGGATAATTTCTTCTTTCGTTTTGCGATCCCGGCTTACGAATCGCCCTGCTTCCGTTCCATCGCGGAAGACGACAAAACTTGGAATCCCCATGATATCAAGTTCTGAAGCCAGATCAGGGTGAAGATCCCGGTCGATTTTATAAAAATTCATCCTTGAAAAGTGTGCTTCCACTTCAGGAAGTTCTGGTTCGATTACCGTGCAGTCCGGACACCAGCCGGCTGAAAACATCAGTACGGTCTCTCCTTCTTCCATTGCGCTTCGAATCTCGTGTTCCTGCGTCAGTTCTTTCACAGCGAATACGCCTCCTATGCTTGTTCAATTTTCATATCACCGGCTTTGATCCAGCCTTTATGCCTCATCCATTCTGAGAGCAAGAGACTGATCACAGCCGGGAGCACAACGTGCAATAAAAGCACGGACCATAATACACTTTGGGTAAATCCCATCGTATGAAACGTCATAATCTGTCCAACAAATCCGCTCGTCCCCATTCCGGCTCCTTCAGGGTTATTCTCCATGAGAAAGACGATCGTTGCAAGCGGACCGATCAGCGCTCCAGCTGCAGTAGGCGGAATCAGGATCAGCGGGTTACGAACAATATTGCCAATTTGCAGCATCGAGGTGCCAATGCCAAGCGATATCAGCCCGGCAGCTTTGTTTTCCCGATAGCTGCTTACAGCAAAGCCAACCATCTGCGCGGCACAGCCGACTGCGGCAGCCCCGGCAGCCAGTCCGTCAAGCTGCAGCATGATGGCGATAGCCGCGCTGGAAATTGGTGCAGTCAGCGCCAGTCCCATAACTGCTGCGATGACAATCCCCATAACGAACGGCTGCTGCTCTGTCGCCCACATGACAAACTGACCGATGCCGATCAACAACGCACTGACCGGCGGTCCGATTGCCGCAGCTGCAGCTGCCCCGGCACTGATCGTTACAAACG
This sequence comes from Alkalicoccus luteus, assembly GCF_052061695.1. Taxonomy (NCBI): domain Bacteria; kingdom Bacillati; phylum Bacillota; class Bacilli; order Caryophanales; family Bacillaceae; genus Alkalicoccus; species Alkalicoccus luteus. Next base: position 290,804 of record NZ_JBPZEY010000001.1, read on the forward strand.
GTGTTACTAGAATATCTATTTTGGTTTCACCTGATACAAGCTTGCCTGCTTCTACTGCACCAACCGCAGCAATAAACGCCCCTGCCGGTCCTGCCAGATCGTAACCTGCAGCTCCTCCGAACAAGGCTGCAAATAATACGAGCCCCGGCGCCTTAAGGCCGTAAGCGACCGCAGCACCGATTGCAGGTCCTGCCAGCGCCATGGCCTGCGTACCGGTATTCTCCAGCCATCCAATGCCAGCAGCGTCACCCGCCGTCTGCATGATCAATCCGATAATCAAAGAAGAAAACAGCCCTAACGCCATATAGCTTAAACCCGTTATAAAATAAGTCCGCAGCGACAGCTCGATTCCTTTTTTATGTAAAAACTGTTTCATAATTTCTTCGCCTCCGCCTCCTCATTTGTTCATCATGCTGTCTTGACACCTGATTTGTCAAGAAGGATGCGCAGACGAAAAGAGGCATCACTCCCCGACTGCGGGAGCCATGCCTCTTCCAATATGATCATGTTTTTCGACAGACTGAACAATATCAAACATCATTCCCGCCTGTTCAGAGATCTCCTGAAGCTTCATGACTGCAGAAATTTTGGCATTTCCGGACCCTACCATCACTTCATAGGCATCTCCATCAAACGGCGCGATGTGAAAGAAGGCTTCTTCCGCCCCTTCTTGGGACACTTCGGCAAGAAGCGGCTCCCGTTCAGGGAGAAGGCTCTCCTCCGCCTCTGCATCTGCACCATCCAAGTTCAAGATAAAAATTTGCTCTTCCATGCTAATGTGAAACTCAGCGCTGCCGTTCTTCTCCATTTCAGCCTGATCGGGCAGAAAGACAGAAAATCCATTCTGATGAACGGTCGGCTCTTCCGGCTCTTGTTCCACTTTTTCGTGAAGCAGTTTTTCTGCTTTTTCAGAGAGCTGGTCATCACTTAAGCTGCACGCACCCATCAGAATACAGGCAGCCGCAAGACCAGCTGGTTTTCCCATCCACCACACGGGAATTCCTCCAATCCAGACAATCGGTTTCATTGATTTGCCAGAGCATGTGCTCAAGCTGTATATGACCCGGAGCACACTCCGGCTGTTTAATCCTTTGTAATCATATCACAGTTCTGTTACAAACGCGAAACATTTTTGTAACATTTGTCGAATGAAGGCGAATTGCGGAGGTTATATGGGAGCTTTAGTTGCCTTTCTAAACAGATAAACCAGCTCTTGCATTTCTTCTTCCCGCAGCCCGCAATTTTTTCTCGTGTCCGAGCATGGCAAGCTGTCAGCGGTTCACCGCTTCCAATTAGTTGACACGCCGGTACGTTTTTGATGATAGTAGAGGAAGCCCTCTCAATCGGGCATCACTTAAATGATAAGGAGTGTTCAGAATGGAAATCACCGTTTATCTGGCAGGACAAATCCACGATGACTGGCGGCGCGATCTGAAGGATAAAGCACAGCAGCAAGGCCTGCCGATCCACTTTACCGGTCCGATGGAAAACCACAGCCGATCTGACAATATCGGAGAAGAGATTCTCGGAGAGCAGGCTAATAAAATTGCCAAGGATGAGGCGGCTTCCCAAATGAACAATTTACGTACGAGAGTGCTGCTGAACCGTTCGGATGTCGTGCTCGCACTCTTTGGGGAAGACTACCGTCAGTGGAACAGCGCGATGGACGCCGGCGCTGCGATCGCCCTCAACAAACCCTTGATTCTCGTGCGTCCGGAAAAGCTTCACCATGCCTTAAAAGAGCTCTCTGAAAAGGCACAGGTCACCGTTGAAACCTCGGATCAAGCACTGCAAGCTCTGTCCTATATCTTTGAGACCGAGTAGCATAAGCGGCATAAACCAGCAGACCGCTGGCCCCTCTTGAAAGCTGGAAACCTTGTGAAGACGAAAAAGTCTTTCAACTTCATTATTTATTCGTTTGGTTGACTTTCCCCTCTGTTAACCGAGCCTGCCGTGGGCTGGCCTTCAGCTATGTCTCAGGGTGATCCCGTATGAAGGGAAGAAAGGCACGGCTTCACGCGGACACAGGCTTCTTACAAGAAGCCTTCAAGACCCAGTCCGGCTCCGCTCGAGCGTGGATGCCGTTCGCAGATCTGAACGGCACGGCATCTTCAGGCTGCGCGGCTTCCACGGGCACGCCGGACACGAAGGGAAAATGGATTTGTTTGTTGGAGAAAAACGTTCCGATCGGTAGATACGACTGTTCCATGGTACATACGTGAAAGCACTGGTAATCCTTATTCGACATCGAAGTGTTGCCTATATAAAGGTTCCACCCATATGGAACAAGCACGTGCGAATCATCACCAGGTGTTTCAACCGGACTGGCAGCTGCCAAATTGGAGGATCTCGACTCCTGGAGGATCCGAACGAGGCGAAGATCCAGCGCTTCTGACAACAGGAGGGAGCGGTTAGCTGAAGCCGTTCCCTCCGGAAAGCGAGTGTCCGTAGATGTAGGCAGGTGCAACGTTATTCACTTAAAATGACTTTATCCACACTCTGAAAAGCCTGCCGCACAGGTTACTTCGGCAGGCTTTTATGATGCGCGTCTGTTACACGTTGTCACGAATCGTCTGCATCGTCGTGCGGTCTGTTGCTTTCACCAGCTTGACGAGCAGCTCTTTCGCCGCTGCGTAGTCATCTACATGCATCATTGATGCAGCGGTGTGAATGTAGCGCGAGCATATGCCAATGACAGCTGATGGTACACCGTTATTGGAAATGTGGACTCGTCCAGCATCGGTGCCCCCTTGCGAGATAAAGAACTGATAAGGTATCTTGTTCGATTCTGCCGTATCCAGAATAAATTCACGCATTCCCCGGTGTGTGATCATCGTCCGGTCAAAAATACGAAGCAGCGCTCCTCCACCGAGTTTTCCAAACGCATCTTTTTCACCGGAAGCATCGTTAGCAGGGCTTGCATCCAGAGCGTAAAAAATATCCGGACGAATCATGGCGGCTGCTGTCTGTGCCCCGCGCAGACCGACTTCTTCCTGGACAGTTGCTCCGGAATAGAGCGTATTCGGAAGCGTTTCTCCCTGAAGCTCTTTTAAAAGCTCAATAGAAAGGCCGACACCGTAGCGGTTGTCCCAGGCTTTGGCGAGCAGTTTTTTCTCGTTTGCGAGCCTTTCCATCGGACAGACCGGCACGATCTGCTGACCTGGTTTAATACCGATCTTTTCAGCATCTGCTTTATCATCAGCGCCAATGTCAATATACATATTTTTTATATCCATCGGTTTACTCCGCTTCGCTTCATCAAGAAGGTGCGGCGGAACGGATCCAATGACACCGGTAACCGGCCCATTGTCCGTTATGATATGCAGACGCTGTGCCAGCAGCACCTGACTCCACCAGCCGCCCAGCGGCTGAAAGCGAATCAGTCCTTTATCGTCAATGGACGTAACCATAAAACCAACTTCGTCCATATGACCTGCTACCATTACGCGCGGATCATCCTCGGACCCGTGCTTGACGCCAAACACACTTCCCAGTCTGTCCTGAACGACTTCGTCACTGTACTGACTGAGTTCGTTTTTTACGAAGCGGCGTACTTCGTGTTCAAAGCCCGGAGCTCCCGGAAGCTGCGTCAACGTTTCAAATAACTGATATGTATCCTGATGCATGCTTGCACTCCCTTTCTGTAATCTGTTCCACCTGCTATTCTACCGGAGCAGCTACGTGGATTCCAGTTTTTTTCGCTATTCGAAATAATTCTGCTTCTCTGCCTATTTTTTCATGAAACCGCTTTGATTTCCATTGGCAATGTCCCCCACTTTCGCTATACTGAAGGAAATAGATGTGAAGGAAGAGGAGTGTTCAACATGAGCTGGAAACGCTTTGCTGCTGGAGTGGGGGCAGGAGTTGCCGTCACGATGATCGCAAAAAATACGCTGGATCAGAAGGAAACGGTGCTTGCACCGGAGAAAGCATTGAAACTCGTAAAAAAGAAGGCTTCCGATATCGGAAAAATTGAAGGGTCTTGGGTACACATGATCACAGAGCGCTATGAAAAAGATCAGCTCGTGTATGACGTTTACCGCGGCGGTGTCACAATCGAGGAAGAAGACGGTGTTTTCGCCTACGAATTTCGTGTAGATGCAGCCACAGGTTCAATTTTAGACTTTAAAAAGCAAGAGTAGATGCGCAGCAAAAAGCGCTTCAGGATGATGAGATCCTGAAGCGCTTTTTTCGATTAAATACTGGTTAACGTCGGGACGGACTTTCTGCCGCTGCCTTCCGTTCAACAGCATCCTTTACTTCTTTACCGGTTTCATCCCAGCGGATCGCGCGGTATTTGTAATCGTGATAGAAAAAGAACCAGTTTTCTTTTTGAAGTGCTTCTGTCACGTATTTCTGCTTCGCATAAATCGAATCCATCGGGTAGTCGTCATACGCCAGCACCCAAAGAGCGTTTTGGTGCGCATGCGTCGGCATAATATCAGCCATGTGCCAGTAAACGCTGTCTGCACCTTCAATGCGGATGATCGCATGACCTGCGCTGTGGCCGCCTGTATGAATCATGCGAATCGCAGGCGACGGCTCGTGCTCGTCTGTATAGGTGCGCACGAGCTGTTCAATCGGCTGCCAGTTTTCTTTGAAATACGTGTTTTTGGAGCGGATATTCGGCTCCCTCATCTCCTTCCACTCCGTTTCATTTACGTGAATGACCGCATTCGGGAAGGCGGGAACCGGCCCGTCCTCTGTCTCGGCAACAAGACCGCAAGCATGGTCAAAATGCATGTGGGTCATCACGACATCCGTAATATCCTCAGCCGTAAGCCCAAGCTCCGCGAGATTTTCCTCGACGCGGGACTCTCCTGTAACGCCATAGTTGCGCAGCGCTTTTTCCGAAAGCCTGTTGCGGCCGATACCACTGTCGATCAGCAGAATCTGCTCCTCCGTCTGCACGAGAATCGGATCGCAGCGAAGCTCAATCTGATTATTTTCATTAACTGGATACTTTCTCGACCAGAGCGGTTTTGGTACAACTCCGAACATAGCGCCTCCGTCCATAAACGTGTCGCCGCCGTCAAGCCAAGTAAGCGTGATGTTATTTCCGATGTTCAGCTGTTCCAATGCCATGCTTTCCCCACCTTATTAATCATGATGAAGCTGAGCTTCCAGCCGGTAAATCCGCATTCCCTTCTGCGAAAACTTTTGTTCATATTCTGTCATGATGTTTCCTTCCATTTCGCTTTGATGAAGGTCCAGGCTGATATTTTTCAAACGTGCTCCTGCACGTGAGAACGACTCCAGTGAGAATTCAAACAGCCCCTGATTATCGGTTTTAAAGTGGATCTCTGCTTCTCTGTGTAGTACTTCTCGATAGAGATCCAGAAATCCTTCATGTGTGAGCCTTCTCTTTGCGTGCCTCTTTTTCGGCCACGGATCCGTGAAATTAATATATAGCCGGTCGATCTCTTCCGGAGCAAACATGTCCGGCAGATCTGCAGCGTTTTCCTGCAGAAACCGCAGATTAGGCTTTCGCTTTTCCACCGCCTGTTCGACTCCATTCACAATTACACTTTCATACAGTTCGAGTCCGATCACATTCACTTCTGGATTGGCTTCTGCCAGATCGTTTACGAATTTTCCTTTACCCGACCCAACTTCGACATACAGCGGCCCATCATTGTTAAAATGCTCGTGCCACTTTCCTTTCCATCGGGATGGTGCTTCCACGACAATATCATTGTTTTCCTTTAAATATTCCGGGGCCCATGGCTTATTACGCAATCTCATCTTCGTTCGTCTCTCCTTTTATCAAATAAGTTCGTTCATGATCCAGTACCGTTCATCATGCAGGCAGCATGTAAAAAACACAGTAAAAGAGCTCCACGACGCTGATGCGTCATGAAGCCTGTCACACGGCACCGGCGTTTCAGCTCTGTGCACCGCTTCCTTTATGCAGAAGCTCTTCTACCTTCAGATTCCAGCCTGCAGCCTGTGCCTCATCTCCGCGTTCTTTATACCAGAGAATGTTTTCGATGCTTTGCACCAGGCGGTACCACCACAGTCTGTACCAAAGGCTGTCATCCGGCTTACGGCCGTAAGCTCGAAGCCACATTTCCCAGCTTTCTTCCGGCACATAGGCATAGAGAAGCGGGGCTAAATCGAGCGCAGGGTCTGCTACCTGCGCTCCATCCCAGTCGATCAGGAATAAATTTCCTTTCTCGTCCTCTATCCAGTTATTATGATGCACGTCTGCATGGCAGACGACAAAATCCTGTTCGGTCAAATTGGGAAATCTGGACTCCAGCTGCTGCAGTGCCTGCTTCAAGCTGCCGTGATCCAGTCCTTTATGACGCACGTGTGTCTGCAAGGCTCGAAAGATGTTTCCCGGAATCAACGGGCGGTTGCCCATCCGTTTAAACATATCGAGAAGCTCCTGCGACTGATGGATTTTAGCGAGAAGCTCTGCTACGCGGGAATGGTCCATTTCCGCTATCTTAAGCTCCCTGCCGCTGATCCACTGCTGGGCTGTAATAACATCACCGTTCTCAAGGCGCTTCGTCCACAGCAGCTTTGGAACAATTCCCTCAGCTGAAAGGACTGCCAGGAACGGTGACGAATTACGTTTCACAAATATTTTTTGTTGTCCCTGTTCGGCCACGTACGCTTCACCGGTAGCTCCACCGGCGGGGCGCAGGTGCCATCCTTCCCCCATGCTGAAATGTTCCAATCGTTTCACCCTTATCCGATTCCGTACTTACGCTCAAAAAGCGCAGGAAAAGCCTTTTATCATTGTAAATAAGTTTTCCCGTTTGTTCAACTACTGACGGGATTTTTTTACGAGCATAAATTCATATGGCTCCAAGTGCATAAATTCACCTTCGAGCGGCACGCGCTCCACTTTTTTATTTGATACGAGCAGGCGCCAAATACCCGAAGCAGGAAGCTGCAGCTCATAGCGGCGCTTCGTTGGATTCACATAAAATGCGATGTCCCCTTCCGCTGCAAGCAGCAAAAATCCGAACACCGGGGCAGGCGTACTTAAAACATGAAGTCTGCTGCGAACAGATTCAGCAGAGCGAAGCCGGAAGACACCGTATTTTTTCCGGATAGCAATCAGTTCTTTTACCGTATCAATGTGCGGATCATATTCGGTGCGGCGCTCCCAGTCCAGCTGGTTGATGCGGTCACCGGAGATGTAGCTGTTCCCTTCCCCGAATTTTGTCCGGAAAAACTCCTGACCTGCATGAAGAAACGGAACACCCTGGCTGATGAGAACGAGCGCCGAAGCAAGCTCATGCATCGCTCTGCGGTCCGCCTCGCTCTCCGCTTCGTTTGAGCGCCGCAGCCTGTCCCACAGCGTATGATTGTCGTGGCACTCGACATAATTAACCGTCTGTGTCACTTCAGAAACGTGCGGCTCTGCCCACTCCATCGTATCGGCAGATCCTTTCACGAGCTGGGGCATCCGTTCAATAAAGCGGCCCTTTCCATTTACAAATCCGAAGTCATTAAAATCAAACAATCCTCCTTTAACCGTGTCTCTGAAAAAGTCATTGAAGAACCGGACTTCCGGCACATCTCCCGCCTGCGTATTAACCGTTTTTTGATCGGAGGCGAGGGCCGTCGGCAGGTCCCATCCTTCTCCAAGCAGGACAACCGGGATGCTCTCCTCCTGGCAGCGTGCTGATATCAGCCTCATGGTCAGCTTGTCGAGTGCCCCCATTAAATCAAATCGAAAGCCGTCGAGTCGGAAGTGTGTCAGCCAGTAGTCGATCGTGTCCAGAATAAATTTTCTCGCCATATGGCGCTCAGATGCAAAGTCGTTGCCGACTCCCGTTCCGTTGCTCGGGGATCCGTCCAAATGAAAGCGAAAGTAATAGCCCGGCACCAGCTTTTCAAAGGAGGATTCTTCACGGATGAATACGTGATTGAATACGACATCGGCAATGACGCCAAGTCCCTCGTCATGAAAAGCATCTATCATCTCCTGAAGCTCGCGTACCCGGCAGAGCGGATCCTGCGGGTCCGTTGCGTAGCTGCCTTCCGGTACTTGAAAGAAAAGCGGATCATAGCCCCAGTTATAATAGTCGTCCGGATGATTGTCATCGACCCGTGCAAAATCATTAAACGGCAGACATTGCACATGGGTGACACCGAGCTCTTTGATATAGCTTAAGCCGGTACTGTCTCCGCTGCTGTTCACCGTTCCCCGTTCCGTCAACCCTTTGTACTTCCCTTTCCATGTGACTCCGCTGTCGGGATGAATCGTGGCATCGCGGATATGAAGTTCATAAATGATGCTGTCCTGCGTATGCTCTATAAATGGACGTCCAGAGGCGTCCTCCCGGCTCTGCGGGTGATAGACGACCGCTTCTTCACCATTGGCAGTCAACGCCTTCGCATATGGATCGACAGCCACGACCTCCTCGCCGTGGATGAAACATTCATATAAATAGGGTGTGCCGGAAAGGTCTCGGTCAGCCCATGCTTCCCATGTTCCGTTCGCATTGATCACCATATCTTTTTTGGATTCCCCGATTTGCACTGAAACAGCTTCTGCACAGGGCGACCACATACGAAAAACGGTTACGCCGTTTTCAAGCACAGCGCCAAGTCTCTCCAAATCTCCAGGAAATTCTGCGTCGAATGCCGGGTCCCGGACGATACGGCGCAGATACACCGGGGCTTCAGCTGCTCCAAGCTTCAACCGCATGCTGCGTTCGACCGGCAGCAGATCGGTACAGCGGTACACCGCTGTTTCATGATCAAGCGCCTTTTCGTAATACAAGCTGTAAGTAAGACCGCTCTCCGACATTAATTCTGCCCTGTCCTCAAAACGGTCTGCTTCTATCGTCACAATGTGACGTTCATCAAGCCATGCTTTCATCATCCTGCCCACCCTCATCTCTTCGAATTCTGTTCCATGCTATTCCCTTTTCCGACAGGTTTCAAGCCAAAGCATAAAATGAATGATCATTCAATAATTTTCTAAATTTAATTAAAATTCATACAGGACTTTTTCCTATTAAAATCGAATAAGTGTAGTATGCGTTTTTACGCGTTGATTCCTATGAAAGGAGGAATGCCCTGCATGCAAAACCTCATTACGGAAGATGACATTTACTTGTTCCATCAGGGTACTAATTATTTCTCCCACCGGATCCTTGGCTGTCATCCTCATCAGGAAAATGGCGTACATGGTTTCCGTTTTGTTGTATGGGCTCCACACGCTAAATCTGTCAGCGTCACTGGCAGCTTTAACGACTGGGAGTGGGAAAGCCACCCGCTGGAGCCGTGCTCGGAAGCTGGCTTATGGGGCGCATTTTTTACCGACATTGAGGCCGGCGCTTCCTATAAATATGCCATCCGCCACGAAAATGGATGGAGCGGCCTGAAAGCGGATCCCTTCGCACGCCAGTCAGAGCTGAGGCCTGCGACGGCATCTGTCGTGCCGTATGACTATGACGGTTATACATGGAATGATACTGAATGGATGGCTTCGAAAGGGAAAACTCCCAGCTATGAAAAACCTGTAAACATTTACGAAGTTCATTTCGGAACGTGGAAGCAGAAAGAAGATGGTTCGCTGTATACGTATACGGAGATGGCCGAGCTCCTGATTCCTTATGTAAAAGAAATGGGCTACACCCACATAGAGCTGATGCCGCTCGCCGAACACCCCTTTGACTTATCCTGGGGCTATCAGATCACCGGATACTTTTCGGTGACAAGCCGCTACGGGACCCCCAATGAATTTAAAGCATTTGTTGATGAATGCCACCAGCAGGGCATCGGAGTGATCATGGACTGGGTGCCCGGTCACTTCTGCCGGGATGACCACGGTCTGCGCATGTTCGACGGCGAGCCGTTGTTTGAATATGCAGATATTGAAAAAGCGGACAAACCATCCTGGGGGACGCTCACGTTCGACTTTGGCAGACCGGAGATTCAAAGCTTCCTCGTCTCCAATGCGCTGTTCTGGTTTGAAGAGTGCCACGTTGACGGTATCCGCGTTGATGCTGTGGCAAGTATGCTGTATTTAAACTTCGACCGCGGGGACGATAAACCGAAGCTTTATAACTCGTACGGGGGCGAAGAGAATCTCGAGGCACTTGCCTTTCTGCGAAAGTTGAACGAAGCCGTCTTTGCCTTTAATCCCGATGCGCTCATGATGGCAGAAGACAGCTCCGACATTCCGCTCGTCACAGCTCCGACCTATACAGGCGGTCTAGGCTTCAACTATAAGTGGAATATGGGCTGGATGAACGACATGCTGAAGTATATGGAATATGATTCCTATTACAGGAAATGGCACCACAACCTGCTGACATTTTCCTTTATGTATGCTTTCAGTGAAAACTATGTACTTCCCCTATCCCATGATGAAGTTGTCCACGGGAAAAAGGCACTTGTCGATAAAATGCCGGGAGATCAATGGCAGCAGTTTGCCCAGCTGCGGCTGCTGTATGGATATAAGATAGCTCACCCGGGAAAGAAGCTGCTGTTTATGGGCGGGGAGTTTGCCCAATACGCCGAATGGCGTGACCAGGAGGGGCTTGACTGGCTCCTGCTCGACTACCCGCTGCACGATGCGATGAAGTCCTACGTGAAGGAACTGAATCACCTTTACAAAGACTACCCTGCTCTGCATGAGCTGGACCATGACGGCAACGGATTTGAATGGATCGATCCGCACAACAGCGAACAAAGTGTTATTTGTTTTCAGCGTAAATCACGCAAGCCCGAGGAGACGCTGCTCGTTGTCTGCAACTTTACGCCGGTCGTTCACTACGACTACAAAATCGGCGTACCGGAGCCAGGTACGTATGAAGAAGTTTTTAATTCAGATCTGGACCGTTACGGTGGCTCTGGACAGGTGAACGAAGAGAAGCATTTCAGCTTTCCTGAGCAATGGCACAGTATGCCGCAGCATATTCAAATAAAAGTGCCTCCCTTTGCGGTCTGCATTTTTCAGAAATCAAAAGCTGCCCGCCGCTCGTAAACAGGTACCGGAAAGACTCCTGACAGACAAAGGCATGCTTTATTCAAGAGGAGGAATTTGTCATGAAAAAACAGTGTGTAGGAATGCTGCTGGCCGGCGGTGAAGGGAAAAGACTCGGCCTGCTGACGAAGGATTTGGCTAAGCCAGCCGTTCCTTTCGGAGGAAAGTACCGAATTATTGATTTTACACTCTCCAACTGCTCCAATTCCGGTATTCAGACAGTCGGAGTGCTGACGCAGTACTCTCCGCTCGCTCTGCATAAGCATATCGGCATTGGCAAGCCGTGGGACATGGACCGTCAGTTTGACGGCCTCACGATTCTTTCCCCATACACGGCTAAACGCGGCGGAAGCTGGTATTCCGGCACAGCAGATGCCATTTACCAGAACATTCATTACATCGATCAATACGATCCGGATTATATTCTTGTTATTTCCGGGGACCATATCTATCAGATGAACTACGATGATCTGATTCAGCACCATGAAGAAAAGCAGTCGGATGCAACCATTTCAGTGATTGAAGTGCCGTGGGAAGAAGCATCCCGCTTCGGTATTTTGAATACGAAGGACAATCTTGAAATTTACGAGTTTGACGAAAAACCGAAAGAGCCTAAAAACAATTTGGCCTCCATGGGGATTTATATCTTTAACTGGAAAACACTCCGCAGCTACCTCCTGGAGGATGCGGAAAAAACAGATTCCGACCACGACTTCGGTAAGGATATCATCCCAGCGATGCTGAATGAAGGGAAGCGCATGTTTGCCTACCGCTTTGAAGGCTACTGGAAAGACGTAGGAACCATTCAGAGCTACTGGGAAGCGAATATGGATCTGCTTGAAGAAGATCTTTCCGTCTCCCTTAACAACAAAGAATGGCGCACGTATTCCCAGGACGTTAACTACCCGCCTCAATTTCTTGACAGCCGGGCTGTCGTCGAAAATTCCCTGATCAATTCCGGATCGTGGATCAGCGGCACCGTTAAGAACTCCATTTTGTTCCAATGCGTCGAGATTGGAACTGGCACGACTGTCAATAAGTCGATCCTTCATCCGCACGTCAAAGTCGGCAGAAACTGCACGATCGAGCGGGCGATTATTATGGAAAACGTCGTGATTCCGGATAATACGGTGATTGACGGAACGAAAGAACCCGAGCCGGTGGTCATCAACGACGAATACGTGGAACAGTTAACTTAAAGGAGGATGTGCCGATGAATACACTGATGGGGCTTATTAACCTGGAGCATGAACATGATTTTCTTGAAGAGCTGACATACTTCCGCTGCGGAGCAGCTGCACCTTTTGCCGGACGATATCGGCTGATTGACTTTACGCTGTCGAACATGGTGAAAACACGCATTGAAGAAGTAGCAGTGTTTACGAATAAGAAATACCGGTCCCTGATGGACCATGTCGGCACCGGCGCCGACTGGGAGCTGGCAAGACGTCACGGCGGACTCTTCATTCTCCCTCCCGACTGGAATGATCCGACCGATATTTCAAGAGGGGATCTTCGCCATTTTCACAATAATCGGGATTACTTCCACCGCTCAAAAGCCGATCATGTTCTGGTGAGCGGCAGCCAGTTTATTGCAAACACGAATTTTGATGATGCGTTTCAGCATCACCTGGAAACAGGCGCCGACGTCACGCTTATCAGCGTGCAGCTGAACGAGTCACTGCCGGAGCACGTTCCGCAGCTGAGGCTTGAGACCGATGGAGCTGGAAAAGTCATTAACCTGACCAACGATCAGGAAAATATGCATGCGTTTACGAACGTCTATATCATCAAAAAAGAAGTGCTGCTCCGTCTCGTCGATCAATGCATCGCGTTCCATAAAGATCACTTTTTATTTCACGGAATTAAAGAAAATCTGCACGATCTACACGCAGAATATTTTCAATATGACGGCTACAGCTTCTTTGTCAATTCGATCGAAAGCTTTTTCCGCCATAACATGAACCTGCTCGATCCCGATCCGTACCGCGAGCTTTTCTTCAAGAATGAATATGTGCAGACAAAAATCAGTAACGAGCCGCCGGTGAAATACCGCGAAACGGCCGATGTAAAAGATTCACTGCTTGCAAACGGAAGCGTTATCGACGGCGACGTGCATAACAGCGTGCTGTTTAGAGGCGTTCGGGTGAGAAAAGGCGCCGTCATAAAAAATTCGATTATTTTACAGCGCTGCATCATCGAAGAGGATGTTCATCTGGAAAACGTGATCCTCGACAAAGATGTCCGGATCAGCAGCGGTCAAACGTTTATTGGGTCCAAGGATAAACCGTTTGTAGTAGCAAAACGTAAACAGATCTGATAGCAATGCGAAACAGGGGGCGTTCCGTCATCCAATTCGGGATACGCTTTCGTTACGTGCTTCGTAAAGAAGCCGGCGGGCCTTGCCTGCCGGCTCCTGCCCATTATCAATTACTTATTCGTATCAGGAGGAGAGCAATTCATGCGCACGATACTTTTTGCTGCTTCAGAATGTACCCCATTTATGAAAACCGGAGGATTGGCTGACGTTATCGGCTCGCTGCCGAGAGCATTGCAACAGGAGCGCGGAACAGAAGTACGCGTCATTCTGCCGCTTTATGAAGAGATGGATGATAAGTGGAAGGACCAGCTGGAAAAGGTAGCTGATTTTACAGTTCCGGTCGGCTGGCGCAACCAGCCTGCCTCCTTGCACCGCCTTGACCATGACGGCGTCACGCACTATTTCATCCGTAATGAGTTTTATTTTGGCCGTCAAGGCGTCTATGGATACTTTGATGATGGTGAGCGCTACGTCTTTTTCAGCCGAGCTGTGATCGAAGCAATTCCGCTTCTGGACCGGGATATCGACATTCTTCACGCGCACGACTGGCAGGCTGGACTTGCAGTTGCGTTCGCTAATATTATGCGTACCGACATTCGTACGGTCTTTACGATTCACAATATTCAATATCAAGGCTGGATGACCCACGAAGCATTCAGCGATCTGATGAATATTGGGATGGAGCACTTTGCCGGCCTCGAATGGCACGGCATGATCAATTGTATGAAAGCTGCCCTGTTCCACGCAGATAAAATTACGACGGTGAGTCCTTCGTATGCGGAAGAAATTAAGCAGCCCTATTACAGCGAAGGGCTTGATTCCATTTTGAACGACCGCTCCGCAGATCTGATTGGCATTATCAATGGAATCGACACAGATGAATATAATCCGCAGAAGGATCCGTACATTTACGCGCCATATACCTCCTCCCGTGCAAAGAAGCGGGAAAATAAGCGGTTTCTCCAGCGTGAGCTCTGTCTGACAGAGGATCCGGATGTGCCTATGTATGCAGTCGTTTCACGACTTGTCGAACAAAAGGGCTTCCATCTGCTTGAACGTATCCTGGAGGAATTTCTGCAGGAAAACGTGCAGGTCGTTATGCTGGGAACCGGTGACTATGCTTTTGAACAATCGTTTGCGTATTTTGCCAATAAATATCCGAATAAAATGTCGCTTCAGCTGAAATTCAGTGAAGCGGCTGCAAGACAGATTTATGCGGCGTCTGATTTCTTTATTATGCCGTCAAAATTTGAGCCTTGCGGGCTTTCCCAGCTTATCTCTCTGCAGTATAAGACGATTCCAATCGTCCGGGAAACAGGCGGCCTTCGCGACACCGTTCAGCCGTTCAACGAAGTAACCGGCGAAGGAAACGGCTTCAGTTTCGCTAACTACAACGCCCACGAGCTGCTGTATGCAATGCGTTATTCGCTGCTCGCCTATCACCGGGATGACTTGTTTAAGCCGCTGTTAAAAAATGTTAATAAAAGCCGCTTCAGCTGGAAAGATTCAGCCAAGCTTTACAGCGGCGTGTATGCAGAGCTCGTTCCATAAAAGTAGTGCCGCACGAGCATCCGGCATGCACACCTTAAGTGACAATCAGAGCGCTCCGACCGCTCTTCACTGACCCGACGCTGTCCGCTGAGTAAACTCAAAACGGCCTGTGCGCCGTGGAATCGAAAGAGGAGGAACCATCGTGCTTACAACGCAATCATTTGAAGAACAGCTGACGGAAAAGCTCCGCAGTCTCCGGGGAACCGGAGTAGAAGAGGCAAGCGAAAAAGACATGTATTACGCGGTAGCTTCCATTGTCCAGGAACAGCTCAGCGCTTCCTGGCAGGACACTCGCAAGCATTATGATAAGCGGGAAGAACGTCAGATGTACTACATTTCGATGGAATTTCTCATCGGGCGCCTTATGGAGAATAACCTGCAAAACTGCGGTCTGCTGGAAACCTGTACGACTACGCTGAAAAAGTTAGGCTTTGAGCCGGAGCTCGTCTATGGCCAAGAGCATGACGCGGGGCTTGGCAATGGCGGCCTGGGACGGCTCGCGGCCTGCTTTCTCGATTCTGTTGCTTCTCTGCGGTACGCAGGGCACGGCAGCGGCATCCGCTACCGCTACGGCTTATTTGAGCAGCGGATCATTCACGGAAATCAGGTAGAGCTTCCCGATTACTGGCTGAAAGAAGAGTATCCTTGGGAAACGCGCCGGGCTGATGAATCCTTGACCATTCACTTCGGCGGTCATGTCGTTCCGCATAAACGCTCAGATGGCACGCTGGAATTCTCCTATTATGACACCGACGAAGTGCAAGCCGTTCCGTACGACGTTCCTGTCGCGGGCTACCAGAATGACGTAGTAAACACCCTGCGCCTTTGGAGTGCCGAGCTTGCTCCGGAAAACACGGACATTCTTGCGGATGCAGAGGGGAAATACTATCACCATCTCGATCACATGCATTCTGTTGAGCAGATTTCCGGCTTTTTATATCCAGATGATTCAAGCTATGAAGGAAAAGAGCTTCGACTGAAGCAGCAGTATTTTCTCGTATCAGCCACCATTCAAAATATTATTCGGGACCACAAAACGCGCTGCTCAAAATCGTTAAAAAATATGCATGAGAAAACGGTCATCCAGATTAACGACACGCACCCGTCGCTTGCAGTTCCAGAACTAATGAGACTGCTGATGGATGAAGAGGGCTTTTCGTGGGACGACGCCTGGAAGGTCACAACGAAGACGATCGCCTATACCAATCATACGACGCTGAGTGAAGCACTCGAAAAATGGCCGGTCAGCATGATGGAGAATCTGCTTCCTCGTATCTTTATGATTATTAATGAGATCAACGAGCGGTTTTGCCTTGGTATTTATTACGATAAGCCTGCCTTCCGCGATTTGATCCCAAGTGTTGCCGTGATCGCAGATGACCAAGTGCATATGGCCCGTCTTGCGATTGTCGGCAGCTTCAGCATCAACGGTGTTGCCAAACTGCATACGGAAATATTAAAGCGCTCGGAAATGAACGATTTTTACAGAATCTTCCCGGAAAAGTTCAATAACAAAACAAACGGCATCACGCATCGCCGCTGGCTTCTGCAGGTAAACCCCGGTTTGTCCTCGCTCATTTCTGATGCGATCGGACGCGGCTGGGTCGAGCAGCCTTCCAAGCTGAGCACCCTCGTGCGTTACTCAAATGATTCACCATTTCTCGACAAAATCGCGGAGGTGAAGAAGGAAAATAAAAAATCCCTGGCAGAACTGATCCGCCAGCGGACCGGTATCACCGTGAATGAACATTCGATTTTTGATGTGCAGATTAAACGGCTCCATGAATACAAGCGGCAGCTGATGAATATCTTTCATGTGATCTATCTATACAACGAGCTGAAAGATAATCCGATGATGGATATGACACCCCGTACATTCATTTTTGGTGCCAAAGCAGCTCCTGGCTACTACATGGCAAAGGAAATTATCAAGCTCATTCACCATGTTGCTTCCATCGTAAATAACGACCCTGCTGTCGGTGACCGTCTCAAAGTCATCTTCCTGGAAAACTATAATGTCAGCCTCGCCGAGAAAATTATTCCGGCAGCTGAGCTCAGTGAACAGATTTCCACGGCCAGCAAGGAGGCGTCCGGCACCGGAAATATGAAGATGATGATGAACGGAGCGCTGACAATCGGTACCATGGACGGAGCGAACATCGAAATCAATGATTTTGTTGGACGCGACAACATTTTCATTTTCGGGCTCTCAAGCGAGCAGGTGCATGATTATTACGCAAACGGCGGATACAACGCAAAAGATATTTACCATGCGGATGACCGCATCCGCCGGATCCTCGACCAGCTTTATGGAGGCGAATTCGGATCACAGGAAATCGAGTTCAAGGATATTTTTCACAACATTATGTACAACAATGATCCTTATTTTGTACTTAAGGATTTTGATTCCTATATTGACGCACACGAGCTGGCAGAATCCCGGTACCGCAACCACCGGCAGTGGCAGCAGATGAGCACCATTAATATCGCCCACTCCGGAAAATTTTCAAGCGATCGGACGATCCACGAGTATGCTTCAGAAATCTGGAAGCTCTCGCCGGTGCCAAAGCCGCGTCAATAAACGTAAAAGAGCCAGCAGAGAGCATATTCGCTCTCTGCTGGCTCTTTTAGCATGTTCAACCTGGAAACTGTTTATCCAGCATCCTTGTAACGTGCTCATTGATTTCAACAAATTCGCTGTCTGCCATCGGCGGACAAATAAAAAAGACGGTGCCGGCTGGACAAGCCTGGCGAAGCGAGTGCATGTTATCGAAAAAATGCACGTCCTCTTCCAGCAGCCGTTCTAAACCAAACCCGCCGTTCCAATCCGGGGCGCGGCGAATATACGTAAATTCTGTCGGTATCATCGCAAGGATTCCGCTCCTTCATACTGATAAGTGCCTTACTTATCTTAACGGAATTCTTCCTCTGAATCAACGCCGTTTTCCGGTTCTGCATCCATCCGGTTTTCCGACACCGTCAAGCCAGCATCCAGCAGCTGTTCGGCCGCTTTCAGCTGATCTGCTTTAATCGGAGTTGTCATTTTGCGTAAGCTGTTTTGAAACAACGACATAGAGCGCTTGTCGTAAAATTCAAGCCTGTTGTTTTTGCCCGTGTCAATGTACCCATCGGGACATAAAACAGCTGTTTTCAACTTGATCCCGCTCCCCTGCAGAATCTGCTGCAGCACCGTTACCGTTCTTCTGATCGATACAGATGGATGCAGCAGCGTTTCACGCGACTCCCCTTCCCGCTTCTCCCAATAGCGGGTCCCCTGCGACGAGTATATCGTTGTGCCGTCTCCAGGGAGAACGTGGAGCACCCAAAGCTCGTTCGGCGTAAGCAGCAGCGTGTCACATTCAACCGGTGCCTGTCCGGCCATGAGGACAGGTTCGTAAAACAGAAAAAAAGTGTCCGGAAAGCTGGTGAGAAACCAGTTTAACAAGGGATCATTCCGGTGTACGGGAGCTATGGCAGAGATTTCTGAAACAGTGGAGCTTGCCCAGTTCAGCTGAAAGGACAGCAGCTCTTTAACAAACTGTTCCCGCAGCGCATCAACAGACTGGTGCCGAAGCTCCCAGTTTGATGGGAGATCCATTTCCTCCTGCGTCTTCTTTTTCCAGTTCTTTGCGAGAAGCATCCGTGCTTTTTTCCATGTTCCCTTTTCTTCATAATGCTGAAATAAAGGCCCTTCTCCTTCCCTTCTTGTCGCCTCCCAATCGGCTTTGATCCGCTGCCATCGTTCTTTTTTCAAACGCACATAGCGGCTCGGATAACGATATATGTCTATTTCATAACGTGATACGTAATCAGCTAGTTTGACGAGCTGCGCCATCTGCTTAACTCCTCCCGCATAATGTCATCGTTGTTTCAGCGTAATATCTCGGTTTGCTTCCGGGGCGGACCTGGTAAAGAGTCAGCTCCGTAACGGGCATCGCCACCTGTTCCATCTCGCCGTAAACCGGCTCTGGAAAGGGGACGCTTCCAGCTTTTTTAGCGAGTGTAAGATGCGGATGATAGCCTCTTCCGGGAACTGGAAAATCAAGCTGTGATGCTTCCTGAATAACAGTCTGATACATGTCTGCCAAAATCGGCTCCGGGTCCGGTCTGAGAAAGAGAACACGCGGTCTTTCTGCTTTACCAAATATGGCATAGCGCCTGAAGGATAACGTAAAGGCTGGAAGCTGCTTGTCTTCCAACCGTTTCCACAGCTTCTCACGCTTCCTTTGTTCCCAGCCTCCGAGAAACAGAAGCGTCACATGAAAATCCTCTGGACCAGTTAGATGACGAAAATAATCAGAAGCGTTCAGTTCCTCCTGCATCTGCACAGCTTTATCCCTGATCCTTATATCGGCAGAAAATCCCAGAAAATAATGTGCTGACATGAGTTTCACCTCTTTCTTCTTCCTCTGCCTATCTATTCCTTTCTGCCGACTTGCAAAAACATGAGACAAACAGCCGCGTTTATCCTGTTGAATGGCTGTGCTATACTGATAAAGGAAGCATACAGATAAACATACTTCGTTTTAGAGAGGATGAACCGGATTGAGCAGAGTAGTCAATTACATGGATGAACTGATCGGGGATACCCCCTTAGTAAAGCTTCAGCGGCTTCCCGATAAAAATGGAGCACAGGTATACTTGAAGCTTGAGTTTATGAATCCAAGCGGCAGCGTCAAAGACAGAGCCGCCTCCAATATGATTGAACAGGCAGAAAAAGACGGTATTCTGCACCCTGATTCGGTTATCATTGAACCAACATCAGGCAACACCGGGATCGGACTGGCGATGAATGCTGCTGCGAAAGGCTATCGTGCGATTTTAACGATGCCGGATACGATGTCCCAGGAGCGGATTAACCTGCTGAAAGCTTACGGTGCCGAAGTGGTGCTAACACCGGGCGACAAAAAAATGCCGGGTGCCATTGAGAAGGCGCGGCAGCTGACAGAAGAAATCCCGAACGGCTTTATGCCAATGCAGTTTGAAAACGGTGCTAACCCGGATGCTCACCGAAAAACGACCGCATTGGAAATTAAGGAAGCGATGAAGCAGATTGACGGACAGTTTGCCGCTTTTGTCGCTACTTCCGGTACTGGCGGAACGATAACAGGCACAGGTGAAGAGCTTCGCAACTCCTATCCGGACGTTGAAATTCACGTGGTCGAACCAAAAGGGTCCCCCGTGCTATCTGGCGGAAAACCTGGCCCGCACAAACTTGTCGGAACGTCTCCCGGCTTTATTCCCCCTATCTTAAACGAAGAGGTGTACGGGAAAATTCACCAGATATCCGATGAGGATGCATACGAGGCTGCCAGAGGGCTGGCAAGAGAAGAAGGCATACTTGTAGGCCCCTCCTCCGGCGCAGCGTGCTATGCAGCAATGGAAACAGCCAAGAAATTTGGTCCGGACGATGTCGTTGTTGCGATTGCCTGCGATACGGGTGAACGCTACTTGAGTACGGATCTGTTTCAGTTCGATTAAGCTAATCAGCAAAAAAGAACCCGTCACAGCTTACATGCTGTAACGGGTTCTTTTTACGTACTGAATCAGCCGCTTTCTTTTTTTACGATGTGAGGCTGTCGCGAGGCAAGCACAAACAGCAGAAAAGCACCAATCAACGTCATGACTCCGTAAAATAAGTAAACGGCAAGAATCGAGTGCAGATCGATAAGCAGACCTGCTGACATGCTGAAGAAAAAGGCGCCGACGCCGTTACCGACAGCTGCGTACACAGACACTGCTGTCGCTTTGACCTCTGCGGGGGCAATTTCCGTCACGTACTGAAGCGCTGCCGGCACGAAGAGACCAATGCTGAAACCTTGCATGATGGTTGTCGCATAAATCCAGACAGGATCCGGTTCGAAAGAATAAAAGATCCACCGGACGCCGGAAACAAACGCTGCTGCAAAGAGAATCGTTAAGATGCCGCGCCGTTGAATCCAGGCTCCAGCCCACCGCATAAACGGCACCTCGCTCCCTGCCGCCAGTAAAAAGGCGAAGCCTACACCGGCAAGCGTTCCTCCGGCAAACTGAATCAGCACCCCAAAGTAAAAGTTGTTTGCCATTATCGGTCCGTAGACGAGAAATGTAATCACTAAAAACAACGGGAACCCTCTCACCTTCATCAGCCGCTTCATGCCTCCGCGGACATCGACGACCGTGGAGCCGGCCTCATTCGGCATATGGCGGGAAAAGAGGGCACCTGCAAATAATACGGCAGCAAAGCCGTAAAAGATGACTTCCAGACCGATCAGATCAGACGCGTTTCCCATGATCCATACAGCAACAGCAAACCCGACTGCTCCCCACATCCGAATTTTCCCGTAATCGCCGCCTTCACGTTTCGTATAGTTCATGGCGATACTGTCGGAGAGTGGAATCAGTGCGCTTTGAAACAAGGCAATCAAAGAAGCTGTAAGGACAAAATAGATATATTCCTGTGCGAATAAATACGTGAAGCCGGAAACCCCTGCTCCGACTGAAGCGACAGTCAACAGCAGCTTGGGCCGCTTCGTATAATCACTAAGCATCCCCCACAGCGGCTGAATCAGGATCATGACGATTGGACCGATGGAGGTGATGACGCCAATCTGTGCCCCACTCAGCTGTACCTCATCCTGCAGATAGACCGTAAGCAGCGGGAACAGCCCGCCAAATCCAAAGTAAATGAAGAAAAAATAGCCCTTCATGTAAAAAACCGGATTACGCTGTTTCATTTCAACATCCCTGACTTTCTATGTATTTTGCATGACGATTACCAGTATACGTCAACTATCGCGGTATTCCCACTATAAAAACCGAACGTTTCACGTCCGGTTTACGAAAGTTTTACGAATTTTACATTCAATTCGCTTTACGTAACACGTCACTTTAGGTAAAATTAGTGCAAAGGAGGGGAAAGCGATTGGATATTAGTTCCATGATGAACGCTCAGGCCAGGCAGCTCCAGCATACTGTGAGCCTCAGCCTCATGCAGAGCGCGCTGTCCACCCAGGCCGCACAGAGCATAAACATGCTTCAGGCACTGGATTCCGCCGTACAGGAGGCTCCTCATCCTTACGCCGGAAAACGAGTTGATGTGAGCGTGTAGAAGCCCTTCCTGGTCTTTCTGCGCTTGATGTTTCAGCGATTTACACTGGAGTAACAAACTTGAAGGAGTGGTTTTTTGAAGCCGTCAACCGATCGTATGTTAACTCGCATTAAATCTGTGTATCTCTACATTAATCAGAAAGGAAACGTGACGACGAAAGAGCTCACGGAAGAGTTCGGAACGACTGAACGAACCATTCAGCGCGACTTAAACGTGCTGGAATATAATGGTCTGGTCACCACGCTTGAACGGGGTGTCTGGACGACAACCGGCAAGAAAACAAAAGTATCTTGAGAACAAATCACTTGAAGCAGCGTTTTACGGACGCAGCTTCTTTTTTTGTTTACCTCTGCTTCATCAGCCTGGCCAGCTCCTGCTCGGTAAGCTCCCTGTATTCGCCTCGTTTCAAGTCTTCATCCAATACGAGCGGTCCCATTCTGATCCGCTCCAGCTCTGCGACATGGCTTCCGCAGGCTGCGATCATCCGTTTTACTTGATGATATTTCCCTTCTTGAATCGTCAGGAATATGACAAGCGGATCGTCGGTATGGCTGACCTGTGCCGGCTTCGTTTCCAAGCCGTCCTCAAGCGTCATTCCTTCCTTTAATCGCTGTTCTCCCTCTGCTGAAAGCGGACGTGCTAAATGAACACGATACTCTTTATCCACCTTGTGCTTTGGCGAGGTCAGCCGGTGCGCCAGCTTTCCATCGTTCGTCAGCAGCAGCAGACCCGTCGTATCCTTATCCAGCCTGCCGATCGGAAATGGCTCAAACAGCTGGTCTTCCGGTTCCAAAATATCTACGACCGTTTCCTGAACAGCATCTTCAGTCGCAGACAAAAGTCCGTCCGGCTTATTCATCATTAAATAGATGTGTGTTCTATAGATGACTGGTTCCCCAAACACTTCAAGCTTCTGCTCATCCGGATAGACATGTGTTTTTCCGCTTGGCACCACTTCACCGTCGGCAGTCAGCGCCTTTTCCCTAAACAGTTTTTTTACGTCTTTTCTGGACCCGTATCCCAAATCAGCAAGCAGTTTATCTGCTCTCATGATCATGACCTCCTTATTTACATACGATTAGATAAAGGCTTCAGGGAGAGTCCCGAAGCCTTTATCTTTCGTTATTCTTCTTCGCCAAACATGTAATGCTTCGTTCGTATGTTGACGTTCAACACGATTCCGATCGCCAGCATATTCGTGACCAGGGCACTTCCTCCGTAGCTGATAAACGGCAGTGCGAGACCTGTGATCGGCACAACACCAATAGTCATGCCAACGTTCTGGAAAATCTGGAAAACGAGCAGTCCAACAACCCCTGCCGTCAAATACGTGCCAAATGAATTGTTACACGTAAATGCAATCAGCACCATTCGGTACAGCAGCAGGAAGTAGATAACCATCAGCACCGTGGCTCCGATGAATCCGAACTCCTCTGCGATCACCGTGAAAATGAAGTCCGTGTGCAGCTCTGGAATAACACCGCTTTGAGATTTCACTCCCTGCGTGAATCCGCTCCCGTACAGTTGTCCGGCTCCGATCCCCTGCAGTGCATGATACAGCTGATAGCCTTCCCCGCCGATGTTCGCAGTAGGGTCCAGCCACGCATAAATACGTGACAGCTGGTGAGGCCGGATGACCTGCGTGAACAGTTCAAACGCATTGTTGTGGAGCCAGACAAGTCCGGCGACTGCAGAAAGCGCCATCGTCACGAGCAGTCCAATCATTCGGAAAGTTACCCCTGCCATTAAAATCATGATTGCAATCATCGCCAGGATAACGAGCGCCGTTCCAAGGTCCGGCTGAATTAAAATAAAAGCAAACGGCGGCAGGCCGACTCCCAGTATTTTGGAAACGACAATCACGTCCGATTTGAATGTTTTAGGACGCGGCGACCGCGTAATGGTAAACAGCAGATGCGCCAGAGAAATCAGAATAAAAATCTTTACGAACTCCGACGGCTGAAACGTAAACACACCCGGAATGCCAAGCCAGCGCTGGGCACCGTTTACTTCGATGCCGAACAAGTGGGTGGCAACGAGTAAAATCATGCTCACGGCATAAAGCGGAATTGAAAGATGCTTAAACAGATCGTAATCGATCACCATCGCTGAAATCAGAAGCACTGTTCCGACAGAGAACCAGAGAATCTGACGCTGGACGAAATACGACGGTGCCACGCCGTACTGTCCGGATGTCGCAGCGCTGTAAATCGCGACGAGACTGATGCACATCAGTACAAATAAAAAGAATAATAATGTATAGTCCAGCTGTTGAAACGGACTTTTTCGTTCCTGCATAGTTCCACCCTCTTACACGCCCCGGGAAACAGAGGTCCTTTCGAACGTCCCTTCGTCGTGCATTTCCTTATTATCAGAAGCATAACTCTCCCGTTCTTTTTCCGTTTTTCTCGATATATTTGCGAGAATTCCAATTCCGGCAAGGGTAACGAGAAGCGATGAACCGCCATAGCTTAAAAACGGGAACGGTATTCCTGTAATTGGCAGAAAACCGCTGACGGCACCAGAGTTGAAGATCACCTGTATAGCAAGCTGTGAGACAATACCAAATGCGAGCAGACTGCCGAACGTATCCCGGCAGCGAACACCGATGAGAAAGCCGCGTCCAATAATGAACGCCACGCCGCCAAGTGCCAGCAGCACCCCTAAAAAGCCGAGCTCTTCACTGACGATGGCGAGAATAAAATCCGTATGAGCCTCCGGTAAATAAAACAGCTTCTGGACGCTTTGACCAAATCCAGCCCCGGTTAGTCCTCCGTGCGCAATCGCAATATACGACTGCACCAGCTGAAAGCCGTCTGACTGCTCCAGTTCAAACGCATTGACAAATCCAGTGATCCGGTTCATCCGGTATTCGGCAGAGCTGGCATAATAATAAAGACCAGCGCCAGCAAGCGCACCAAGCGATATCATGTGAAAAAAGCGGGCTCCGGAATAAAACGCGATCAGCCCTGCAACGAGCACAATTGACGTGCCGGTACCGAGATCCGGCTGCATCATGATTAAAATAAACACACCCGCTGTAATCAAAAGCGGCGGAAAAAGACCGCTTTTAAAGTCATGGATATATGATTGTTTGCGTGAATAAATATATGCCAGATAAATAATCATGCCAAGCTTTACGAATTCAGACGGCTGGATCGTAAAGCCTCCGATTGCAATCCAGCGCGTTGCTCCGTTCACCGTATGACCGACTCCCGGAAGGGCAACAAGGATCAGCATCGCCACAGACGCCAGCAGAATAAGCGGAACGAGACGTCTGAAATGACGGTATGGAAAGAACATAAAAAAAAGGAACCCGAGACCTCCGAGCACAACCCAGATCAAATGCCGATCAAAAAAGTATGTGACATCGCCGTAATTTTGATATCCCTGCACGAAGCTTGCACTGTACACCATAATCAGTCCAAACGCTGTCATAACGACGACCGCTGTGATCAAATACCAGTCTATGTAAAGCTTCGATTTGCTTTCCTCCACCGTTCCGCCCCCCTTCTGCACCCTATTGTCCAATGCTCCCATTATAGCAGATGCCCCCTACCCCTGAAAGGTACTTTGGCAGGGAAAGAGGAAATCTCATAATGCGTTGCGCTTTCAACCTTCATCGCAGGTGCAGCTGAACCGGTTTTTAGCAAAGACCGAAGAACGCATTCCCTCCATACTGCTGTCAGCGGACGCTCTCACTTGTTATCCACCTCCAGCTATTAAACAAAAGTTTGTTTCTTTAAAAAAGTTCATTGTTGGCGTTCTATTCCGCAAATCGGATATATTGTGTTATAATAGACAAACAACTGTTTAGGTATATGCATCAGCATATAAAGAGAGGTGAACCTACATGGAAGAGTTAGCGATGTGCCCAAAGTTCGAATCGGCTTTTCAACTTCTCGGCAAACGCTGGAACGGCTTGATTATCCGTGTGCTTCTGCATGGACCGGCACGGTTCCGCGATATTTCTTCTAACATTCCCAATATGAGCGACAAAATGCTCGTCGACCGGCTGAAGCAGCTGGAAGAGATCGGTATCGTCAAACGTCACGTCTACCCGGAAACACCGGTGCGTATAGAGTATACTCTCACGGACAAAGGAAGAGCGTTAGAATCCGCTCTTGATGAAATTCAGGCGTGGGCAGAAGCATGGGTCCCTGGCGAAACCCCGCAGGAATCCGTGCAAAATTAACAATCAACCAGTGCCGAAGATCAACAAATGATCTTCGGCACTGCTTTGTTATAAGCAGATTTTTTAAGGATTGAACAGGTTCGGTTCGTCTGCTTCCGGTTCTGCTATTTATTCAGCATGGAAAACCGGTGGCCGAGAACCTTTCCGGCAAGACCTGACCGAAACGCCAGATTTAAATAAACGATGACGCCTGCTGTAACCGAGATTCCAAGGACGAGCAGACCGTTCCCCTGGCTAGTGACCGGCCAAATTCGCTGCAGACCAAAGGAAATATACCAGGTGACAAGCACCATAATCAGCGAGTAAACTCCTACTTGCATGAATCGTTTACGTACAAGCCGGTAATCAAAATCAGCATAGTAGCCGATCGCCCAAATATTGATACAAACCGACAGCAGATATCCTCCAAATGTAGCGTAAACGCCGCCTTCCGGACCAAACCAGCCGATAAATAAGCTGTTAAACGCGACCTTAAACAAAAGACCTGCAGCAAGTGACACGACAGCCATCCGCTGCTTCTCCATTCCCTGCAGCAGGGAAGCCGTTACGGCAAACACAGCAAAAAAGACGGCAACCGGTGCATAGTTGCGTAAAATAGACGCGCCCGCCGTTACTTCTTCAGCAAACAAAGCGCCATATGCCGGCACTGCGAGCACCATCAGGCCAGCCGCTGCCGGCACTGTCAAAAACAAAATGATCTGATAGGTCTGTGTAATCGTCCGCTGCAGCTTTTCGGTATCGTTCTGGGTGTACGCCGCTGTAATCGTCGGCAGAATCGTAAGCGACATGGCCGTAGCAAGCGACACCGGAATCATAATCAGCTTATGGGACGTTTGCGTAAAGGACGCAAAAAAGGTTTCTGCCTGTGTATCCGTGTAGCCAGCTGCCATCATCGCCGGATTAAATGTCCATAGGTCAATCATCTGGTACAGCGGAATGGCAAGACCTACGAAGGACAGCGGCAGTGCATATCTGAGCAGTTCCCGGTACATTTTTCCGAGCGGCAGCTGATGATCAACCGTACTGCGGCTGACCATTTCCTGCAATCCGGCATACCGCTTTTTCCAATACCAGAGCAGAACAGCAAGTCCGCCGAGCGCTCCGGCAAAGGCACCAAAAACGGCAAAGCCGATTGCGGTGCCCAGCTGCCCGTCAAATGTATACAAAATCAAGTACGTAAGGACCAGAATAAAGACAATCCGGACAATTTGTTCAATTACCTGCGAAACGGCTGTCGGCCCCATAGACTGGTTTCCTTGGAAAAATCCGCGAATGATGGCCATAAGCGGCACGACAATCAGGGCCGCGCTGACCATGCGAATCGTGAAAACAGCGTCTGCTACTGTATTTCCTTCCAGGTTATCCGGGTCAAGCACTCGGTTCGCAATGACCTCTGCAGAAAAAAACAGGACAAGAAAGGCGATAAAGCCGGTGACGCCCATGACGATCAATCCTGACTTTAACAGCCGTTGTCCGGTGTGATAATCACCGAGCGAATTGTATTTTGAAACGAATTTGGACACCGCAAGCGGTATGCCGAGCGTCGCAAGGCTGAGCAGCACAGTATACGGCAAGTACCCGTATGCATACAGTGCAAGCCCCTGGTGACCTACAAGATACGTGAATGGGAATATGTAAATAAATCCGAGAAACTTCGTTAAGAAAATGCCTGCGGTCAGCACCATCGTTCCCCGGATCAGCTGTTGATCTGACATAATGACCTTCTCTCCTGCCTGTTAATCAGCCTGCTGAGACTTTCACATGAACGTTTCTCTTACGCGGGCCGTCAAATTCACAAAAATAAATTCCTTGCCAAGTTCCAAGCAGAAGCCTGCCTTCGTGGACAATCAGCGTCTGCAGCGTGCCTACTGTCGATACTTTCAAATGAGACGCCGTATTTCCCTCCATATGCCGGTCCTGCGGATGGTCCCACGGGTACACGTCATTGAACCGGTTCAGCATATCTTTCTTTACATCCGGATCGGCGTTCTCATTTACCGTGATTCCTGCTGTCGTGTGAGCCGATTGAATGTACACGAGCCCATCTTTAATGCCCGATTCATTAATCACCTGCTGCACCCGGTTTGTCAGGTCTACGATTTCATCCCTTGATGATGTTGTTACCTCAAGTGTTTTCAGCATATTACGTATTCCCTCCTGCGTGACGGTTTACTGCTGCTACCGCCTGTTTCATAATTCGGTCTACGTCATACGTTTCAAGCACGTGCAGCCCCTCAGCTGTGGAGCCGCCTGGTGATGCAACCTGTTCAATCAATTCTTTTGGATCTTTCCCGGAAGCAAGCATCGCAGCTGAGCCTTTCATCATCTGCACCACAAGCCGCTGCGCCTGCTCCTGCGAGATTCCGGAGGCTGCGGCCGCTTCCTGGAGCGATGAGGCAATGTAATACATAAAAGCTGGAGCACTGCCTGTCACAGCCGTCAGCTCGTGCACCTGCCTGGCCGTCAATTCTTCTGCCGGTCCAATTGCATGAAGCAGTCCTTCAATCAGCGGCCGATGAGTCGATGTTACAGCACGTCCGCAAACAAATGTCGACATCGATTCTCCAATTTGGGCTGCAGTATTCGGCATGATCCAGCAAACTGGTGCCTCTGCCGGAAGCCTTGCTTCCATAAAATCCGGATCAATACCAGCTGCGAGCGTGACAATCAGCTGCCCTTTCCACAGCGGGGCTACAGCATCAAGCAAATCTCCATGTGCGGACGGCGGCGCAGCCAGCACAATGACATCATGGTGCTGCATCACTTGCAGCCAGTCGTCGGTCGTATGAACGCCGTAGTCAGCAGCAAGCCTCTCCCGTTTTTCCTGATTCGACTTATTTGCGACCGTTATCCGGTCGAACGGAGATCCATCGTCCGCTGCAATACCGGCAATGACGGCTTCTGCCATTCGTCCGGCGCCGATAAACAATATAGAACTGCCCATAGCTGTCATCCTCTCCTGTTTCGCTGCTATTATCGTAACATAAAGGAGCACAGAAAATGGAATACGTATCCCTATGATTTTTTCGAACAGTCCGGCAGTTCCTGTACATACGAAATTCGCCGCTATCTGACGGAAGAGCGACAAATCCTGTCATGAAAAAGCCTGCAAACCGTCTGTACGGCTGCAGGCTTTGTTGATCAGCTGATGTTCTGCAGCTTTCGTTCCAGCTGCTTCAGCTTATTTTCTTCGCGGCTCGCTTTGTCGAACTGCTTCAGCTTGCGCTTCAGCCGGCCCTTCGTCCACGTAAAGTCAGCAATGTTCTTGTGGTTCAAATACGTTGCGAAGAAATCAAGGTGACCGCTCTCATACTTACTGGAGGCATCTACCGTATCGACATAACGTGCAAACGCTTCTGTAATTGGTGCTTCTTCCGGAATAAAGTCACCGTATACGTCCAGCAGACGGCGGAAATTATTTTCCCGAAGCTTTGTTAAGAACGTCTGCAGAAACAGCTCTTCCTGCCCTTCGATTTGAAAGCCACGACGTTCCAGAAGGGTAATAAATATTTTCAGCTCGTTATGATAGAACGAGTAGGCTTTCCGCATTTCCTCTGTCATAGAAATGCTCATGCTGAATCTTCCCTCTGCCCGGGCATAAAGCAGATTCAGAAGAGCACGGTGCACTTCCGGCTTCAATAAAAATGTCGGATGAACGGTTTTAAGGTACCGTCCAACTTCCTGATTTAAAATAAACTGCTGGGACTGGGAACGCTCCAATTCCTCCAGAGATCGTTTTTGTTCAAACTGCGCAAACTGCTCGATTCGCTCCTGGGTTTCCTGCATCCATACGGCACGCTTCTGTGAAATTATTGTTTTAAGGCTTGTCAACATGTGACATCCTCCTCCCGATTCCTAAGTGATCTATCTTTATTTATTATCTCCACAGAGCAGTGTAGCACATCCGCCATGTAAATAAAACAGCGTTTTTGCGAAAAATCGATACAATTCCGCAGGTTGACCTCTTCTCAGTCCTGCTCAGCAGAAATAATCTTCTCATATCCCCGATTATAGGGATATACACTAGTTGAATCAACTTATCTGCTTTGTTAGGAGCTTCATTCACTTGCCAGCTTGCTAAAGCGTTCGCTTCTGCTCCACATCCATGCGGTTGTGTTTTCGGTCACGCTGCCTTACAATCAGTTGAGATTGAACGTAAAGGAGCATGATGTATGCACGATGTAATTGTTATTGGAGGAGGTCCGGCTGGCCTTATGGCTTCTGCAGCAGCGGCAGAGCATGGCGCCCGGGTGCTCCTGCTCGATAAAGGAAATAAGCTGGGACGGAAGCTCGCAATTTCGGGCGGAGGGCGCTGCAACGTAACGAACCGCGTTGATGCAGAAGAACTGATCCGGCATATCCCCGGTAATGGCCGGTTCATGTACAGTCCGTTCGCGGTTTTTAATAACGAGAATATCATCGCATTTTTTGAGTCACTCGGAATCGAACTGAAGGAAGAAGACAACGGCCGCATGTTTCCTGTTAACGATAAAGCAATTGACGTCGTTCGGGCGCTGCTCGACCATATCCGCCGGCATAAGGTGGAAATCCGCACGAAAACAGAAGTGCGCGATCTTCACTTTGAAGATGGCCGGGTGAGATCAGTAGAAACGGCGGACGGTAAGCTGCTTGAAGCAGGAGCGGTTATCGTTGCCGCAGGCGGTATGTCCGTTCCGCATACCGGTTCGACCGGGGACGGTTACCCTTGGGCTCGTAAAGCAGGACATACCATTACAGAGCTGTATCCGACAGAGGTCCCGATCACGCTGACAGACTCTTTTATCCGCTCAAAAGAACTGCAGGGTCTGTCCCTCCGTGATGTTGCTCTCAGCGTCATTGATCCGAAGAAAAAGAAGCCAATGAAAACGCACCGCGGTGACATGATTTTTACCCATTTCGGCATCTCCGGTCCAATCGGGCTCCGGTGCAGCCAGTACGTGATTAAGATGAAGAAAAAGCATGACGTCCGCTCTGTTGCCCTATGGATCGACCTGTTCCCAGAAGAATCAGCGGAGGATGTATTACAGCGGCTGCAGACAATCGTCAGAGGTGCACCTAAAAAAGCGGTCAAAAACGCGCTTCAGGGTGTCCTTCCTGAGAGGCTCCTTCCTCCGGCTATGCTGCTTGCAGGTGCCGAGCCCTCCGCTACCGGATCCGAAACGTCGCAGGAAACTCTTCGAGAACTCGCTGCGGTCATGAAACGATTTCCACTGACTGCTGACGGCACGCTTTCCATCGAAAAAGCATTTGTAACCGGCGGCGGTGTCAGCGTGAAAGAGGTATATCCAAAACGAATGGAATCCAAACTGCAGCAGGGTCTCTTCTTCTGCGGCGAAGTCATGGATCTGCATGGTTATACCGGCGGCTATAATATAACCGTTGCCTTCTCCACAGGCTACACGGCCGGTTCCGCTGCAGCCGAAACTGCAGCCGCCTCCATGTAACTGTTCGGATCATTTTAAAGAGGGCCCTCACAGCATCGTGAGGGCCCTCTTTATCCTAGTTATTAATTTGCCACAATGTTGACGAGCTTGCCGGGAACAGCAATTACTTTGCGAATTGTTTTCCCGTTTGTTTCTTCTTGAATGCGTGCGTCGTCAAACGCGGCTTTTTCCAGGTCTTCCTTCGAAGCATCCTTTGCAACCTGCAGCTTAGCACGGACTTTACCGTTTACCTGCACAACGATTTCAATTTCATCCTCAGTGAGCCAGCTCTCGTCATACACAGGCCAAGTAGCATAGGAAATCGTCGTATCATGACCAAGCTTGTGCCAAAGCTCTTCACTGACGTGAGGTGCTACCGGCGAAAGCAGCTTGAGGAAGCCTTCCAGGTGACTTCTGGACAATTTTTCCTGCTTGTACGCTTCGTTGACAAATACCATCAGCTGGGAAATCCCCGTATTAAAGCGCAGCCCTTCAAAATCCTCGGTCACTTTTTTAACCGTCTGGTGATACACTCTCGTTAATGATTCACTGCTTTGTTCATCTACCACGACATCGCGGAGCCGGTTGTCCTCCACAAACAATCTCCAGACACGGTCGAGGAAGCGGCGTGCTCCGTCGAGTCCGTTTTCACTCCAGGCAATGGAGGCGTCGAGCGGCCCCATAAACATTTCATAGAGACGCAGGGTGTCCGCACCGTGAGAATCCATAATAACGTCCGGATTGACGACGTTTCCTTTGGATTTACTCATCTTCTCGTTATTTTCTCCAAGAATCATGCCTTGGTTGTACAGTTTTTGGAACGGCTCCTTCGTATGCACGACGCCGATGTCATACAGCACTTTGTGCCAGAAACGCGCGTAAAGCAGGTGGAGCACCGCATGCTCAGCTCCGCCGATATAAATGTCAACCGGCAGCCACTGCTTCAGCTTCTGCGGATCGGCCAGCTGTTCGTTGTTGTCCGGATCAATAAAGCGCAGGTAGTACCAGCAGCTGCCTGCCCACTGCGGCATCGTATTCGTTTCCCGGCGTCCTTTCATCCCCGTTTCCGAATCTGTGACGTGCAGCCACGCTTCGTTGTTGGCAAGCGGGGATTCTCCGGTGCCTGAAGGCTTAAACTCATTCATATCCGGAAGGGTGAGCGGAAGTTCTTCCTCCGGAACCGTCGTCATGGAACCGTCCTCCCAGTGAATGACAGGAATCGGCTCGCCCCAATAGCGCTGACGGCTGAAGAGCCAGTCGCGCAGACGGTACGTAATCTGACGCTTGCCTTTTTTATGCTGTTCGAGCCAGTCGCACATAGCGGTAATAGCTTCTTCATTATTCAGGCCGTTAAGGAAGTCGGAGTTCACGTGCTCTCCGTCATCCGCGTAAGCTTCCTTCGACAAATCACCGCCGGCCACCACTTCCTTGATCGGCAGACCGAACTCCTGCGCAAACTCATAGTCACGTTCATCATGGCCCGGTACAGCCATAATCGCTCCTGTTCCGTAGGTTGCCAGTACATAATCGGCAATCCAGACCGGTACCTCTTCCCCGGTAACCGGATGCTCTGCATACCCGCCTGTAAATACACCCGTTTTATCTTTATTAAGCTCTGTACGCTCTAAATCACTTTTCAGCGCCACGCTTTTGCGGTAGGCTTCTACTTTTTCTTTCTGATCTTCTGTCATCACCTCATCAACAAGACTGTGCTCCGGTGCCAACACAAGATAGGTGGCACCGTAAAGCGTATCCGGTCTCGTTGTAAAAACAGTGATTTCCTTGCCAGTTCCTTTCAAGCGAAAATCGACGTCGGCTCCTTCTGAGCGGCCGATCCAGTTGCGCTGCATATCCTTAATCGATTCCGGCCAGTCCAGCTCCTCCAGGTCCTCCAGCAGCCGATCCGCGTATTCCGTAATTTTAAGCATCCACTGCTTCATAGGCCGGCGCTCGACAGGATGGCCGCCGCGCTCGCTTACGCCATCAATAACTTCCTCATTTGCAAGCACGGTTCCAAGCGCCGGACACCAGTTCACCGGTACTTCGTCCACATAGGCGAGCCCTTTATTGTAGAGCTGAATGAAAATCCACTGCGTCCACTTGTAGTAATCCTCATGAGTTGTATTGATTTCCCGGTCCCAGTCGTAGGAAAAGCCGAGCGCCTTAATCTGGCGGCGGAATGTATCTACGTTCTGCTCTGTAAAAGAGCGGGGATGTTTTCCAGTGTCGAGCGCATACTGCTCCGCTGGAAGGCCAAACGCATCCCACCCCATCGGATGCAGTACGTTATATCCCTGCATCCGCTTCATGCGGGAAAGAATATCCGTAGCTGTATAACCTTCCGGATGCCCTACGTGAAGTCCGGCGCCAGATGGGTACGGGAACATGTCGAGTGCATAAAACTTTTTACGGGACGGATCTTCCGACGTTTTAAACGTCTTGTTATCCTCCCAGTGCTTTTGCCATTTTGCTTCAATTTCCTGGTGTTGAAATGCCAACGAAACAACCTCCTGTAAATTCAATATATGTAAATAGGAAAGAAAAAGCTCCTTATCCCGGGGTATATGCCGGGACAGGAGCGTACCAGAATCTGCTTTTGCCGCCTACCTGCCAAAGAGTTCCGGGCCATCTTGCCGGCGGTCGTGGAGCAGGCTGCCGATGCCCTTCCAGACTTCACTGTCTATAGACGTGTATCGATACCATTGTATGCACCACTTCCCGCGTGTGTCAAGCGTTGTCGCGGGTAAAGCGAATGTGCGGAACGCCTTTATCGAATACGGCCGTCATGACGAACGGAATGATGAACAAGGCAGTAATAACAAGAAACAGCACCTGCATCCCAAACAGATCAGCCATGATTCCTCCAAACAGCGGACCGATCAGCCTTCCCCCAGTCGCAATGCTGTTGACAATTCCTTGATAAAAACCGGCCTTTCCTTCCGGTGCGAGCTGGTGGGCAATCGTCGGCACAGCAGGCCACACAAACATTTCACCAATCGTTAAAATAACCATCGCAGCTACAAAACCAGTATAAACATCCGTCTGGGAGAGCAGGAAAAATGCACCCATGAAGATCAATAAACCGGTATAAATCTGGGCTTTCAGCGAATGTACCCAGCGGTTGATAAAAAACTTGATCAATGGCTGGCAAAAAATAATCATCGCGCCGTTTATCGTCCACAGCAGGCTGTAATAAGGAAGCGCGATGCCAATGTCCTGCGTGTAAGCAGCGATGGTAGACGCCCACTGCGCGTAGGCAATCCAGCAAATAAGAAAGCCGGCACATAAAAGAGCAAGCGCACGGAACCTCCGCTTGTGCTCCAGTTTTTCAGCCTGTTCAAATACGTTGGACGCAGAGGCTGCCTGTCCGCCTCCCTGCAGCTGCCTTATGTAGATGATCGCCAGCATAAGAAAAATAACGTACAAAACGCCGTTTCCAAAAAACACAAAGTCGAACCGGAAGCTTGCCAGCAGTCCTCCAAGCGCAGAACCTAGAGCAACTCCGACATTTTGTGACACGTACATCGCATTAAATGGCCTTCTGCCTCCTTCCGGCCAAACCGATCCTGCTAAGGCATACATACACGGTATCATCATTCCCCCGCCAAATCCGAGAAAGACAAGACAGATGATGTAAGCCGTAAGAGACGTGTGCAGCACGGCCAGACCAAATGCAGCGGTCATGGCAATCAGTACACCGGCGATGATCGTTCGAAATCCGCCAATCAGATCGAAGAGACGTCCCCCAATCAAATTTCCTGTGACGCCAGCCATCGCATTCAGTGTCAGCACAGATCCAGCTACCGTCAGCGATTGCCCGAGCTCCTGAGACATATAAATCGTATTTAGCGGCCAAATAAAAGATGCCCCGGTGATGTTAATCGCCATGCCGATTACCAGAATCCAGATTGCTTTTGGCACCGTGTCACCTCCCGCACTCTTATTTATTCGTTAGACACCCAAAATAAATGGTAGCTTATTCCACTGCTTCGGGCAACCTTTTCCATCCCGTCTTCCCGTGATAAGATTACGGCAGACATTGATGAAAGGCGTGACGGACTAATGATGATCGATCTCCGCAGTGACACTGTTACAAAACCAACCGATACAATGCGGCAGCTGATGGCCTATGCAGCTGTCGGAGATGACGTATATGAAGAAGATCCTACTGTTAATGAACTGGAATCTTATGCAGCTAAGCTTCTCGGAAAAGAAGCAGCCTTATTTACAACGAGCGGCACACAGGGGAACCAGGCCGCTCTGCTGACCCACACGGTGCCCGGCCAGGAGGTGCTGATGGATGACGAGGCGCACGTATTTATTTATGAAGGGGCAGCGATCTCTGCGTTCGCCGGTGCTCAATCCCGCACGCTCCCTCATCAAGGCGGTCAAATTGCCTTGGATGTGCTGAAAAAGTCGGTCCGCTCTGATGATATTCATTACCCGGAAACCGGTCTGATCTGGCTGGAGAACACCCATAACCGCGGAGGGGGAACGTATTTGCCAGAAGCGTATCTGCAGGAAGTCCGGGCAATCGCCGATCAGGCTGGTATTCCGGTCCATATGGACGGAGCCAGGCTGTTTAACGCAGCAGAAGCCTCTGGAATGAGTGCCGCCCACATTGCTTCGTTTACGGACAGCGTTCAGTTTTGTCTGTCCAAAGGACTTGGAGCTCCTGTCGGTTCCATGCTCGCCGGCAGTACATCCTTTATTAGGACTGCGCGCAAGAAGCGGAAGATGCTCGGCGGCGGAATGCGTCAGGCGGGTGTGATTGCAGCACCAGCTCTACATGCTCTGAAGGAGCACCGGGCGCTCTTAAAGCACGACCATGAGCACGCCCGTCTTTTGGCAGAAGCGATTCAGTCGTCTACCGATTTGACCATCCGTCACAATGTACAGACGAATATTGTAGTTGCAGATACCGACACCTCCAAATACAGCGCGGAGGAATGGGTTCAGCTGCTGGATCAGGAAGGAATCCGCATCATTCAGTATAAGCCGGAGGCACTCCGCTTTACGACGAACAGTGATGTTTCAAGAGAAGAGGTGGAAACCGTATGCCGCAAGCTGGCCAGCATCCAGTAAGTTCCTCTGTTCCAGCTCATTTTGGTGAGAAACGGTATTACCCGTGGAACAGGCAGCTTCAGGAACACTTCGGCCGCAAGGTGATGAAAATCACGCTGGACGGCGGTTTCGACTGTCCGAATCGTGATGGCACCGTAGCCTATGGAGGCTGTACGTTCTGCAGCCAGCGCGGCTCCGGTGATTTTGCCGGAAAGCGCGGAGATGATCTCGTCGACCAATTTTACGACCGCAAGTCTGTCATGGAGCGAAAGTGGAGCGGTGGCGCCTGTATGGCTTACTTTCAAGCCTTTACGAATACGCACGCACCGCTGGATGAATTAAAGGAAAAATACGAGGCCCTGCTCAAGCTTCCCGAAACAAAAGCACTCTCCATCGCGACCCGCCCTGACTGTCTTCCAGACGATGTAGTCGAGTATCTGGCCGAACTGAACGAGCGTACCTATTTGTGGGTCGAGCTCGGGCTGCAAAGTGCGTTCGACGAAACCGGCGAGCGCATCAACCGAGCACATGACTTTGCCTGTTTTCAGGAAGGAGTGCGAAAGCTCCGTAAGCACGGGATCCGCGTCTGTGTTCATTTGATTAACGGTCTTCCCGGCGAAACACATGAGATGATGGTGCGCTCTGCAGAAGCGGTCTCCGCCTTGGACATACAGGGGATGAAAATTCACCTGCTCCACCTGCTGAAAAAAACGCCAATGGTCAAACAATTTGAACAGGGCGAGGTCCAGCTGCTTGGGCAGGAAGCATACATTCAAATTGTCTGTGATCAGCTGGAGCGGATCCGCAGTTCTATTTCCATTCACCGCCTCACAGGGGACGGACCGGCCGAGCTGCTTATCGGCCCGATGTGGAGTTCGCATAAATGGGCAGCATTAAATGGAATTGATGCAGAGCTTCGCACCCGTCAGACGTGGCAGGGCATCTATGCAAAACCTTTGCAGGAAGGGAGGTCATAAGGAATGGAAAACGTGCTGCAGTATGCTAAAACATTGGCCGCAGAAGTCCTTCCTGAAGATGGCATTGCGGTTGATGCCACCACAGGCAACGGCCACGATACGGTCTTTCTCGCCAGACTCGCGCCGAAGGGTACCGTCTACAGCTTCGATGTTCAGAAACAGGCGCTCGACAGCTGCCGTAATAAGCTGGAGCTGGAACAGCTTCAGGCAGAATTGATTCACGATGGTCATGAACATGCGGCTCGCTATGTAAGGGAAGAAGGCATACATGCCGTGATGTTTAACCTGGGCTACCTTCCCGGAGGCCCTAAGGACGTTACCACTACCGCAGAGACAACGATTACGGCTGTTTCATTCTTCTTAGAAAAGCTGCTTCCGGGAGGCAGGATCATTCTGGTTATCTATCACGGCCATCAGGAAGGCAAAGCAGAAAAGGGAGAGCTGCTTCCATTTCTGCAGTCTCTCCCTCAGCATGCTTATCAAGTGTTGCAATACGGATTTATCAATCAGGCAAACGATCCGCCATTCATTTGCGCGATCGAGAAGCGGCGCCAGCGGAAAGGCTGAGCGTCGTTTTAATAAAGCCAGCCATATGTGCAAAGACGTCCTCCCGCTCCGGCTCATTCATGACTTCATGATACAGAGAAGGCCACTCCCGCCAATGCTTTTCCGATACATCGAGATTGTCAAACCAGCGCTTTACTGCCAGCCTGTCGACGATCCGGTCTGCTCCGCCTTGAGCGGTGTAAACGGGAATCTGCGGCATGACGCCTGTCGTCCGGTGCGCCTCTTCCATCGCCTTCAGCAGTTCCCGATACCATCGGGCGCTGACTTTTTTGACGAGCAGTTCATCTCCCTCATCTCTCGACCGCATTCCTTCTTCGCGCGTGCCGGATCCCGGTTCCAATCCGTTTGGGAACATTGTTTTCGGCGCTGTAAGATTCAACAAAGCCGCCGCTCCTTTCTTCCATACCGATGGATGCTGCACGAGTCCGAAGCACGGCGACGATAACAGCAGCATGTCCGGACGCGGTACTGACTGTTTACGCACAACAGTTGACGCAATCAGCCCGCCCATACTGTGTCCGAATAAAAGCAGCGGTCCTTCGCGCCTTTTTGCCTCTTTTATCCATGCTGTCACGGTATCCACATATTCCTGAAAGCTGTCAATATGGCCGCGAGGACCGGGTGTCGTGCCCTGTCCGGGAAGATCCCCCATGATCACATCGAATCCAATATCATTAAAGCGGCGGATCAGCCAATCATAGCGACGATGATATTCCCCCGCTCCGTGTACAATCACTACCGTTCCTTCCGCATTCTGATCCGTTTCCCATGTCCACATTCCTGCTGTCACTCCTTGATACGGTCGCTGCCGCAGTTGGTATTTTCTTCATCTTCGCTTTTTCTGACTTCCGCGTCAACAAAGAAGCTGTGCATCCCGGCTGTAAGTAAGGTACGATAAAGAAAATGATGGAAGGAGAGGAAGCCGTGATACATTATCCGTATGAAGGAAAAACACCAGACGTTCATGCCGGCGCCTATATTGCCGAAAACGCAGTCATTACTGGCGATGTGAAGATTCATGATGGTGCAAGCATTTGGTATCATACAGTGATCAGGGGCGATGTCGCTCCGACGATCATCGAACGAAACGTCAATATCCAGGATCAAAGCCTGCTTCATCAAAGTCCAGGGCTGCCGCTGCATATTCATGAAGGCGTCACCGTCGGCCACCAATGTATGCTGCACTCTTGCATAATTGAAAAAAACGCTCTGATTGGGATGGGAAGCACCGTTCTCGATGGAGCAGTCATCCGCGAAGGGGCTTTTATCGGCGCCGGCAGTCTCGTAACTCCAG
Organism: Alkalicoccus luteus; assembly: GCF_052061695.1. Lineage (NCBI taxonomy): Bacteria > Bacillati > Bacillota > Bacilli > Caryophanales > Bacillaceae > Alkalicoccus > Alkalicoccus luteus. The sequence continues at coordinate 330,245 of NZ_JBPZEY010000001.1, forward strand.
GCACTGAAATTCCCCCTGGTAAGCTTGCACTTGGAAGACCTGCACGTGTCGTCCGTGATTTGACAGAAGAGGATCAGGCAGAAATGAAGCGGATTAGGGAAAGTTATGTGGAAAAAGGACGCACGTACAAAGCGATGCAGGAAAGCCGCTACCATCATTTCCCGGGAAATAGTCAGAGAGGAGATTGAACGATGCCATATGTAAACATTAAGGTAACGAAGGAACACGGCGGGTTAACGAAGGAACAAAAAGCAGATTTAATCGAGGGGGTAACCGGACTTCTAGAAGAGAAGCTGCAGAAAAACCCTGCTTCGACAGTGGTGATCATCGAGGAGATCGACATGGACAACTATGGACTCGGTGCCGAACAAATTTCAGAAAAACGAAAGCGGCAGTCGTAAAGCCGTTTCCGCACGCAAAAAAGCTGCCGGTTTCCTGATTGATTAGGCCGGCAGCTCTCTATTTGATTTCCATGACTGGCTCTCTCCTTCAGGCGGTGGTGGTTTTCTCGGTCATCAGCCGTTTCAAGCCCTTCACTTCCAAGTGCTGAAACGCTGTGTTTCCGGATAGATGAAGTTTAATCGTATCACGTTTTGGCTGTAAATCCTGATGAATATAAATGGTGCATCCTTCTACCTCATATTTAGCATAATGATCTTCCTTTGACGGCTCCTGAGGAATACAGTGAAAATCAACGAAAATTCGCTTGTTTTTGAACTCTCCCGGAAACGGAAAAACTTCTACCGTGCACGTCCCTCCCTGCTTTTGCAGCCATTCTCTTGTCCGCTTGTCAGCTTCAATCCTCATGATTGATTCCTCCTAATTACATCTAAGAAAACCCGCAGGCTCCAAGCGGTTGTAAGCCTGCAAAGTATCTTGTAACCCTCGCATTTCCTTTTTTATGGTACGTTAAAACGGGCAGTTTATGTGAAAATCTATGATTGTTTTTCTTTTCGCGTCTTCACAATAAGCAAGCGAAATTGTTGCGGTTTAATTCATACACCATTAGAAAAAAGCTGCACCGACGTCATATCGGTGCAGCGTTGATTCCTTTATTCTGCGGCTCATTATTTTCCGATGAGCTGCATCGCTTCTGCTTCCAGCGTTTCTGCTTTATCCGTTTTTTCCCACGGCAGTTCAATGTCTGTACGTCCAAAGTGGCCATAGGCAGCAGTTTGCTTGTAAATTGGACGGCGCAGATCCAGCATTTTAATAATGCCGGCCGGACGGAGGTCAAAGTTGTTCCGCACGACCTGGACAAGTACGTCTTCGGATACTTTTCCGGAATCAAACGTATCGATAGCGATGGAAACCGGCTGCGCTACGCCGATCGCATAGGCCAGCTGCACTTCACACTTATCGGCAAGTCCGGAAGCGACGATGTTTTTCGCCACATAGCGTGCGGCATAAGCCGCTGACCGGTCAACCTTCGTTGCGTCTTTTCCGGAGAACGCACCCCCGCCGTGTCTCGCATAGCCGCCGTACGTATCAACGATGATTTTACGTCCTGTCAGGCCTGCATCTCCCTGAGGCCCACCAATCACGAAGCGTCCTGTCGGATTGATGAAGTATTTCGTTTCTTCATCAAGCAGATCAGCTGAGACGACCGGTTTGATGACGTGCTCTGTCAGATCCTGTTTGATCTGCTCCAGCGTTATTTCAGGGTGATGCTGTGCGGAGATGACGATCGTATCTACCCGTAAAGGCTGCTGATTCTCATCGTATTCCACTGTAACCTGTACTTTCCCATCCGGTCGCAGATAGTCGACAATCTGTTCTTTTCGCACCTCTGTCAAGCGTCGAGCGAGCTTGTGAGAAAGGGAGATCGGCAGCGGCATCAGCTCCGGCGTCTGATTATCTGCATAGCCGAACATCAGCCCTTGGTCCCCTGCACCAATCGATTCAATTTCTTCATCTGTCATTTGACCTTCACGTGCTTCCAGTGCCTGGTCAACTCCGGCTGCAATATCAGCTGACTGTTCGTCAATGGACGTCAATACCGCACATGTTTCATAATCAAAGCCGTATTTTGCGCGTACATAGCCGATATCCTTCAGTGTTTCCCGCACAACTCGCGGAATGTCCACATAGGTAGACGTTGTAATTTCACCTGCAACGAGTACTAAACCGGTATTAACAGAAGTTTCACAGGCAACCCGAGCGTTCGGGTCGTGCGTCATAATTTCATCCAGAATAGAGTCTGAGATTTGATCACAGATTTTATCCGGGTGACCTTCCGTTACTGATTCTGATGTAAACAAACGTGTTTTTCCTGCCATGGTAGGAATCCTCCTCGAACAATATTACGGCACTCATTTTCCCAGCCATCAATCCCACAGATGAGGGCTGTCCGGTTACATAAACAAAAAACCTTCTCCGTTGAGGAGAAGGCTGTCTCGTTTCCTTTCACCTCTTATCGGTCAGAACACGATTCATGTGTTCTGCAGGTTGGCACCGTTCACCTTTTTTACTCAAGTGATGGTTGCCGGGCTTCGCAGGGCCTGTCCCTCCGCCAGCTCGGGATAAGAGTATCCGCTTTTGAGAATGATACCCAACATCGGTCCCAATGTCAACTGCCGGCTATCAGGAGTCACCATTATGTTCGAAGCTGTCCACTTCAGCTGTAAAGGTATGTACGTACACGTAAACAAATTTGATTGTAAAAATCTCTCCAAATCCATTGATTTCCTTAATTAGTATGTTATAAATAAAATATATGACATACTAATAGATGAGGGGGCGGATGATTGATGAGCATGATTTACGATGATCTCCGGCTTGCTTCCGTTTTGAAGCAAAAAAATGTACGAAAACAGCTTAGTGTATCGGCGCTGGTGGAAACTGCCATTAGAAAAGAAGAGGGGATGCTCTCAAGCTCGGGTGCATTTCGAGCCTTAACAGGTGAATTTACGGGACGGTCTCCTAAAGATCGGTTTATTGTAAAGGAAGCAGCGTCAACAGATGTGGACTGGAACGATATTAATCGTCCGGTAACGCCGGAGATTTTTGAAAAGCTGGAGCAGAAGGTGCTTGCTTATTTAGCCGAGCTGCCGGAGCTTTATGTCCGTGAAGCTGCTGCAGGTGCTGATGAGAATGCCAGACTCCCGATTACGGTCGTCAATGAGCTTGCCTGGCATCAGTTGTTTGCCATGCAGCTGTTCCTTCGTCCGGAAGAAATAGAGGGCGAAGCTTCCATGGAGCCATTCACTATCCTATCCGCCCCAGGGTTTCAGGCCGACCCCCATGTAGACGGCACGGAGTCAGAAGTATTCGTCATGATTTCATTCAGCCGCAGAAAGATTTTGATAGGCGGAACCGCGTACGCAGGGGAGATGAAAAAGTCGATCTTTTCTGTTATGAATTATTTGCTGCCGGAACTGAACGTGCTGCCGATGCACTGCTCGGCCAACGCCGATCATGAGGACCGTACCGCCTTGTTTTTCGGGCTTTCCGGTACTGGAAAAACGACGCTCTCTGCCGCCCCGGACCGGCTTCTGATCGGAGATGATGAACACGGTTGGTCAGACTCTGGTATTTTCAATATTGAGGGCGGGTGCTATGCAAAGTGTATCGGACTGGAACGTGAGAAAGAGCCTGAGATTTATCACGCCGTTACGTTCGGATCGGTACTGGAAAACGTTGTTCTGCAGGAGGATCGTTCTCCGGATTTCCACGACGGCTCCCTGACGGAAAACACGCGGGCAGCCTATCCGCTGACAGCTGTTCCGTCTGCTAAGCTACCAAGCACCGGCGGTCATCCTGATGTGATTTTGTTTCTTACAGCCGACGCAACCGGTGTTCTGCCTCCAATCAGCCGTCTGACACCTCAGCAGGCGATGTATCATTTCTTGTCCGGCTACACAAGCAAGCTGGCAGGCACTGAAAGAGGCGTCACCGTACCGCAGCCTGTTTTCTCGCCATGCTTCGGTGCCCCATTCCTGCCCCGCGAGGCTGCCTCATATGCGGAAATGCTCGGCGACCGTATGAAGAAGCATCGTACGGACGTCTACCTTGTGAATACGGGATGGACGGGCGGTCCTTGCGGCACTGGCCGGCGGATGGATTTGAAGTTTACCCGTGCTATGGTGAATGCAGCTGTCAAAGGTGACCTTGCCCGTACGGCTGTCATTACAGATCCTGTTTTTGGGCTTGATGTGCCGGCCAGCTGTCCGGGGGTTCCATCTGAAGTGCTTCAGCCGAGACTTGTTTGGGACAGCCTGGACGAATATGAACAGGCTGCGCTGGATCTTGCTGCAAAGTTCAAAGCAAATTTCACTCGATTCTCATCTACAACAGCTGACATTCTCCGCGGAGGACCAGTCGTATAGTGCAAAGAAGCCCGGGCCGCTGCAAACAGGCGGTCCGGGCTTCTTATGTGTGTTCCTGTCAGCTGGAAGCTGCGTTCAGAAAGCGCGCCTCAATTTCTTTCATACTGAGGGGAAGCACCTCATCTTTCATTATGAAGCTGTAGTTCTTTTTTTTCTTTGGCTGGTGCGGAAGGCGTTCCAGCAGCAGCGGTCCTTCGGTTTCAAAGTAGCTTTCTTTTTTCTCAAGTCGATCCACTTCTGCAAAATACACGTTCTTAATGACCGTTTCTGCTCTGCCTTCAACCATGTATTGCCCAACATAATGAAGCGTGGAAACGTGTCCGCCTGTCTCTTCATATACTTCTCTCACAGCCGCCTCGTCAGCCGATTCTCCAGGCTCCACTTTTCCGCCCGGGAACTCGATTCCTCTGGATGGATGCCTTGTCAGCAGCCAGCTGTCACGATAACGGCATACGACCCAGACATGTCTTGGATCGCCTGAAAACGGCGCGTTTTCTGTAGAATAGGTGACCGTATTTCGGTAGAAATCTTTAAACACATGTTCACTCATCTGTGACATCTCCTTCAGCCTCTGCCCGTCTGCGAATCCATTTGTATTCATCCGGCCTGTTCATGTTAAAAAAGGACTGGGTGATCGTTTCCTTTTTTATGCCTGCTTCCATCATATCGGCCTCAGATACAGTGTCAACTTTTATGCTGTCAAGCAGCGCTCCCATGGACCGTTTCTCTTCATCCAGGCATGCTGTCACCAGTGGAAGCAGCGAACAGCGGTAAGCTGCAAGCAGAGGCTGTCTTCTTCCATCCGCTTCCGGAACAACCGCATCCGCATTTGTCTTCGCTGCTCGCTGCACCAGCAGCTTCACGATGTCTTCGCTGATGAGCGGCATATCACATGCCGCAGCGATACACCAGACGGCCTGCGTTTGCTCCATTGCCGTTTCCAAACCCGCCAGAGGGCCTTCAAAAGGTCGTTTATCTGCAAAGACGGGAATGTCCAGCTCCTGCTTTAATGCGGCTTCATTAGCAATACAGAGCTGTTCATCTGTCACACGGAGCGAACGCAGTGTATGTGCAGCTGCAGACAAGCCATTAATACGGAGCAGCGCTTTATTTCCGCCCATCCGGCTTGACCGCCCGCCTGCAAGGAGAACTCCTGCTGTGTAAATCTGCATCGCTGTCCCCTCCTCTCATGGCTACAATATTGGACTCAATAATCCCGAAATACCCTCTTTTATTTTCACGCCGGCACTGCGCCGGTCGTACTCTTTTTTGGTTAGCATGCGGCATCGCTGTTTATCCGATTCAAATAATTCCTCCAGCGTCATCGCTGTATGGCTGTCGAACACGAGTGCATTGATTTCGAAATTAAGTCGAAAGCTTCGCGCATCCAGATTGGTTGTTCCGACAGTGGCAATTTCACTGTCCACCGTCATCATTTTCGCATGCAGAAATCCTTCTTCATATAAGTAAACATGAACCCCCTCATATTGAAGAAGCTCTCCAAGAAACAGCCTTGAGGCCCAAAACACAAATGGGTGATCCGGGACGCCTGGGATCATAATGTGCATCCTTACCCCGGACGTCACAGCCATTTTACAGGCATCCATAAAGCTTTTATCCGGAATAAAATACGGGGTCTGAATATAAATATCGTGTTCCGCGCTCATGATCATTTTAATCATCATGTTTTTTAAATGCTCTGTTTTTGAATTGGGCCCGCTCGTCACAATTTGCACAGGCTTCATGGAACGGACTTTGTGAGAAGCAAACGCAAACGATTCATCTTCCCGATGCTTCTTATCCCCTGCATACGTCCAGTCCAGAATAAAACGATCCTGAATCAAGGAGACAGCGTCCCCTTCCATGCGAAGGTGCGTGTCACGCCAGTAGCCGAACTTTTTGTCGATGCCCAGGTATTCGTTACCGACGTTAAATCCGCCGATGTAGCCGATTTTACCATCTATAATACAGACTTTCCGGTGGTTCCGGTTATTCATCCGCAGATTAACGGGACCGAAGATCGCAGGAAAAAAGATTCGCACCTCTCCGCCGTGCTCCAAAAGCACGTTGAAATCCTTCTCTTTTAGGCTTCTCGATCCGACGCCGTCATAAAGCAGGCGCACCTTCACACCAGCTGCAGCCCGTTCTTCCAGCCGGTCAAGCAGCCTCCGCCCGAGGGCGTCCCGCTGAATAATGTAGTATTGTATATTAATTTCAGACTGCGCATGCTCGATATCTGCGATCAGCTGGTCAAATTTTTGATGGCCGTCATGAAGAATCATTAAGCTGTTCGTCAGCCCGATGAGCGATTTCGGCGCTCGCAGATTCATCTCCATCAGCTGACGGTATTTATGTCGAACGGCTGGCGGCATTTCCATTTCGTCCTTCTCAAGCCGCTCCAGCTGGCCCTGAATTTGATGCGCATAATAGGTCTGCTCATCGACACTGAGGTTGTAAAAATTATCACTTTTCAGCTGCCGGCCAAGAAACAGGTAAATGATAAACCCAAGAATAGGCAGAAAGAACAGGACAAGCACCCAGGCCCACGTCGATCCCGCATCACGGCGTTCCACGAAGATGACAAAGCAGGCAAGCAGAATGTTCATTAAAATAACCGTGTTCAATGTCCACGCCAGCACAACGGTAACATCCATCCCGTTCCTCCCCTTTCGTTCTATCTGCTCTTCACTATCACACATATTGGAAACTGGCGCAACCAACTGCTGCGTCGGGCCTCCCGTATACGCTCCTATTCCCGGAAGGCCTTTTTCGTAAGCCGGCTGTATTCGATATTAACCGAATAAAAACGAGCAGACGGACGGAGGAGTTGCAGACTTCACAGGAGCAGTCTGTGTACTCATTCAGCTGTGCGCTTCTCTAAAAAACCGCAGCAGCAGTCTCCTTAAACCAGGAGTAATCCATTGCGGGCAAATAAAAAGACCGGCACAGGAATAATCCCTGCCGGTCTTTCAGTGACGTGCTGTCCGTTGTTGTGATCATTTGTCGTACAATTCAGAAGCACGCCTTTGATAAGCTACTGTGGAAATGAGGTTAAGTCGATACCAAATACGATTGGAAGCAGCAGAACAATAAACAACGTAATCATAAGCACAGAGATGAGGTTCATCCAGAATCCGGCTTTGATCATGTCAATCATTTTCAGATAACCCGATCCAAAGACGACCGCGTTCGGCGGAGTCGCTACCGGCAGCATAAAGGCACAGGAGGCAGCGACGGCTGCAGGAACCATCATCGCAAGCGGATGCACGTCAATGGCATAAGCGAGCGAAGCCATGATCGGCATGAGCATCGTCGCGGATGCTGTGTTGGACGTGATCTCTGTAAGGAACGTCACGAGCAGCGTGACACTCATAATGATAATAAAGAATTGAACGCCGACGAGAACAGAGAGCTGCTCACCAATCCAGACATCCAGTCCGCTGTCTCCAAACGCTCCGGCGATAGCGAGACCGCCCCCGAAGAGAATCAAAATGCCCCATGGCACATTTTTAGCTGTTTTCCAGTTCATCAGCTTGGCTCCCTGATAGCGTACTGAAGGAATCAGGAAGAGAACCGCTGCACCAGTGATCGCAATCATCGTATCGTTAATGCTTTCACTGACATATTCCTGAAGTACGTAAACCCGCAGAATCCAGGCAAGTGCTGTCAGTGAGAACACGAGGGCGACAAGCTTTTCATCTCCGCTCATAGGCCCGAGTGCCTGCCGTTCTTTTTGAATAACTTCACGCCCGCCCGGAATCTGCTTCATTTCCATCGGGAAGGCAAATTTAATTAAGTAAACCCAGGCGATGATAATCAGGACAACCGCAAGCGGGACGCCGAACATCATCCAAAGCGCGAAGGAAAGATCAAAATCAAATATCTCTCTCAGCTGTCCAGCTAGAATCGTGTTTGGCGGAGTTCCGATAATTGTACCGAGTCCGCCTATGGAAGCAGAAAAGGCGATTGCGATCATCAGGCTCTTGGCAAATTTATCACGCTGCTGTTCCGCATTTTTAACTGTATCATCATCCACCAGCGAGGAAAGCTGATAAATAATGGCGGTTCCAATCGGCACCATCATCATAGCCGTAGCCGTATTCGATATCCACATGGACAGAAAGCCTGTGGCAGCCATAAAGCCTAACAAAATCCGGCTCGTACTCGTACCGACACCGTAAATGATGCCGAGCGCAATTCGTTTATGCAGGTTCCAGCGTTCCAGAGCGAGGGCGATGATGAACCCGCCAAGGAAGAGAAAGACGATATCGTCCCCGTAGTTCGGTGTCACATCACCGACGCCGATATCCGTTACAAGCGGAAACAAAATGATCGGCAGCAGGGATGTAACCGGGATTGGAATCGCTTCGGTGATCCACCAGGTGGCAATCCAGACCGTTGCTGCGAGGACCCCCCGAGCTTCAGGCGCAAGTCCCTCCGGCTGGAACAGAAAATAAATAATGAAAAAAAGAAGCGGTCCCAATATCAGTCCGACCTTTTGTTTCGGTGTGAAATCCCGGCCGTCCGGAGAAGGTTCGCGGTACGTTCCTGTCATTTTTCCTGATGCCTTGGCCATTCGGCCTGGTTCATCACTTTTCGGTCCGTCCCCACCTATACGGGCTTGGAACAAAAGCAGTTCTTTGATGCGGTCATGGCTGTACCATGCTTTTTCCCATAGCTGTTTTACTTGTGTCAAACGCGTCATCTCCTTTACTGTCACTTTGGAACACTATCTATCATACCGAATTTTGCGAATCTTGAAAGCGCATTATATGGAATTTATGCTTTTTTCAGACGACTGTACGGGTATAGAAGGTAAAGATGGTCCTGATATCCAGTCAGATATCCCCTTCAATGACAGCATGATCCATCGTTTCACTTACTGGAATCGAAGCTGTTCTCATGACAACTTTATGTCAGTCACTCCCTTTAATCGACGGACATGGTATACTGGTAAAGGTTTTTAGTTTCCCTGATGAGGTGAGTACATGCAAAAACAAAAATTATTTATATTAGGTGCGGGAGCGGTGATTCTCCTCGTTCTCTCGACTGTTTTATTTATGATGGACAGCGATCAGCAGGTGATTCAGTCCGATCAAGTGTCCAACGGTGCCGGTTCTGAAACGGCCGTGCAGGAGGAAAACAGCAGTCCCGACGAGGGAGCAGGAACGGAAGGCGGCTCCATCAGCGTGGAAAGCACCGAAGAAAACGGTACTGCATCACTTGATGAAGAAGAGGAAGAAGAATACCGCTCCAGAGCAGAGGACGCGCTCGATGAGTATACCCCGTCCGACTATGAATCATTCAGCTACGATGCGTTTGAAAGCCACGCCTATTTGTATACGATTTATCAGCAGCAGGCAGAAGACAGCGTCATTGAGCAGGATGCTATTCAGTCCAATTCCGAACTTCTGGCACTCGAGCTGGAAGGCTGGCACGACTATGCAGCCGAAGAATACGGATTCACGTTTAATGAACAGGATTTTCTTGACTATGTAGAGGGCGAACAGGAATCCTCGCCCGTCGAAGAAGCAGATGTCCGCATCCTTGTAGAAGAGCTTGAAGCAGTCAGCAGCACCGCCGCTTCCCAGCAGCTTGAATTTCAGTATGCACGGCCTTACATATGGTCACAAATTCAGGATGAGGCAGCTGATGATGCCGGCGTAACTCCGGAAGAGACATCAGAATGGAATCAGCTCTATTTCGAAATTGAACAGCGCGTTTTTGAACGCATCGCCGAGTCGAATCCCTCTTTTATGGAGGGGGAACCGGAATAGCTATTATCCATCCTCCGCGGGAAGATGAAACACAGCCTGCGGAGGGTTTTCTCTGTCGAGAGGATCGCGAACGATCAGGACAGCCCCTTCCGGAATTCCGTCCGGAAGAACCACTCGCATGACAGCGCCGCCCGAACTGCTTTCAGCCTTCAACGCTTCCTCCCCCTCTCCACGGTCTAAATAAACGTCATAAATGAACGCTTCATTATCAGGAAAGCGGATGATAACGGCGGTTTCCTCACTATACTGCTCCTCATACGGAAACTGGTCATGCTCCCGCATTCCACTGAGTGATGCCCGTAAAACAGGCGTTTCGATGTATGTAAAAGACGGAATATGATCCGGCAGCGTGGATTCTGTCGCTTCCAGCATCACCGCTTCCTCGTGACCCAGTCCGCTTGCTCCTTCTTCCGCAGCAAGCTGCAGCTCCTCCGGGACAGGTTGTTCGTCCGCTTCCTCCCTCTCAGCTGCTGCAATAAGCATGACGGCAGCCGCTGCTCCGCATAAGGCGACACTAAAAGTGATCCATTTCAACATAAAAGACCCCCTCCCGCCCGATTATACAGGAGAGAGGGGGGTTCTGCTATTTCCTGTCGAGAAAGGAAAGCATTTCCGGCGGCAGCTGCGTGTTCAGCGTAGACTGTCCTTCGTGGATAACTCCTTTAGGCTTCACGATGCGGATTGCTTTTTCCAGCAGCTCCTGACTGTTTTCAGGAGCATGCACATAATCGATTTCCTGCCCTTCAAGCTCTTTCAAGGATGCTTCATCCACTGCGCGGCTCACCCGGTAGCCGATCCGCTCCCATTTTTTCGTAGACTGTAAAGCAGATGAAAGGCTGACTAGATGTTTACGGCGCGGTCCTTCTGCGGTATACGCGACCGCAGCCCGCACGGCTTCACCATAAAGATCTTCTTCGATCTCCGGTCCTTCCTGCCCTGTAGCCTGCGCAAGTGCATAATCAAGGTCAGCAAACAAATCTTCAACATTCTCGAGACCGACCGAAAGCCTGACCATGTCAGGTGTGACGCCGGACCGCTGCTGGTCCGCTTCACTCAGCTGCAAATGCGTAGTCGAGGCGGGATGAATAATCAGACTCTTTGCATCCCCAACGTTGGCTACATGCGACCACAGCGACACGTGCCGAATAAGCTCCCTTCCGGCTTCCACGCCGCCGTCTATGCCGAAGTTCACAATACCTCCATAGCCGCCGTCTAAATATGTTTCAGCTAAGTCGTGTGCCGGATGTCCCTCCAAACCAGGATACTTCACCCAGTTAACTGCCGGATGTGACTCCAGTCTTTTTGCAACAGCAAGGGCGTTCGCCTGATGACGCTGCATACGCAAGGAAAGTGTCTCCAGCCCCTGCAGAAGCAAAAATGCATTCTGCGGACTCAGCGAAGCGCCGATGTCCCGAAGCAGTTGAACGCGAAGCTTCAAAATAAACGCCATATCTCCAAGGTCAGAGAAAACAAGGCCATTGTAGCTTGGATCGGGTTCATGGAAGTGAGGGAATTTATCTTTGTTCCATTCAAAACGGCCACCGTCGACGACTACGCCGCCAATAGTTGTGCCGTGACCTCCTATCCACTTTGTAGCCGAATGAATCACAATGTCCGCCCCGTGCTGAAGCGGTCTGCACACTGCCGGTGACGCAAACGTGCTGTCTACGATAAGCGGAATGCCATGTTCATGTGCGACATCAGAAATCGTATGAAAATCAAGCACGTGCAGTCCCGGATTTCCAATCGTTTCACCAAAAACAGCTTTTGTATTTTCCTGGATAGCTCCTGCTACTTCATCCGGATTCGTGATATCGACAAACGTGACATCAATGCCGTACTTCGGCAGTGTCATCGAAAATAAATTATACGTACCTCCATAAAGGTGAGAAGCCGCTACAATGTGGTCGCCGCTGTGTGCGATGTTCATAATCGTCATCGTAATTGCCGCCATGCCCGAGGACAGACCGAGCGCACCTACCCCGTCTTCCAAGATGGCCATACGCTTCTCAAACGCATCCACGGTCGGGTTCATAATCCGGCTGTAAATATTACCCGGCTCCGCCAGAGAAAACAACCGCTCCGCATGCTCCGAATCCTCAAATAAATAGGATGTCGTCTGATAAATCGGCACGGCTCGCGACCCCGTAGCCGGATCTGGCACCTGCCCTGCATGAAGCAGCTGTGTAAACAATCCTTGCTCATCGATTCGTTTTCCCATCAGTTATCGAGCCTCCTGTTATAGAATGACTGTCACTATTTCGATTTTGTACTCGCGGTCTCCTGCTCTCACCGGTTAAATAGTTTATAAATTCTAATTTTACAGATAAGCGTTCCTCCGCTAAACTAGGTACATCCGTAAAACCATAACAAGAAGGAGATCTGATGATGAAAAAAGCCGTTTTCTTTGATTTGGATGATACAATCTTATGGGACAAAAAAAGCATTCAGCTTGCGTTTGATGAGACATGCCGCAAAGCGCAGGAGCTCTTTCAGGCAGATGCTGCCCAGCTGGAGGCAGACGCCCGACAAGCAGCAAGATCGCTGTATGCCAGCTATGATACATACGAGTTTACGCAAATGATTGGAATCAACCCGTTCGAAGGACTTTGGGGAAAATTTGAAGATGAGGGGACCAATTTCAACAAAATGGCCGCGATTATCCGGGATTACCAGCTCGGCGTATGGAAAGAAGCACTGGCTGCTCAAAACATCCATGAGCTGGATGCAGCAGAGGTGCTGGCCGATGCTTTCATTGCAGCACGACGACGCTCACCGGTTCTCTTTGATGATGCGATTGATGTCGTCAAGCAGCTCCAGGAGCAAGTTGTTCTCGTTCTCCTGACTAACGGGTCGCCTCAGCTGCAGCAGACGAAGCTCGAAATTACACCGGAAATCGCTCCGCTGTTTGATCACATTATTATTTCAGGCGACTTTGGAAAAGGAAAGCCTGACGTGACACTGTTCGAGTATGCCCTTGAGAAAGCCGGCACCTCGCCGGAGCAGACGTGGATGGTCGGCGATAATCCGAAAACTGACATCCTGGGCGCCAACCGTGCCGGAATCAAGTCCGTCTGGCTGAATCGCGACAATGACCAGCTTCCGGAGGGTATTGAAACCGACTATGAAATTACATCGCTGCCCGAGCTGCTTGACCTGCTTCCGCTCAAGCGTTAAACGATAGAAACGATTAAAGAGCCGGCATCTGCCGGCTCTTTTCAGGCTGTTGATAAAGTCAATTTGTTTACATGTTTATTCGATTGATTGACTTTCCCCTCTGTTTACCGAGCCTGCCGTGGGCTTGCCTTCAGCTATTTCTCAGGATGATCCCGTATGAAGGGAAGGATGGCGCGGCTTCACTCGGACACAGGCTTCTCATGAGAAGCCTTCAAGACATAGTCCGGCTCCGCTCGCGCTTTTCATGCCGTTCAAGTTCGAACGGCGATGAGGCTTCACTCGGACTCAGGCTTCTTACAAGAAGCCTTCAAGACCCAGTCCGGCTCCGCTCGTGCTTGGATGCCGTTCGCAGATCTGAACGGCACGGGATCTTCAGGCTGCGCTAATTCCACGGGCACGCCGGACACAAAGGGAAAATGGATTTGTTTGATGGAGAAAAACGTCTCAATCGCTGGACGCTGCGGCTTTTTTTGGTGGATACGTTGACGTTCATCCCGATTCGACATCGAAGCGCTGCCTAACGAAAGGTTCCCTTTATATGGAACAAGCTCGTGTGAATCATCATCAGGGTTTTAACCGGACAGCCAGCTGCTAAATCGGAGGAAACTCGACTCCGAGAGGATCAGAACGAGGCGAAGATCCGGCGGACGAAAGGAAGAAGCGGTTAGCTGAGGCCGTTCCCTCCGGAAAGCGAGTGTCCGCAGATGCAGGCAGGTGCAACGTTATTCACTTAAAATGACTTTATCCACACTCTGTAAAGAGCCGGCATCTGCCGGATCTTTTTATCGTTCAGATTAGCTGAGGCGAAGCGGTATCTCTTTTGTATCTCCCAGTTTCAGGCTGATCGTCTCATCATGATGCTTAAACGTCAGACTTCCTTCAAGCGCTTCATAGCGGACCAGTTCTTTTTCCAGTTGGACTTCGAGCAGCGCTTCTCTCCAGCGGATCCGAAACGACATCGACTTCCATGCTTTTGGCAGGACCGGTCGGAACAGAAGGCCGCTTTCTTTCACACGCATTCCGGCAAAACCATAAACGAGCGCAAGCCATGTCCCCCCCATATTGGCGAGATGCAGTCCATCCTTCGTGTTCTGATGCGTGTTATCGATATCGAGACGGGCCGTTTCGATAAAGTACCGGTACGCTTTTTCCACGTCTCCGTGCCGCGCCGCCATCATGCTGAACACACAATAGGAAAGGGAGGAATCATGCGTCGTTACCTTCTCGTAGTATTCATACGAATGCTTCATCGTCGCTTCGTCTGCTGTATCCTCCAGCAGAAAATGGGCGAGGACCGTGTCTGCCTGTTTACAGACTTGATAACGGTAAAGCGTCAGAGGGTGGTAGTGAAGCAGCAGCGGGAACTTTTCTTTCGGAGTTGCCGCTAGATCCCACACTTTTTTCTGTAAAAACGTATCGTCCTGCGCATGGATCCCGAGCTTCTCGTCATAAGGAAGATACATCCGCTCTGCGGCTTCTTTCCATGCAGCAATCTCCCCCTTCTCCAGCTCCAGCTTTTGGTTCAGGGCTTGAGCGTCCTTCGCCTCAAGCAGCTCCCAGCACGCAGCTGCCCATTTCAGGTTATACTGCGCCATCGCGTTTGTATAAAAGTTGTTGTTCACGATACACGTATATTCGTCCGGACCCGTCACGTCGTCGATACGAAAGACGCCGTCCTTCATATGACCGGTATCCATCCACAGTCTCGCTGTCTCCGTCAGCAGCTCGGTCAAGTACTCTCTCAAAAATGCTTTTTCGCCGGTAACGAGGTAGTACTGAATAAAGCTGTACGCAATGTCGGCACTAATATGATACTGGGCCGTACCAGCCGGGAAAAAGGCCGAGCACTCGCCTCCGGAGATCGTCCGCCATGGAAAGAGAGCTCCCTTCGTATGACCGACTTCCCTGGCTCTTTTCTTCGCTGCGTTCAGAAGCGAAAATCGATACTTTAACAGCTGGCGCGCGGTATCCGGCCGTGTCATTAAGAAGAAAGGGAACATGTAAATTTCGGTATCCCAGAAATAATGTCCTTCATATCCTTCTCCGGACAGACCTTTTGCAGAAATATTACTGACGGCGTCCCGTCCTGCCGACTGAAGCAGATGAAACAAATTAAAGCGGATGCCCTGCTGCAGCTCCGGATCCCCCTCAATCTCCAGCAGCGTATCCTTCCAAAACGCCTTCAAATATTCATGCTGTGCCTCTTCTGCTTCGGTAAACGATCCGCACTCGCTTAAAAGCCTGGCTGCTGTTTGTTCAAGCTGATCGCCGTGACGGTACGTATCTGTATACATACTCCATCTCGTCAAGACAGCTTTTCCCGAGGACGTATACGAATACGCTTCTTCCGCCCGTCCCTCTCCGCTGGAAACGGTTCTTTCAGCTGGAACGCTGATGGCTGACTTCGATGAGCAGTGAACCGAAAGGGCGCTCTCATACGTGCGGCACGTTACAGACAGGATATCCCCTGCGTCCACCTGTTCGATCGTCAACCGTTTGGCGTGCCCGCTCGCAACACGCGGGTCGTCCGGGTCGGAAAAATTCGATACGTCTCCATTGACGGCCATGCTAATGTGAACGGAAGCTTCCCGTTCTGTTTCAATTTCCACCTGCTGAACAAACAGCTCCTTCACCGTAAACGATACGAGCCGTTTGAAGGTTACGGTCGTTTTCCCCGCTTCTTCATCATGCCAGCTTAAAACACGGATTGATAAACCGCGCTCCATATCAAGCGTACGCTCCATCGTAACAGCTTCTCCGGCTTGCACCTGTCTGCCATTGATCGTCATCAGAATCGTTTGACTGTCGATCACATTCAGCAGTTTCTGCTGGGTCTCAGGAAAAGCGTGCAGCTTCTCCCCGTACGTAATCTCTGTGCTATCATGAAAGGCATTTATATACGTACCTCTGACAGACTTTTTTTCGTCGGAATATCCTTCTTCGAAGTTTCCCCGGACTCCGAGAAATCCGTTGCCGAGAGCGAAGAGACTTTCATTCACAAGAAGCTGCTCTTCATTGCGGTCATTGTTTACCAGCTGCCAGCTCATAGCACCATCCTCCTGTCATTTGTATGTGGTCATGAAAAGGTTTTCATATAGGCATTTTATCAGACTCCCGTCTCGACGGGAAGTTGTTTTTTCAAAGGAGCTGGGCATTCGATCTTTTATCGGCTATACTGATTGAAAACGCTTCCGATATGCTCGGGAAGGGGATGAACAGCATGCGGATTCATCAGAAATTCATGGTGTTTTTCGTGGTGATTTTATGTGCGATGGGC
Organism: Alkalicoccus luteus; assembly: GCF_052061695.1. Lineage (NCBI taxonomy): Bacteria > Bacillati > Bacillota > Bacilli > Caryophanales > Bacillaceae > Alkalicoccus > Alkalicoccus luteus. The sequence continues at coordinate 346,804 of NZ_JBPZEY010000001.1, forward strand.
GCGATCTCGTGGTATTTGTATTCGAGCGGGAAAACGACATCAGAGCAGTACGATGACATATTGGACCGTTTTCTCGTGTTAAATGAAATCTCTCAGCATACATCAGAGGCAGCCAGGCACTTTGAGCAGTATTTGCTGCTCCAGTCAGAACCGCAGCTTGATGCCCTTCGTGAAAGTCAGGAAGCACTGGAACAGTCCCGGACGCTGTTCACCGAAATTATGCCTGCAGAACATGATGTTTCGTTATATAAAAACTACTATCACATGCTGGCTTATTTTAATCATGAAATGAACGCAGCGGTTATTACGCAGCGCAGCCAGGAAACAGGCATGCACCTGATTCACCGGGATGAGGCAGAAAAGGTAGCCTCCTGGCTGAATGATACAACGCTTCAGCTCATCAATGCCGAGCTGCGCGATTATCACGACATGCACGCAGCAGCTCTTGAAGCGCGGGAATCCCAGCTGACACTGGCACTAAACGGAGCTGGGCTGTTGTTCCTTACGAGTATTATTTTTACGTACATCATGTCTAAGCGGATTTTACGACCTGTTCGAAAGCTCATTCATCAGTCCAGCGAAATTTCAGCCGGCAATTTTACGGTGGAGGATGTGCCCGTCACAACTGATGAAGTTGGTGTCCTTAGCGCTACATTCAATCAAATGAAGCATAATCTTCAGCAGCTGATTGGGGAAATGAGAGAACGAGCGCGGCTGGAGCGGGTCGTAAAGGATAATGAAATTGAACAGGCGCAGACGCTGCGGCTTTTGAAAGAAATGGAGCTGAAATCTCTGCAAAATCAGATGAACCCTCATTTTCTGTTTAATACGCTTAATACGACAGCTAAAATGGCATATGTCGAGGGGGCTGGCGCGACAAGCCAGCTGATTGTTGCGATCTCAAAGCTGCTGCGTTACAACTTAAAGCCGATCGAGTCCAAGGTCACCCTTGCTGAGGAGCTAAACCATATTCAGAAATACGCAGATATCCAGCGGGCCCGGTTTGGAGAGCGTGTTTCCGTGGAGGTCGATATTCGTACCAGCCACCTTGATCTGCGTCTGCCGGTGCTGACGCTGCAGCCGCTTATTGAAAATGCTTTTATTCACGGACTCGATCCGCTGGAGGAAGGCGGCAGCATTTATATTACAGCAGAAGATACCGTGCGCGGGGCTGCTGTCACGGTCCGGGATACCGGAGTCGGCATGAGTGCGGAAGCGTTAGAACGAGTCGTTTATTCCGGCAGCGGCAGCACCGCGCCGAATGGACATTTAACTGGAATTGGTCTTGTCAATGTGCAGAAGCGCCTTCAGCTTTTGTTTGATGAACCTGATCTAGTAGTCATTCAATCTGAAGAAGGAAAAGGGACAGCGATAACGCTTCACCTTCCTCTGGAGACGAAAGGAGTGATCACCGATGAAGCACCGCATGCTGCTGGTGGAAGATGAGCTGCTGGAGCGCCAGGCGCTTCGACAGATGATCGAAAAGCAGTTTCCACACATTGAAATTGCCGGCGAAGCCTCTTCCGGACGCCAGGCCCTGCAGCTGGCTGAAGAGCTTCATCCGGATATTGTCTCAATGGATATCCGGCTGCCCGGCATGGACGGTCTGCAGACCATTGAGGCGATTCGTCAGACGCAGCCTCATATCAGCTTCATTATTATGTCTGCCTTTGATACGTTTTCGTACGCGAAAAAAGCAATCTCCCTCGGCGTCCACCAGTATTTGCTGAAGCCGTACGACGAGTCCGAGCTTTATGAAACGCTGCTTGAAGTTACTGCTTTACGAGAGAAGGACTGGAAAAGACGCATGGATCACCTGGAGCTCCGGGATCGTCAGGAGCAGGTGCAACGGCTTGCTGCCACTGAATTCACAGCTTCTGCAGCAGAAGACCGGCTGGAAAAGCCTTTTGAGGAAGCTCTCTACGATGTAACTGGAGAACGGGCAGCATCCGTCTGTTCCCTCGTTATACGCTCTGACTCGATTCGCAGCGTATACGGGCTTGTCCAGCAGGAGGTGTTTGCGACCCCCCGGACCCTGAATGGACCCATGTCACCACCTTTCCTGACGATTTTAATCTATTCGACAGAAGACGGAACCGATCCGCGCCGTACGGCCCGCGAGCTGTGGGACCGCATCTCCAGGCGATGTGAAACCGCTGAGCTGACGGTCCGCGCCGGCATGAGCAGCGTGCAGACAGACTTGGATTCTGCTCCGTCGTTAATCAAGGAAGCTCGCCGGAAAGCGTCTTCCGGAAAGCGGGAATACGCTCTGACTACATCCATACCAGCTGTTCAGGACCGACCTGCCCTGCTTCCGGAAACGAAGCTCTTCGACTTGTTCAGGCTCGGTAAGTTGAAAGAAGCAGAGACACTCATTACCGACTTTACAAATGAACTGCGGATGGCGGCTTCTGCTCCATCGCCGCACCTGATGGAAGAAATGCTCGTCGTCTGCTCTCGAAGCGGTGATCCTGTATTCGCATGGGACCGTAGACCTGTGCCGGAGGAGCCTGAAGAAGCAGCTGACTATTTGGAACGTGTGCTGATGAGCTGGGTTCGGGAGCGTGCGCAGCAGCTGCAGGAGCTTGAGTCCGAGACTGTTCCAGTTTTAATCGAATACCTGCAGCGCCATTACATGGAAGAGGTGACGCTGGAGTCGGTATCCAGCTATGTCCACCTCTCCCCTGCCTATGTAAGCAGACGCTTTAAGGAGGTGACCGGCTCCACGTTTATTGAACACCTGTCTGCCATTCGCATTGAGAAAGCAAAAGAACTGCTGGCTGTATCTGCAATGCCGCTTAAGGAAATCTGCTTTGCAGTCGGGTATCACGATCCGAATTACTTTAGTAAAGTATTCCGCCGGCAGACCGGCAGCTCTCCAAGAGAATACCGGCAGGAAAAAAAGCTGGAGCAGCTCGTGACTGAAACGGATCCAGACTAAGGGCCTAATCGCGGCAGCAACCGGACGCTGAAATCTGGCGTCCGGTTTGTTTGAGATCAAAAAATGGCTTCAGCAGACCTCTCCGATAAAATAATCCCTTCTTCCAACAAAATAATGCTAGTTGAGCCCGCTTTTTTGTAAACGCTTACAACCATGTAAAATAATCACCTGTCTTTCGCTTAAATAGTCAGAATTTTTTGAGCCTGCAAATGATAAAACTATGATTAACTGAATATGGATACACGATTCAGCACTATTTTAAGGGGGTAAGAAGCAGTGAAAAAATCACTATGGCTCAGCGTTATTTTCGGTTCGCTTTTGGTTACAGCAGCTTGTGGCGGAGAGGAAATGAACTCTATCGATCCGGATGCAGAAGATCCGGCTGATGCAGAAGAGGAAACAAACGAAGCAAATGACGGAGATGAAGCTACCAACAACGAAGCGTCCGGAGACGGTGAAGAGCTGGAAATCTTCAGCTGGTGGACAGGTGCAGGTGAAGAAGCTGGACTTCTCGCAATTATTGATCTGTTTGAAGAACAAAACCCGGATGTTGAAGTCGTAAATGCTGCTGTCGCCGGCGGAGCCGGTACAAACGCCCAGGCCGTTCTTGCAAGCCGTATGCAGGGAAATGATCCTCCGGGCACCTTTCAGATTCACGGCGGCGCTGCTCTTAACACCGGCTGGGTTGAAGCAGGCAGAATGGAACCTATTACAGATATTTATGAAGAAGAAGAATGGATGGACAAATTCCCGGAAGATTTAATCGACATGGTGACTACCGACGATGACATTTATTCTGTACCGGTAAACATTCATCGAAGCAACGTGGTATTTTACAATGCCGGTATTTTTGAAGAGCACGGTCTGGAAGCGCCAACGACGTTTGATGAGTTTTATGAAGTAGCAGATGAGCTTGAGGAAGCAGGAATAACACCGCTTGCACTTGGCGACCGGGAGAGCTGGACATCGCTGCACCTCCTGGAAACGGTGATGCTGGGCGTGCTCGGACCGGAGGGCTATAACGATCTCTGGACAGGGGATCTCGCATTTGATTCACCGGAGTTTGAGGAAGTCATCGATGAATTTGATCGAATGCTCGATTATATTAACGACGATCACGCAGCCCGGAACTGGCAGGATGCTGCGCAAATGGTAGCTGAAGGCGACGCCGCCATGAACATTATGGGCGACTGGGCAGCCGGTTACTTTGCAACAGATCTCGGGCTGGAGCCGAATGAGGACTTCGGATGGGCGGCAACGCCGGATACAGAGGGTATGTTCATGGTCGTAACAGACAACTTTGGACTTCCGTCCGGTGTCGAGAATCCGGAAACGGTGAAAGACTTCCTGCGTTTCCTTGGTTCAGTAGAAGCACAGGACACGTTTAACCCGCTGAAAGGATCGATTCCTGCACGCGTCGATGCTGATCCGGAAGAGTATAACGAGTACGGACAGTCTACGATTGAAGACTTCCAGGATGCCGTATTGACGCCGAGTCTGGCTCATAACTCTGCTGCTCCTGCCGGCTTCGTTTCGCAAGCGGATCAGGCTGTCAACGTCTTCGTTTCCTCCCGGGATAAAGAGCAAGTCATTCAAGCGCTGCAGCAGGCTCAGGACGATAACATCGAGTAGCCGCTGGGGACATAAAGCGGGAGCAGCTTTCCATGTTGGAAAGACGCTCCCGTTTTTCAGGAAAACGCCTGCTGAAGGAGTGTGATCACACAATGAATACCAATCGGGCCGGTTCAGACAGATGGATGTCCATTCTGTTTATCCTCCCTTCCATTATTGCAATCGCGATTTTTGTATACGGCTTCATCAGCTGGACCGGCTACGTGTCTTTCTCCAACTGGAACACGCTCACTCCGGACTTTTCATTTGCCGGTTTGCAAAATTACGCGTTTCTGCTCCAGGACTACCGCTTTCAGTCCGGGATGAGAAATACGCTGTTCTTTACGATCTTTTTTATTTTCGGCGTGCTGTTTATGGGCTTTATGCTCGCCACTTTTATCGATTCGAATATAAAACAGGAGTGGTTTTTTCGGAACGTCTTCCTGTTCCCGATGGCTCTCTCCTTCGTCGTTACGGGGGTCGTCTGGCAGTGGCTCCTGAATCCGAGTACAGGCGTCAATATTCTGTTTGCCATGCTCGGCTTTGATTCAGTACCAGCCTGGTATACGAGTACGACGATCGCATTTGGGTTTCCGCTCGGCTCCATAGAATTTGGTCTGCCGGTGGCGATGCTTTCCGTCGTGATTGCTGCCGTCTGGCAGATGACCGGCTTCTCTCTTGCGATGTACCTTGCCGGGCTGCGCGCCATTCCTGATGAAATAAAGGAAGCAGCCCGCATGGACGGCGCAACCGAATTTCAGATTTACCGGAAAGTTATCTTTCCGATGCTGCTGCCGATCACCGTCAGTATCGTGATTATTATGGGGCACATGTCGCTTAAGATTTTTGATTTAATTTATGCGATGACCGGTTCCGGGGCTAACTTTGTCACCGATGTACCTGGTGTGTATATGTTCGAAACAACGTTCCGTGCGAACTTCTTTGCAAACGGCGCTGCGATCGCGATGATCATGCTTGCACTGGTAGCTGTTATTATGGTGCCGTACCTCATCTCGGCGAGAAAGGGGGAATCGTAAATGGTTTTGAAAAGTCCTGTCAGTAAATTTCTCGTCTATACGCTTTTAATCATCATGTCCCTGTTCTTTCTGATGCCGATTTACGTCATGGTCATCACGAGCTTAAAGCCGCTCGACGAAGTGTCTCTGACGCAGATGTGGGCACTCCCCTCTTCGATTTCCTTTGAGGCATACGGCTTTGCGTTCGAACGGCTCGCACCAAACTTTATGAATACGATCTATCTCGTCGTACCTGCCACTATTCTATCGGCGATGCTCGGCTCATTAAACGGCTATGTGCTGTCGAAATGGAAGTTTAAAGGATCAGACTGGATTTTTACTGCTATCCTGTTCGGCATGTTTATTCCATACCAGAGCATTCTGATTCCGCTGATTCAATTTCTGCAGGGTGTCGGCCTGTACAATACGATTCCGGGACTGATTCTCGTTCACGTCGTGTACGGTATTCCGATCACGACGCTGATTTTCCGCAACTTTTATGCTTCGATCCCCGGTGATCTAATCGAAGCCGCACGAATCGACGGAGCAGGATTTCTGAGTATCTACGGAAAGATCATTTTTCCTCTTTCGATTTCAGGCTTCGTGGTCGTCTGCATCTGGCAGTTTACAAACATTTGGAACGAATTTTTGTTCGCTGTCAGTATTACGAGCACCGGATCTCAGCCGATTATGGTCGCACTGCAGAACCTGTCGGGGAGTCAGATCGTGCAGTGGAACGTACAAATGGCTGGTGCCCTTCTTGCCGCACTGCCGACCCTGCTCGTGTATATCTTCGTTGGAAAATACTTTGTCAGAGGGCTTTTAGCCGGCTCTGTCAAAGGCTGAATCCTGTTTATGAGCAGCTGTTTCAGGGAATTCTTCTACAAAAGCTACTACGCTTCGTTGGAGGATACTCATGAAACAGCTGTTTGCAATGGATCGACAATTACTGGAGCTGTTTAATCAGCAGTGGACATCTCCAGCCATGGACCCGTTTATGCGCACCGCAACAATCGCAAGCGATATCGGCTTAATCTGGTATGCTGCAGCCGTACTTCTGATGCTTGCGGTTCGCTGCAGCCGTGCGCGACTGGCAGGCGCGGCAATGATCATTGCCAACGGCGCCGCTTTTTTATTTCAGGCGCTGGTAAACCTTATTCTCCCCCGCCCCCGTCCTCCACTCGTTGAAGAAGGCATCCGCTTCCTCGTAGAGACGCCAGCCTCAAGCTCTTTTCCCTCAGCTCACGCAGCCACCTCTGCAGCTGCTTGCACCGCGCTCGTTTTCTTTTATCCGAGAGCCGCTTGGCTTGCCGTGCCATTCGTCTTGCTTTTTGCCTATACAAGGTTGTATGCAGGGGTTCATTACCCAAGTGATACGTTAGCAGGTCTTGCAGCCGGTGCAGGAATCGGCATTCTTGCTGCTAAAGCTGTCCAGCTGCTAAACAGCCGACGCTCTTAAGGTAAAAAACGGCAAGTACCGGTGTGATAAACTGGTGAGGAGACAACTGAATAGAAGGGATGGATGTGTATGAAAGAAAGATTTACGATTGTCTTAAAGGTTTCCATTTTTCTCGCAGCTGTATTTGTTGCTGTCGGTATTTTTATTCCAGAAACGATGGGAAATGCGTTTGCCGAAATTCAAGCCTTTATGTTTACGACATTTGGGTGGTATTTTCAGATTCTGACTACGCTGTTCTTTATTTTTGCTATCTACCTGGGCTTAAGTCGTCACGGTGGGGTCCGCCTGGGTTCCCCGGATGAAAAACCTGAGTTCAGCAGACCTGTCTGGTTTTCCATGCTGTTCTCTGCTGGCATTGGGATTGGCCTCTTCTTCTTTGGAATTGCAGAGCCGATTGATCATTTCTCTGCGCCGCCTGTTGGTGAAGGAGGCACTGAAGCCGACGCTGTTGGAGGAGTTACTTAAACTTGGCTTCACTGGGGACTGCATGCATGGGCGATTTACGCTCTGGTTGCGTTGGCGCTGGCGTTGCAGCAGTTCCGCTATAAGGCTCCCGGTCTGATGAGCACAACGCTGTCACCTGTATTCGGCGCTAAAATGAAGGGACCGCTCGGCCATATGGTAGATATCATCGCCGTATTTGCCACCATTTTCGGCGTGGCTGCCTCTCTTGGACTTGGTGCGCAGCAAATTAACGCCGGGCTGGAGTATGTGTTTGGTGTTCCTTACAACTTTGCTGTTCAGCTGCTGATCATGATGATCATTACCATTATTTTCGTAACGTCGGCAATGACGGGAATTCACAAAGGGATCAAGTATTTAAGCACAATTAATATTTCCTTATCCGGCCTGTTTCTGCTGTTCATCGTGATAGCAGGACCGACCTTGTTTTTATTAAACATGTTTGCGTCGAGTCTCGCCCATTATGCCGCTACCTTTATACCTATGGGGATGCGGATGAGCCCGGTCGATGCTCAGGAAGCAGATTGGACACAGGCATGGACGGTCTTTTACTGGGCATGGTGGATTTCCTGGACACCGTTTGTCGGCATGTTTATCGCGCGGGTTTCCAGAGGAAGAACGATCCGGGAATTTATTTTTGGAGTAATCCTTGCACCGAGTCTCGTCACCTTCTTCTGGTTTGCGATGCTTGGCGGCACCGGTATTTACCTGGAGCTTTACGAATCCATTCCAATTTCAGATGAATCGCTGGAAACAGCTTTATTCGCCGCGCTTCAGGAGCTCCCGCTTACGACATTTGTATCTGTTGCAGCCATGGCGATCGTGATTATCTTTTTTGTCACCACTGCCGACTCTGCAACGTTTGTACTCGGCATGCAGTCTACGGGCGGACGGCTGAATCCGCCGCCGTCCATCAAAGTGATGTGGGGCGTTATTTTCGTCAGTATCACCTCCATTCTGCTCCTCGTAGGCGGATTAGATGCCTTTCAGACCGCAATTGTCGTACTGGCACTTCCGTTGTCCGTCATTATGATTTTTATGTGCGTCGGCATTATGAAAATATTGAACGAAGAAAAACAGGCATAAACCAGACCGAAGCTTCCTTATTTGGAGGCTTCGGTCTGCCTGCTTGATATCTGAATATTCTTGACCTTCTTCATGAAAGCGGTTACGATTTTAGTATACATATTTTGGAGGAGGCACGTTTATGCATGTTCCTTTGTTACTAACAGACTTTCTTGATCGGGCTGTTCGTATTTACGGACGTGAAACCGCCGTTATTGATGGAGATGTCACATTGACATACAATGACGTTTTTCATCGTGTACAGCAGCTTTCCCATGGTCTGCATGATCTCGGCATCCAAAAAGGCGACCGGGCAGCCTATCTGGCGCCAAATTCACATGAAATGTTTGAGGGATTTTACGGTGTGTTTCAAACAGGTGCCGTTATGACTCCCCTTAATACGAGGCTCAAGCCTGAAGACTATATTTTTATCTTGAATCACAGCGAATCGAAGGTTCTGTTTGTTGATTACACGCTGTATGATACCGTTAAAAAGATCCGCTCCGAACTGGAGACAGTGCACACGGTCATCGTACATGGAGCGGAGGAAACAGCAGATGGAGACCTTGCTTATGAAGCTTGGCTGAATCGTTATCCAGCTGATCCGTTTGATCGTGCCGAGCTGGAAGAAACGGATACCGCGAGCCTTCTCTATACGAGCGGTACAACCGGCAATCCAAAAGGGGTTATGCTGAGCCATCGCAGTAATTACCTCCATGCGCTGACGACGATGCATCATCTGCGTGTCACCGATAACGATACGCTGCTCCACGTCCTGCCTATGTTTCACGTAAACGGCTGGGGGTCGCCGTTTTACTATACGGCAAATGGCGCCTGCCAGGTGATGCAGCGCAACATCGATGCTGACAGCATCCTTGATACTATCCAGCAGCACCGCGTGACCGTCTGCCATATGGCTCCGACTGTGCTGAATATGCTGATCGAAGCCTATACGGAACGGCGCGATTCATATTCCAATGAGCACAGCGTTCGGGTTGTGATCGCCGGATCCGCTCCTCCGCCTGCCTTCGTTACACGGGTGGAAGAGGATTTAAAATGGGAATTCATACAAGTGTACGGAATGACGGAAATTGCGCCGCTCGTAACGACTTCGCAGCCGCTCCGCTATCATGATAATCTGAAGCCGGAACAGCTTCATCGCATGAAATCGAAGCAGGGCGTGCCGCTGATCGGATCCGATGTGCGTGTCGTAACTGAAGACGGTGAAGAAGTCCCACATGATGGTCAAACTGCCGGGGAAATTGTCGTTCGCTCTAATAATGTCATGGAGGGATACTGGCAGAATCCGCAGGCAACGGCTGATACGATCCGCGATGGCTATTTGCATACAGGTGATATGGCGAACGTCGATGAAGATGGCTTTATCGAGATCGTCGATCGCAAAAAGGACGTGATCATCAGCGGCGGCGAAAATATCTCTTCTATTGAAGTGGAAGGATGCCTATATGATCATCCGGATGTCCTGGAGGCTGCCGTGATCTCCGTCCCTCATGAAAAGTGGGGGGAAGTGCCCCATGCAGTAGTAGTGCTGCGCGAAGGTGCTTCAGCTGATGAAGAAACGCTGATTGCGTTTGCCAGAGAAAAACTTGCTCATTTCAAAGCTCCAAAAGGGATTACGTTTACCCATGCACTTCCGAAAACGGCTTCCGGTAAAATTCAAAAAGTCCAGATTCGCAAACCGTTCTGGGAAGGAAAGGACCGCTTCATTAATTAATCAAACGCTCTTCATTTCCGGATTCTGCTCGTACCCGTAAAAAAGCTTCAGGACGTCGCATCGCCCTGAAGCCTATCTCAGTGAGGTACACCGCCGCTTCCAGGCGGCCGGTTGTCCCGGTTTTTTTCGATCATTTCGGCACGCTTGCGTTCGAACTCCTTTTGTTCTTCCGTTCTTCCGTCATACGACGTGTACTGTTTCCTCTGTTTTCGCTGGTCCAGAAGAATGCCCCCGGCAACAATAGCAATCAACCCGAGTACTACTGCAAGTCCACCCATCGGCTGCTCCTTTCTCTGTTCAGCTTTCTTCTTTTAAACTCCGGCTGAACAGCTTCAGTTTTTCTAAATCGCTTATATCGTGAGGCTGAAGCGGGATGATAATCCGTTTCTGATGCGGAAATGTCTCCTCGATCAAATCCAAATACGTATGCTCATGCTTTCTCCGTTCTGCTAAAAAGGAACCGTCCGCATCGTCCGGAAGTACCTTGTTGACGACGAGTGTTTCCACATGCAGATCATATTGGTTTAAAAGTGTCAGTGCCTTTTTTGTCTCCAGCACCGGCAACCGCTCCGGATTTAAGACGAACACGAACCCGGTGATCTCCGGATTCAGCAAAATGTCCCTGGCTTTCTTAAACCGTTCCTGCCTTTCAAGGAGGACCTCATAAATCGGATCCTCAATCGGTTCTCCGTCGTGCAGCAGCCGGCTGTAATTTTCATTTGTTTTCTTCCGCTTTTTTAACAGTCCTTCTATCCACACACCCATCAGCTCAGGCAGCGACAGCAGGCGGATCGTGTGGCCGGTCGGTGCCGTATCGATCACAAGCCGGTCGTACGATTGACGCTCCTCCAGTATGAGTGAAATCAGCTTATCAAACATAGCTGCCTCGTCTGCCCCGGGCGATGCTTTAGCCGTATCAAGCTGCCTGTTTACTTCCTCCATCATCCCGCTGTGCACCGTATGACGAATGTTTGATCGAACAGAATCAATGTAACGCTCCGTCTCTGTTTCCGGATCAATTTCAAGGGCGTCCAGATTTTCCGACACGTTGACCGGGGCACCGCCTATATGTTTATTAAAAATATCTCCTGTATTGTGCGCAGGATCGGTAGAAACGAGCAGTGTTTTCCTGCCCTCAGCCGATGAAAGCAGCGCCAGAGCAGAAGCTGTTGTCGATTTTCCGACCCCTCCTTTTCCGCCTACGAACACTATCTCTTTTTCCGTCAGACTCATCCTCGGCCTCCTTAGCAGCAGCGAATTCCGTTAAGCGGTGATTTGTCCATGCCCATCCGCAGGTGCCATTCGTGAAATTCCTCCAGCATATGCGGATACAGCTCCAGCGTGTAATAATAGACCGGATTTGGGATGCCGATCATTTCCGAGTACAGCATCAGCATAAACAGATCGTCTTCATCCCGCAGCTCCCTGGCAATTTCCTGGCGGTGGTTCAGGCTGATCACTTCTTCGTAGTAGCGGATGAGCTTTTTCACACTATCCAGCACAGGCTCCGCCTCCTTTTATGAACGTATACCTTTATTATCGCATACTTTTCCGTCCCGGAGGAAATACCAGAATGCGTCTTACGCCGGATTTTAAGCATCTGGACCGGAGACGCTTCACATACGCACTCAATCTTTGAAAAAGCACAAAGGCCGCCTCTAAACGAGACAGCCCGGGCAAAATTAATCGTTGTCAATCGGATCATTTCCAGTTTTCGCCATCACAGAGAAAGCCGTGAGCGCAATCCAAAGAGCGAAGACGAAGTTAATCGCACCGAAGACAAACAGAAGCGTGTTCGAACCGTCTGCCCACCAGGCCCATTGGAATACGACCTGCTGGAACAATGCATACATCGTCATAAATAGCAGGAAAACCATTGGAATGAGCGTGTAGATGTAATTTCTGCCCAACCGTTTCAGCCAAAGAGAGATTAGCAGCAGACTGATTCCAGCCAGCAGCTGGTTACTTGTTCCAAACAGCGGCCAGAGCAGATACCCGCCGGAACCGAAGCCCTGAGGACCTTCCGGAATAAGCACAAGCGCTGCAGTAGAACCAACTGCAATCGTAGTGGCCACGTGCGTCTTCGTAAGTGCCGGCACCTTATATTCCGTACCGAGCTCTGAAATAATGTAGCGCATAAGACGGACGGACGTATCAAGCGTTGTGGCAGCAAAACTGACGACAATGATGGACACGATCGTGGTGGCCACTGCCTGAGGAATCATCAGCCCCTGCGCCAGATTTCCGGCCCCTTCAACGAAGTTTCCAAGCCCGATAGCTCCAGCACTTTCAAAGCTGTCATAAGCTCCAAGGAACTCATCAGCATTTGCAAACAGCGTGACGACGGCCATGATGGAAACGAGAGCAAGAATCCCTTCTCCTACTGCACCAAAGTAGCCGACAAAACGCGCGTCGGTTTCTTTGTTCAGCTGCTTGGAGGACGTTCCCGACGAAACGAGTCCGTGGAAACCTGAAATCGCCCCGCAGGCAATCGTGATAAAGAGAAGCGGCATCCAGGATGTGTCTGCACCCGGATTAGTCGCCGGCGCAGTAATCTCCGGATTCGTCAGGAACAGGCCAAGATAAAGAATGGCCAGACCGACTACAAGCTGGTGAGAGTTGATAAAATCCCGCGGCTGCAGGAGCTTCCACACCGGCAGCGTTGACGCAACATAGACGTACGCAAGTAAAATCAAAATCCAGATAAAGAAAGCAGTTGATACCGCCCCTAGACCAAACAGACCTGCCGCTTCCTCGCCGCCCATATAACGGACGAGGTCAATTTGCAGAAACTCTGTTCCGCTCGCTACAATCGCAGTAGCATACATCACCGCAAGCGCTACCAGCGACGGGACGAGCATTTTAACATTGCGCTTGTATACAGCATAGCCGATCCAGATAGCAAGCGGAATCTGAATAAAGACCGGTATAACACTTGCCGGGTATGTAATAAACAGATTGGCTATGACCCATGCAAATACGGCGTTGACCATAAGAACGAGAATAAGAATGATAAATAAAAACAGAATTTTTCCCCGCTGGCCGATCAGCTTATTTGCCAGTGTTCCGATCGACTGTCCTTTATTTCGAACAGAGAGGACAAGTGTACCAAAGTCGTGGACACCGGCTGCAAACACGGTACCTAATACGACCCAGAGGACCGCCGGGAGCCAGCCCCAGTAAACGGCGATTGCCGGTCCTAAAATAGGTGCAGCACCGGCGACCGATGTAAAGTGGTGCCCCCAGAGAACGTATTTGTTGGTCGGAACAAAATCGACTCCATCCTTGTATTTATGTGCTGGTGTCACATAGTCAGGATCGAGCCGGTAAATACGTTCTGTAATAAACTTTGAATAGAAGCGATAACCGAGCGCAAAGACGATCAGCCCTGATACCGCAACCAGAATCGCAGACATAGAACCCCTCCTTTTTGTAAGCGCTTCACTTAATGCGCACCTCTCATTTTATCAGAAATCGAAATTTTGTAAATATTATTTATTTTGAAAGAACAGCATGCTGTTAGCAGGTGATTAAAGATTATAAAAAACCTCCCCGAGAGCATTCCCGGGAAGATCTGTTTTAGCTGGAGATTATCCGAAGCTGTTCACTTCGGCGGATAACTCCAGGCTTTATGACCGATACGTACAGGCCGAATTCATTCTTTAATTCGGTGGCTGTCGTTCGCAGGTAGTCCCTGTCGGTTTCTCCGGTGGCCGGATCGACGTTGATAATCGCACAGCGGGGACACATGCGGACTCCTTCCAGAACAGCGCCCCCTTCGGTCTGCAAACGAACCCCAATGAAATCTGACTCGGAAAAAGGAGGGAGGTCCGCGTCGAGGATAATATTTGGGCGAAAACGTTCAGCTGCAGTAGGCTTTCCGAGCCGCTTTTCCAGTTCCGCAAGCGAACTTTTCGTTACGATGAGTATCGCCTCTTCCTCAATTGCTCCCGACGGCACAGCTTCCGGCTGATAAACCTCTTTATATACCGTCTCTCCCCACTGCTCTTCCAGCTCCATCCGGATACCCTCGTCATGAAACGAATAGGTGTTGCCAGATGGTGTGTTAATTCGGACAGCCGGATAGGCATCAAGCGACTCTTCTCCTTCGAATGCCGCCTGATAAGCTGTCATTTGTGGAAGCTGAGTAATGGTTAAATACCGTCCATCCTCCCGCTTAAACGTATGGCTTCTGTCTCCGTAAAAGCCGTAGGGCATGATCGCTGTTTTGCTTACTTGCTCGCCTTGCATCGATTTTACTGGGTACCTGTACAGCGCTTCTACTCTCATCTGAACCTCCCGAAAACGATGTTTTATTTATCGTACCAGTCTGAGCTGGTTGATACCAGCGTCTCATGGAGCCAGTTACTAGTAGAGCACGGATTTCAGGTAATAAAGCGTTTCACTCCATAGGTTATAGATATACGGTTTAACGGGTATATAGGAGGAACGGGAGGTGAACACATGCTGGGACCAATGTTTGTAGTTGCTGCTTTCTTAGCAGTTCAAGTATTTGCGAATAAAATAATCTCCAGTTCGTCTCTCGGTAAAATTAAATGGGTTTCTCTTGCCGGCGGGATAGCTGTTTCGTACATTTTTGTCTACATACTCCCTTCGTTGCATCACGAACAGGAAGAATTCGGCGACACGGCCTTCGAGCTGGCTATGGAATCGGAACTGTATTTATTCGGACTTGTCGGAATTGTCGTCTTTTATACGCTCACAAAGGCAGCAGAACGCCACCGCTATAAAAGCGGAGCAAGCGTAGAGGACCGCTTCTTTTTTGTGCAGACGTGTCTATTTTTTATGTACAACATGCTTATTGCTTATATTATGTTTGCAGCTGATCAGTCGATTGAACAGCTGATTTTTTACAGTGTTGCAGTCGGGCTCCATTTTATGACGGTAGCTCATGACCTGTTTCGGGAAAATGAATCAAAGTATCGACAGTACGGCCGCTTTATGCTGGCAGGCGGCATTTTTATCGGCTATTTGATCGCAACGATTACACCTTATTCAGCTGTCGCGTTGTCGATTGTCTTCTCATTTGTATCCGGTGCCATCATGTTTAATGTGATCAAGCATGAGCTCCCCTCAGAGGAGTCTGCCCACCTGCCAACATTTGTTTCGGCAGCGTTTATTTACTCCGGAGTGACGGTTTTGCTGAAATTGTTTTTGGAGTGGTAAATGCTGCTTCTTCGACATACAACAGCTATGATATTGAACCTATGAAGTCCCCTTGTAAAAGCGATCCATCAACATATATGAGCATCTGTACGATTTTCTAAGATCGCCGTCTGGGTTTCCAAACGGACCTAAACCCGTATGGAAAAAGAAACCGCTCAGCAGGCGGCTTCTTAATCAAATGTTTAAAAGATGAAGCCAACGGTAATCAGATTCTTAAAGCCAGTTGAAGGAGTGAAGCAGTTGAGAATTAAAATTGATTATAAAGCTAGTAAGCAAGTAGACGGTCAGATTACGGACACCCCTATTCCGGGAGTTATTGTAACAGAAATTCCAGAAAACAAGTTTAACGACCGCGCGTTTGTTGAAGAAACGCTGCGCAAGGAAACGGAAGACCCTGACGCAGAAATGGTCAGCTACGAACAAGAGTAACGGAAAAAAAGGTCGCTCCGTTCAATCGGAATGACCTTTTTTTGTGCGTTATGCCTCCTGAGACCACTTATCATTTCTAAGTGCACAAAGCGCCTCGAGTGTTGATGTAATAAGACTTTCATCCTTTTTTCGCCGCCGGAGACGAAGGGCCTGCTCCAAGCTCTCCTCAGCCGACTTTGTATCCCCCATTTCCCACTGAACCTTGCCGAGGTGCTGCCAGGCAAAATCCTCGTACTCAGGGGCCAGCCGTTTTAACGAGAGGGCTTGCTTGAAGCAAGTTACAGCACCAACGTGCGTTCCGCTGTACTTCATCGCCTCGCCAAGCCGAATGAGTGCGGCACTTTCTTTTCTCGGACAGGCTTGCCGTCTTGCTTCTCCGAGGAGCTCATGAAAAAGCGGGAGTGCCTCTTCTGCCCGTCCGCTTATTCTCAGCAGTGAAGCACAGAGAAGTGCCGTTTTTCCATCCTTTGGTACATAGCCTTCCGCTTCCATCAGCAGTTCGGCCGCTTTCTCTTTATCACGGACCTCCTCCCTCATCCAGTTATCGGGATTGTAATTCGTGTGCTCGATCAGATCGCGGACTTCTGTTTCCCACCTTTTTTCCATAAGCTCCCTCCTTTTCTATGAACAGTTTATCATACATTCAACAAATATTATTATAAAATTCAGAATGTTGCAGAATTTCATCAGTTGATGATCTTTTTACGGTGACAGGATTTCGCATTTCTCAACAGGTACAAGCCGGTCTTCCTCGAAGACCGGCTTAGTATCTTGTTGATATTTAATTTTGACGCTGCGCGTTTCCTGGATTTCCATTTCCGTTATTTTTTTGAAGAACCTTCAGTCCCTGTCCCATATCGGAAGCTAGCACATAGTTTCGATCAACGAAAACGCCCCAGACGTTTGATTCATCAGGTGTGTAGCGTGCAATTTCCTTCGGTTCTGATGGATTCGTAATGTCTACTGCGATGACCCCGCCTGCATAATACGATAAATATAAGGTATTGCCGTGCACCTTTGGATCATGAACCGTGTTGGCAAACGTTGTTCCGACGAAATCGAACGTCAGCTCTGTTGTAAATTCACTCAGCAGCTCCGGGTTGGATTTATCCGAAATATCGAAAATTCGCGTATAACCGTAAGCATCCTCAAATCCTTCACCGTGCGGGTTGGCAATTTCCCGGGTCTCAATCAGAATGTTGCCTCCTCTTGCAACCGCTGCAGAGTGTGCAGCCCCCTTTTGATTATCGGCATATTCCGTTCTTCCCAGATACACCGGCTCTTCCGGGTTGCGGATATCAAAAATGACCGTTCCAAGATCCCACATGGAGACATACGCATACTGACCGTTGTTGTCAGTAATCACACTGTGATTAAAGACCGGACGTGTGTGCCCATCCGGAGCATCCCAGTGATAGCCGTTGAACGATTCGTCTACTTCCGGCAGCATGCGCGGATCAAATTCCCACAGCTTTTCCGGCTCAGCAGGATTGCTCACATCAATGATCTGAAAATCCTTTTCCGCCCCATTCGTGTAATAATCGGCGTAAGGATTTGAAAGCAGCATGAGCGCCTGATTTCCCTGTGTCGTCAAATACAGCTCATGCGTGCCGGTGATGGCGCGGTCGAGCTCGTAAAACCCGAGACGTTCAGGATTGTACGGATCAGTAACATCATAAAGCAGCGCGCCGCCGACGCTGTCAGGGCGATTTGCATTGTTACGTGAGGTCTGCTGCAGACTAACAACTGCAAGATCTCCTTTAAAATCAGGTGTGTTTACTCGTTTCACGATTACTTTTTCCTGCCATGTGTGAGGTATATCAGCTGCAATCTGCCCAATTTCTTGCGGGTTAGCAGGATTTTGCAGATCGAAAATACGCACTCCGCCATTCGCACCGTTGGCAGTATGTGTACCTAAATAAGCAAATCCCTGGTGCGCATATACGTCTGCCGTATTGTTTTGAACACCATCGATCTCAGCAATCTGCTCTGCCGCAACCTCATGCAGGTTCTTCAGGTTCTTGCCGCCTGAAAGCTCAGGCTCACCTAGCTGTTCAATCGCGTCATGATCAAAAGGAGCTCGTTCCTCTTTATTGATACCCTCCTCTTCCATCGCATCATGTGCATAGGCTGCGGTCGCTGCCGTAAGCATCCCTCCAGCCAGAATCGAGGTTAACAGGATCTTTTTCTTCACGTTGCATCATCCTCCTTCAAGATGAGAACTGCTTCAGCAGCGGCCCGGGCGCAGCAAGCTGAGTGATAGTCCTTCTAGTTCTTAATTATAGGAAGATGCAGACATCTTTAGCTACCCTTAAATTTAGACACTTCAGATAAATTAGAAACTTTTTACTGTTTTTGCTCCTGCTTCCATTGGAATTCCTGTCGCAAAGTGTCGAATTTGCTCCCGCTATTTCAAAAAAGCCGTAAAAATCATTCAAAAGGCCTTGGGATAGACTGCCTACACCAGCTGAACATGCAAACTATAGAAGCATGTCCTGCATAATTACATGACTATCGAATCATGAAAGCCGAATAGACTAGTTCTAAATCCTTTTGTTAGAAGGCTTTTTTATAAGAGCGCAGCAGCAGCGTCTTCATCATAAATTCGTTCTTCGTAGCGTTGAAGCATTTCTTCTGTCACAATGCCTGGTACAAAATCGAGTCGCTGTTTCAGCAAAGTTTCAATTGCCTTCACTTTTCGCGCCATCTTCTGTTCTTCTCTTACTGCTGTACGGACGGTTGTTTCGGGCAGCTCCGTCTGTTCCTGCAGGCGGATGATCTGCTCAAGCACCCTCCCCATATCCGCAAGCTCTCTTCTGGAGAGGGCCAGCAGCTGAAGCAGTTCATACGTGCTTCTTTTCATCAGTTCCGGAGTCGGCTTCGTCAAATGTGTCTCCATCATCCGAACCGGCCTGACCTGTTTGACTTCCCTTGCTGCCCTGGAAGCATACATTTTGCAAAACGGGCAGTAAAATCGCTTTCTATGGAGAAGCAGATTCCCTTCACAATAGCGGCAGTGCTGATTCACATGCTGATTTTTCATGTTATCCCTCCTCAACGCCTGTCATTTCCCACAGCTTCAGCCTTCTCCCATTCATATAAAAAACCGCACTGCTTCGATCCACTGTTTCCACAACTCCGCAAATGCGTTCTCCATCAGTCAACTTTACTGTCACCGGTACAGAGAACGCGCGGCTTTTCAATAAACAAGCTCCAATATGAACGACATCTGGTTCCATCTTTTTCATGTGTCATTCCTCCTGCTTTTACTATATCGTATTTCCCGCCTCATTACAAGAACAAACGTTCGTATTATGTGAATTAGAAAAGCACAGCTTCATCAGCTGTGCCTTCCGATTTATCGGTTTCGAGTGACATATGTTATCAGATCATCCCAAGAGTGAAACACGACGTCCGGCTGCTGCTTGAGGGGCTCTGGCTCATAATCCGGAAACCAGTCCACGGCCGCTCCTGTCGCACCCGCCGCCGCAGCCGCTCCGATATCCGCATCCGTATCGCCAATCATCAGCAGCTGGCCGATTTCCGCACCGAACTGTTTCGCAGCAGCTTGCAGCGCTTCCGGATCCGGCTTGGGCGTATAAACATTTCCGGCTGCGGTAAATGCAAAGCTGTCGGCAATCTGCAGGTGCTCCATTGACACTCTAAGGCTTCTGGATGCTTTTCCGCTGATGATGCCGAGCTGGAAACCGTCTTGTATTAGCTGCTGCAGCTTATCCTTTAGTCCGGGCAGTGCTTTAATTTGATCCAGGCGCTGTTCGTAGTATGAATAAAACGCATCGACTGCCCGAGGAGCGGACGTTTGTGTCCGGATAACGTCGGTCTCGGGAGGTCCGAGCAGCTCCTGAATCTGTTCTCGTGTAATGGACACACCAGCTTCAGCAAATGCATGTTCAAATGCATCGAGACAGAGCGGAAGAGAATCGGCGAGCGTGCCATCAAAGTCAAAGAGAAGAACATACTTCATGACGGGCGGTCCTTTCGCAGCTCCCGGATAACGTGAGTCAGCTCCGGACGAATGAGCCTGGTCATCGCAAGCTTCACCGCTCCGCTCGATCCTGGTAAGGCGAAAACCGCGGTTCCCTCTGCCGTACCGGCAGCTGCACGGCTCATGATAGCCGCAGAACCTATATCATCCGTATAGCTCAGCATACGAAAAATCTCTCCAAATCCGGGAATTTCTTTGTCAAACAACGGTTCTACGGCTTCGATGGTCACGTCTCTCGCTGCGATCCCCGTCCCGCCATTGATGATCACTGCTTCAACCGCCTTCTCTTTAATCCCTGCTTGTACGGCTTCTTGAATCTGCTTCTTCTCATCCGGCACAATCCGTTTAGCCACAATCTGGTGACCGTCCTGCTCAAGCAGCTCACGAATCAGCTTTCCGCTTTTATCGTCTGCCTCTGTTCTCGTATCGCTCACTGTGACGATCATCACCGCCGCCACGTTCGGTGCCTGCTTTTTGTGCTCTTCTACGCTCATCTAACCGCCTCCTTATTTATCTTTCGCAGATATGCCTTGTCTGCGAACTTCCTTTGTCAGTCTATCAAGCTTTCGTTCAAACCTTGCCAGGATATAAATCATTATAAGGCCCGGCAGTCCGACATTTTCAGCAAAAATCGTCCATTCTGTCACGGTACCCTCATCTCCTTTCTTATCAAAAGGAAAGACGAAAAGGAACCCTCGATACAAATGATGATCGCAGAAAAGGACTTTCTCATGTAAAATGGGTAAATACGAACTAATGTTCGCTTTTTAGTTGTATAATCGAACATATATTGTCTTTCTATTCTATGAAAGGAGGCTGAGACAATGACCTATCGATGCCCTTACTGCCGAATTCCCGGCGGCTGCCGGGAGCTTGGCCGTATACGAACAGCATTACCCGGCTTGTTCCGCCACGGACTTACTGCTTCCTTTCTAAGGGACTCAAAGCAGCGGGAGCAGTTTTATCTCGGCGTATGCTCCGATCTGTTTCTTCATAAAGCCGCGCTGGATCACGCCTTTCGTATCCATGTTGAAAACCGGCAGTTTCTCCGCTATATGAGAACAAGCCTTTACTGGAAGGCCATTCGCGCCGACCAGGAGCATCGCCGCCTGCAGCAGCGGTCCATTCCTTCTGCTGACGTGCCGGAGCCAAAGCCGGAGCTTGTACCTGATACCGGCTTCAGCCTTCCGGAGGACGCCGCAAAACGACTGACGAAGCGGCAGCTCGACGTTCTTCGTCTGCTTTATGAAGAAGACCTGCTTCTGCATGAGGCAGGCCGCAGGCTCGGCATCACGCAGCAGGCCGTTTCCGCCTCACACCATGCTGCTCTAAAACGGCTTCGTTCGGATTGAAAGGAGGAAGCAACATGTGGAAACAGCAATTATATGATATACAGACCGGCAGCCGTGAAGCCGAAGAAGAGGCGATCGAGCTGCTTCTGCCGCTGATCGAACAGCAGCTCCACTATTGCCAGAATACGATCCGTGAAGATGTCCGTCAGGAACTTCTGGTTGAAGCCCTGTTGATTCTGCGTAAGCTGGATCTCCACCCGGCACCAGGATTTATCCTTTGGATGGCAGCCGAACACCTCAGCTGTCCAGCCGCTTTGCAAAGCAGATGATTCGGTTCACTTCTGTGAATCCAGCCTTCTCATGAAAAGCAGCACCACTTTCATTCGTAAGCACCGTGTCTGATCCCATTTCCTTGCAGCCCTGCGATCTGCCCCAGCTTTCACCGGCTTTGAGCAGGGCAGAGGCCGTACCGGAAAAACGGTACGCCTCTTTTACATAAATTCCTTCTAAATAAAGAACCGGACTCGAAGCTGTCCCCTCCACATAGTCTTGCCGAAGCGACAAGTGAATAAAACCGGCTGCATCAGAAGCAGATCTTGCCAGGAACAAACTGTTCGTCGTGGGAAGCGATTGAAACTCAGCCAGCATGGCTTCTGCAGATTCATGTTTATATAAAGCTGCGGCAAGTTCTGCGCAGGCAGTCAGCTGACTTGCTGTCGTGACACGCTGAATATCCATTACACACCTCCCGGCTTTCGTTTCAAGACGACTGTAACTATGTTAAACTATGGGATAAGGTATCATTTTCCAGTTATAACGACTAAAAGGGGGCCTTCCTGTGAAGTTTGGTGTGCGAAAACCAAGTCTGAAACGTTCATTAAAGGCGCGAACGACCGGACGAGCGAAGCGGACCGTCAAAAAAGCCGTCACTCCCGGATATGGCAAAAAGGGCATGGGCTACGTGAAAAACCCAAAGAAAGCCGTTTACAACAAAGTTTACAAAAAAACGTCCTTCAGCATTTTTGACTTGTTTAAAAAGCTTAAGTAATATTTTCGCTGTCGTCATAAACGCGGCTGGCAACGGCACCTTTTTGGTTCACGTATTTGCCGCTGTACGGTTCAGCTCCGGGAGTGACTTCAGCAAAGACAAGCTGGCACAGCCTGCGTCCCGGGATCAGTTCGATCGGAAGCCGGTTCGCATTGAATAATTCCAGCGTAATCTGTCCTTGAAAGCCGGGATCGACCCAGCCTGCATTTTGAATGAATAAGCCGAGCCGGCCGATGGAACTGCGTCCCTCTACAAATGCTGTCACGTCCGCAGGAAGCCGGATCGTTTCTTTTGTAGTCGCAAGCAGAAAGGACTGCGGCGGCAGCACAATCCGGTCTTCTGTATAAATATCTCTCGTTTTCGCCGGCGCTTCCAATGAAATAAGCTGCTGTTCGTGCTCCTCGATGGCTGAAAAATGCGTGCCGAGGTGCATATCGATCGAAGCGGGCTGTATTTGTTCGTCCACGAGCGGCGTAATACCCATCGCGCCGCTCTCCACGCGTCGTTTTACTTCCTTGCCGGATAAAATCATCACATTTCCTCCTCCAAATATGAGATAAGCTGTTCATAAGCAGGCAGCACCCGTGCTCCGCAGTTCATTTCCCCATGCAGCCAAAGGCTTCTCATCCCGGCAGACGCCGCACCTCTCGCATCTGCTTCAAGAGAATCCCCGATAAACAGACACGCTTCCGGCTCCAGCTCCAGTTGATCGGCCGCCCGGAGAAAGATGTCAGCTTGCGGTTTGCGGATATCCTCTTCTTCAGAGATGAGTATCACATCCATTCTTGCCTCCAGCTGAAGCGCGCCAATCACACGTCGCTGCAGCGTACGTTTGCCGTTCGTAATCAAGCCGGTTTTCAGCCCTTTCCGTCTGCAGGCTGCCAGTGCTTCTTCTGCACCTTCCATCCAAACAGCGTGATCTGCGACATGCTCCACATACTCTTCCAAAAGCACGTCAGGATGCTCCGAAACATGCAGTTCTTCTTTCAGCTGTCGGTATACTTGATCCTTCCAGACCATCCCGCCTTTATCATATGCTGCAAACTGCTGCATAAAGGTCTCTTTCGAAAATGTTCCCCAACTGGACGCGTGCTTGTCATACTGCCACTGCAGAAAGTGCTGCAGTGTTCTTTGCCGGTCGTGCAGTGTGTCATCTAAATCAAATAAAACCGCCTGTATCATTCTCGCACCTCCGGCCACTCTGATTTCCAGCTTTTCTCCTGCAGCCTCGTTTGGTATATGCGGTTCTTCGCTCCGTGTCGATACAGAGGTGTCGGCGTGATGGTCATGTTCAGCA
Source organism: Alkalicoccus luteus (assembly GCF_052061695.1). Classification (NCBI taxonomy): domain Bacteria; kingdom Bacillati; phylum Bacillota; class Bacilli; order Caryophanales; family Bacillaceae; genus Alkalicoccus; species Alkalicoccus luteus. Next base: position 370,352 of record NZ_JBPZEY010000001.1, read on the forward strand.
GTGCTTCAACACCGTAGGGAGCAGCAAGACGAAGCTGTCCGCGTTCGAGTCTGATCGCGACAGCTGTACACGTTTCCGGAAAGGAGGCGACACCGTCGAGCGTCGATCGAAACGGTGGAAGACCGTTCTTGTGATGCATCCGCGCCTGGTTTTTAACCGACCATGGCACTTGCGGAAGCCTGAGCCGCAGACGTTGTTCAGCAGCCTTTTCCCATTCTTTTGATACATTGAATGCATCAAAGCAGACGACATCCACATCATCCAGCCTGTCCGTCGTGTGACGCCCGGTTTGCCTGTCCCAGACGAGTCTGCGGATCACACCTGCACACACCCAGGCATCCGGGAGGTTTTCCGATTCTACTGCCTCCAGCAACTCCATCAGCCAGCTGTCTGAGCCTAAAAATCGGATCAGCTCTGCTTTATGCTTCAGCATCGTCTGCCTCCTCGGGAACCTGCATTGTCAGTGTACCCTTTCCATTGCTGCAGGCAGCAGTTGCCCAGGCTCCATTGACAAATGTCAACTGCGGCGGTACGTGTCCGCAGTCGATATCATAGATAACTGGCAGGCCGGTGTCTTGTGCAAGGTCCTGATACACGTCGACAGCGGTATATCCGTCGGCCTCGGAAACGGCTGCACTTCTGCCAAATAGAAAGCCGGCGCTGTTTTCAAACCAGCCAGCATACTCCATCTGCTTTAAGCAGCGCTTCATTTCATTCGGATTCATGTCGCAGTTTTCAAAATACCAGAGGATCGGCTCGTCATGCAGCTTGTTCCGCTGGAATTCCCGTACCTTTCCATAAGGCGTGCCAACAAGGTGGGTAATCACATCGATACAGCCTCCGAGTAACCTTCCTTCCACTCTTTCAGGCTTGCCGCTCACCGTTTTCCACTCTGTCGGCTCCGTTAAATGAAACACAACGTCTGTAACCTCATCAAACTTCCATTCAGGCTGATAAAGCTCCGAGCTGCTCTGAGTAATCGTCTTTCCGCCTTCCCAGGCGAGCACCTTTTCCCACGCTGCTGTGACTGGATCCATCTCAGCCCCTCTTATATCGACGATGTTCGTTCCGTGTGCCGTTGCGATCCCTGTTTTGATCGTCCAGGCAAACAAGAGCGCGCTCGTATCTGAGTAGCCCAGTATCCACTTTGGGATTGGAGCAGAATAGTCCAGCAGCGGAAGCATTTCGAGCAGTCTTTCTCCTCCCCACGGGGGAATAATCGCTTTCGGTGACTCATCCTTCATAATTCGGTTAAACTCGGCTGCCCGTTCCTCTGCCGGGGCAGACACCGATTTTTTCTGCTTCCAGGCGGTCGGATAAATCGTCACTGGATAACCGCGCTGTTCCTGCCGGTTTTTCGTATCTGTCAGTAAATGATGCAGCTCCTCCGGGACGCCGGATGATGGAGCAGTGACAGCAATCGGATCTCCTTGTTGAAATCTAGGCCACAGAATCATTCGCATTCGCTCCTTTCCTCATCTTCCACCCGGGCCATCATATATTCGTCCTCCGGTTTATCATTAATGATGAGAGAAGCTTGCTTCTTTCCTTCCACCTGGAAACCGAACTTTTCATATAGCCTGACCGCCTCTTTATTCCGGCAGACGGTCGTCAACTCGATCCGCATGACGCCGTTTTCACCGCACCAGCTGATCATATGCTCCAGGAGACGGGAACCAATCCCCTGCCCCTGACTGTTTTTTCTTACACCCATGACAAGATAAGCACGGTGTTTCGTTCTCTCTGTGCTGCTGCCGAAAACGAAGCCATAGCCAGCAAACTGATCATTTCCTGCTGCAGCAAACACAGCTGAGGAGGCCTGTTTTTCCATTCGCTTAAGCTGCTCTGCTATTTTTATCGGCGTCACGTTTCGCTCTCCCGGAGCCATCATCATGAAATCTGCTTCTTGTTCCACTGTGTGCATAACCTCTGCCAGCATCGGTGCATGCGTTTCATTCAGCTGTTCTATGTACATCCGGGCTCCCCCTTTCCGCTTTCTATCAGCATAGCAGAACTGGAGAGTATTTCCCAGATAGAAGGGGAGGGCCTGCGCAGCTAAACAGAAAGACCCTTGATCAGCAATGGATACTGATCAAGGGCCTTCGCGTTCTGCTAGGGCAGCACTATACGTCTTCTTCGGCTTTCTCATCTTTATCAGAAAGCTCTTCTTCGTGTTCGTCGGAGGTTTCTTCCTTCGGTTCTTCCTCCTCCACTTGCTCGTCGGATTCTTCTTCATCAGATGGTTTGTCAGAGGCGGAAGTTGTTTCGCTCTCCGATTCCTGTTTTGTTTCATCCTTCGTTTTCGTCTCTTCTTTTTCTTTGGGGTCAGCCTCTTTCGCTGCTGCCTCTTCTTGATCGTCTTCTTTGTCTGTTTTTTCTTCTATTGCTTCTTCATCCTCGCCGTGACGGTGACTGTTTTCTTCCCGCTTCTCGCGGCCTCGATCTCCACCCGCATGATCCGGCTTCTTTTCTTCTGATTTACCGCGCTCTTTCTCTTCCGGTTCCTCAAATGCATTCACCGTGAAGGAAACGGTCTCTTCCACGAACGCTTCAAACGCTTTGATCGTTACGGTTTGTTCGATCGGTTCCGTTCTGTCCCCCGCTTCAAACGAGAACAGCGTTTCGATCGTTTCCCCAGGCTCTGCATGCACGCTCTCACCGTCCACCGATACCGGCACGGAAGCGTGACTGACGTTTTTCACGAGTACGTGAACGACAGCTGAACCGTCTTCCTCGTATACCGTATCTTCTACATCAATTCGGAGGATATCCTCAGACGAAGCCGTCGTAAAACTGCCCAAAGCAGTCGAGGAGGAATCTGTAAATCCGCCGGCAGCAGCCGGAACCGCTGAGGCGAACACAATCATTAGCAGCACCGCTGCCGCCACCATTTTCATATGGCCTGCCCCCTTTGCATCAAACAGGCTGCCTCCAAAAGAGACAGCCCGGTATGGATATTAGTTACGGTCCGCTTCGTTGTTCTGTTCAACTTCCAGATAGAAACCTGCTGAGAAAGACTTTCCTTGGAATTCATTCCCTGCAGACTCGCTTAGTCCCATTGAAAAATCAATTTCAATTTCTTCACCCGGAAGTAAAGTTCTGTTTGCAGATAGAGGGTTACTTCCCCCTTGAAGTTGACCATATTTCAAGATAGCACGAGGTACATATTCATCAAATGCTCCACTTACACTGGCAGTGAAATCTTCAAATGTATAATCTACATTAATAAACAGATCTTCACTTTGTGCCCATGTGCCATCTACAAAATCTGTGTCAAATAGAAATCTAGTTCCCGTAGTTTGTGCATTACTATGAACGATGTCAAATGCACGTGTTCCATCATTTTTAATGGTGAACGTTTCAGAAGCCCACTCTTCACCTGGCAGAAGATCTAATCCGTCTTCATCAGTAAACAGCTGAATCGCTCCGCCTTCTCCGTTTACTACGAGATTTCCTTCTGAGTCATAAATTCCTGCGTCGATCACAGCTGCAGAGTTCTCCAGGTTCAAGTCCTCACCAATAGCGCTCTCATCATCAAATGCTGAGTATGTCCCGAATCCTACTGCTGCTACGACGGTTGCAGTGACGGCTGTGCCGATTAACCCTTTTTGTACTTTGTTCACGTTCGTTTCCCCCTAGTATTGTTTTTTTAGGTGGATGAGGCTCCTTCTGGATTATCATCCTTTTTAGCTGAGCGGCTGAACCGCTTCATCAAACTCATCGTCACAACTGCGGTGACCGGCAGCACAATCAGAAGCAGGAATCCTGGCAGCGATGTGATGAAATGGACGACAAATCCTGCGTATGGAATGGTCAGAACATGTCCGCCTTCGATCATCCCCGGCTCGGCCAGTGTAGAATCCACGGTGGCATTTGCATCGCCCATCGTGTGAAAGCCATCTGGAACAGCCTCCACAATCCGGTGCGTCACGAGCTCCGATCCGGTATTGACGGTGATAATATCACCTTCCGCATAATGCTGCTGCTCGCCGATAATGATCATGTCCTGAGTCGTAAATTCCGGCTCCATGCTGTTGGACAGCACGGTAAGTGTCTGATAGCCGAATAACGACAGGTTGCTTCGATCGTCGTTCAGTATGTAGAACGGCCACGCTAGTATTACTGCTGCCAGAATTCCAGCTGTTACCATCCAACTGCCTATCTGCTTCATGTTGTGCACCTCCCCGCTGTTGTGTGATGTTCTGTTTATAGAATATGACAATCGGGAATTTTTTCCTATTCTTCCCGGGTAGTATTTAAACGACCTTTCAGCATGAACTTTTCCTCCTCCTTCAGGATGAGAAGCTGCAATAAAAAACCTCCGCCTAATTTCAGGCAGAGGCTTGCTTCTTCATGTTCTCTTGAAAGGTGCGGAGCAGTCGGCCGTTTAGTTTGCCGTCTAACTCTTTGCAAACGGTCCGGACGGCTTCTGCTTCTGTCATCGGAGCGCGGTAGGCACGCCCGTTTCGCATTGACAGATAGGTTTCAATCAATCCGAGCATCTGAGCACGCTCATCTATTTCCCTTTCTGTCAGCGCATGCGGGTATCCGCTGCCGTCAATTCGTTCATGGTGCTGAAGAAGTACGGTACGCACATTCTGCATCCGCTCTTCTGCCGGCATCATATCCACGGCAAAGTGGACGTGTTCCTGCACGACAAGCTGCTCCTGATCGGAGAGCGCACCCTTTTTTTCATACAGGTAATCCGGCAGCGCAAGCCGGCTCGCATAGTGGGCATGTGCGATGAAATCTGCTTCCCACCACTGCAGCGGCGTTTCTTTCGTCTGCATGTCATGCAGCATCAGCGCCATTTGTCTGATTTCCGACCTCGGCACCTGCGTCCGCTGCTCAACAGTCGGAATCAAATTTTCAAATAATGCTAATACGAACGTGTTTTTCTCGGAAATAACCGATTCCCGAAAGCGATCATGCAGGCAGTCCATCTTATGTACGATAATGCGGCCAAGCACGGTGCTGATCAGAAACAAAACCAAGTAGGCGGCGTGACCGCCTAAAACAGCCGGTGCTTCATAAAAAGCATAGAGGCCGTAAAAGACTGCATACACAGAAGTCCAAATCCAGAACGGCCGGGCCGTTAATCCAAGTGCCGCGATAAGCGGAAATAACGGCAGGTAAACCCATACTGCATGGTCTGGAAACGGCTCCAGATGCATAATCAGTTTAAAGTAGCTGAGCAGAACAGCGGGATAAAAATAAACAGACCAGGCTGTACGTGCTGCAGAGCGGTATAGCAGGGCTGCTCCCCAGGAAAGACCGGTAACGAGCAGAAGCTCCCGTCCGGAAACGTCACGAGTCTCCGTAAACAGCCTCTCTGCTGCAATGAGCCCTGACGCGATTGTGACAATCAAGGCTCCCCAGAAGATAATTTTCAAGCGCAGCTCTTCATTTGCTTTTCGAATCATCCGGCATCCTCTCTCAGCTGGTCAAAATCGATCAGGTTGTGCTTCAATACGTGAAGAACGGCCTGAGAGCGATTCGGCTGGCCGGTCTTTTTCAGCACTTGCCTGACGTGGCTTTTCACTGTCGTTTCAGAGACAAACAGCTTTTCTGCTATCTCTTGATTGGAATAATTTTCTACAATACAGGCAAATACTTCTTTCTCTCTCGGTGTAAACGAGAGTGTTTCTGTTTCCTGCAGCTGCTCTACCTGCGGCTGAAAGCAGGTAAAGCCGTTGAGCACCATCTCCACTGTCGATAAAATCCGATCCGGCGGCGTATCCTTCATAATGTAGCCGTCAATCTGATTCTGCATGGCACGCGACACATCGCCCTGTTCATCATAAGCGGTCAGCACGATCAGCTTCACGTCGGGGAGGGCTGCCTTTAGTTTTAAGGCATTGTCAATGACAGAAGGACCCGGCATTTTTAAATCAGATAAAATCACATCCGGCTTAACGGCCAGCGCCTTTTCTAAAAGCTCGGCGCCGTCAGCCGCTTCTCCGACTGTTGTAAATCCCTCTCTGGACTCCACAATCATCTTCATTCCGTCCCGTACAACCTGATGGTCATCCGCTAAAAGCAGTCTGCACAAGCCAGGTCCCCCCTCTTCTTGGTATGGTTACAAAAGCTGCAGTGCCGTCGTGATGTTCCAGCTTCAGCGTTCCACCGAGCTTCTCGAGTCTCTGCCGAATTCCGGTTAGCCCGTAGCCGGCTCCGTCCCGGTTGCGTATCCCTCGTCCATCATCCCGCACAACAAGCTCCCACTGCACCGGGTTTACTGTCACCGTAACGTGCAGCGTGCCAGCTCCGCTGTGCTTTGCCGCATTGGCCATGAGTTCTTCTCCTATGTAAAAAACAGCTTCCTTGATTTCCGGACGTTCCCGCACCGCTGTTCCCTCTGCCGAAAATACGGGCATCAGCTGCTGATCTGCACAGATCGTTTCAAGCGTCTGCTTCAGCAGCAGCGCGGGGTCGAGCCGTTCCTTATCACCGCGCAGATCAGCGATGAGATCCCGCGCCTCCTTTTGCAGCTCCTGCAGCCGCTTTTCCATCGTTGCTGTATCCGGCTGCTCCTGTAGCTTCATTTGAAACAGGAGCGCCGATAAGAAGAACAGCTTTTGTGAAATCGTATCGTGTACCGCCTGGGATGCTCGAATCAAGGCTGCATCCTCTGCCTTTTTTACGGCTCGTTCCCGATCCTCTACAGCCTGCATTCTCAGAAAAAAAAACATCGGCCATTTGCTGCAGCTGATACTGCTTCCAACGAACGACCGGATACCAGCTCGTTGAACGGGTCAACACCTCCCACCTGGTCCCGTCCGGTTCGTAGAGCGGGATGATCTGAAATCGTGCGTCGTCCCCAGTCCGGTCTTTCACCTGCACAACCGCAGGCTTGCCGGATGGATGGTCGTTCAGGGCGGTTCGATAAAAATAGGCGTCAGGGTGAAGCGGAGCGCTTTGATGCAGGGGAGCAGTGAGAACCGGTTCTCCGGCCGGGAATGTAGCATCGATGTAAGCTTGAAACACAGCCATCAGCCCTTTTTTTGAATGAGCAAGCTGCAGCTGCTGCACGACCTGCTTCTGAACGGTTGACAGCATGAGGACCTCCTGTTTTTCGTCTTTCTAAATTTTAGCAGGAACAAGGGACCTGTTCAATAGGATTGTCCCAAACTCCTTTAAGCACTTCGACTCAAAATATGAAACATTCTATGATTGTGCTTTTTATTTCATAAAAAAAGAGCCGTTATGCACGGCTCTTCGTCGGGTATAAGTGAGGCAGCTTGCAGCTCACTCGTACCTCTACTGCCCGGGTGTCAGCCGCAGCAGACGATCATCATCCTCTGCCGGGTCGCCCCGGCCGTCGGTATTGTTTGTCAGCACGTATAAGGCGCCATCGTGATAAAGAACATCGCGCAGCCTTCCTTCCCCGTCGAATACGACTTCCACTTCTTCGCTTTCCTCATTCAGGACATACAGGCTCTGCCCCCTGAGCCCCGTCATGACAAGCTCTTCTTCCTGCCACATAGCCGTGCCGGATGGTGCCCACGTATCGTCTCCGGAATGAAGAAGCGGCTCTTCCATACCTTCTTCCGTTTCATCTCCTTCTATAACAGGCCAGCCATAGTTGTTTCCGGCTTCAATGATGTTGATTTCGTCCAGCGCCTGCGCTCCGTGTTCAGAGCTGTACATCGTGTCATCTGCGGCCCAGGCCAGGCCTTGCGGATTCCGGTGACCGTAGCTGTAAACGTAGGAGTCGTCCATCGGATTATCCTCCGGAACCTCGCCTTCAAGCGTCATACGCAGTATGCTTCCTGCAAGCACGTCCGGATCCTGTGACCATTCGGTTACTTCCGCATCCCCTGTCGTTGCGTAAAGCATGTCGTCTGGTCCGATCGCCAGTCTGCCTCCGTTATGTGTCCTGGCTCCTTCAATTTCGTCCAGCAGGACCTCTGTCTCCTCCCAGTTATCCCCGGTGCGTTCTATTTGCGCAATTTTATTCAACAGCTCGCCGCCGCTCTCATACGTATAGTAGATAAAGGCGCTGTCGTCATCAGATTCAGACGGAACAAATCCGAGCAGCCCTCCTTCTCCTTCCTGTACGATTGCATCCGATGTATCAAGCTCTACTTCCGTTACGCTGCCGTCTGAAATGTCCAGCAGCGTTCCTTCCCGGCTTGTAAGCATAAAATTCTCTTCGTCATAAACAGCGATCGACCAGGGGCTGTCCAGGTTGTCTGCGACGATTTCAACGCCCCAGTCCTCTGTACCCGTACCGAGCAGGGATATTTGATCAGCGCCATCACCGGCGGTCTCTGCTTCCTCATCTGCTTCGTTATCTTCATTGGCTTCATTCTCATTGTTTTCATCGTTTTCGATTTCGCTGTTTTCCGGCTCGGTATTTTCTGCTGCATCGCCGTTCTCATTCTCGATTTCAGTATCATCATTGATCGTCACATCGTTCTCCTCCCCGCCCTGACAGGCAGCAAGAAGCACAACGGCTGACATGACCCACGCTTTTCTCATGCAAACACTCCTTTATCTGTATCTGTGTTTCTTTACCCGATTTCGACCCTGATCAAAAGAAAAGCAGATGAAGCAAAGTGAACGGCTCTCGAGCGAATCAGAACGAAGTAAAAATCCGGCGCATTGAAAAAAGAAAAGCGGAGGACGTTCCCTCCGAAAAGCGAGTGTTAGTAGATGCAAGGGTATTCAGCCATAACAACAGGATCGAGAATTCGAAAAAACCGCCCGGGGAACCGGACGGTTTCAGCTGATTTACTTTTATCGTTTGGACGAGCCGCCTTTGCTGCCTTTCGATCCGCCCTGCTGCAAAGAGAACAGATTGGAATCGATGGAAAACATGAGGCGTCCGCGTTCCCGCTCGCGCTTCAGTGCGAGCTGGATCAGCTGATCGGTCAGCTGGCGGTACGATTTTCCTGCCGGCTCCCATAAATAGAAGGAAAGGGAGCCGGGAATTGTATTGATTTCATTGATGTATACTTTTTTCTGATCGTTGTCGATGATGAAGTCGATCCGGGAAACACCGCTCGCTCCGAGTGTACGGAACGATTCCTCTGCAAGCCGCTTCACTTCAGCGGTCATGCTGTCACCGATTTCGGCAGGAATGATTCGGTTCGTCGATTCCATCCCCTTGCTGGCACCGCCGTTTTTCGAGCTGCTTCCAGCGTACTTATCCTCATACGACAGAAATTCATCCGACCCGAGCACCTGCTCGCACACAGAAGACTCGACGTGTTCTGTATCTCCGACGACGGAACAGTTTACCTCCGTCATGTTCTGCACCATTGGTTCCACGACAATTTTTTGTGCGAACCGCTGAGCCAGGTCGACTGCTTCTTCAAGCTCTTCCCGGTCGGCAGCTTTGCTGATGCCGACGCTTGACCCGAGGTTTGCCGGCTTTACGATCACCGGATACGGAATGCTTGATTCAATCCGTTCCAGCCAGACGGACGTTTCCTCGTTCCACTGGGTCGAATAAAACGTGACAAAATCAAGAACAGGAAGTCCGGCGTCCCGGTAGATCCGCTTCATCTGCACTTTGTCCATACCCGATCCGGAACTCATGACATCACAGCCGACGTACGGCAGATTCAGCAGCTCCAGGTAGCCTTGCAGCACCCCGTCTTCGCCGAACGTTCCATGAATGACAGGGAACGCCACGTCAATTTCTGCAATTTCTGCTTTCCCAAAGCGAGGACGAGGCTCCTTATTCACGATGACTCTTCCGTCTGTAGTCCGCTGCAAGGACATGTTCTGCGCGTCCTGAAGCAGCTTTTTCAAATCTTTGTAATTCTCAATATCGAGCAGGTTATCTCCCGTATACCAGACGCGATCTTTGGAAATGTAGATCGGCGTGATGTCGTATTTGGATTCATCCATGTTTTGAATAGCCTGCAGGGCTGAGATAACTGATACTTCATGCTCGACGGATACTCCGCCGAATATAACCGCTACGCGTGTTTTCATCCTTGCATCCCCCATCTTCGTCTATTCATTAAAAGTGTCCGGCAGATCGTTTTCCAGCAGCACGATCGTATCTGCCTGGGCTTTTTCGTGCATGTGCTGGATCGCGTCATTTAAATCAGCTGCCACATAAAACTGCGATTCCGGATAGTTCGCTTCAGCAAGACCATCCTGAAGCGGCTTTGTCTGCTTTTTACCGACGAGTATGACGTAATCGCAATTCTCGGCAGCGTGCAGCGCGAGCGTTTTATTCAGCTCATACTCCTGATCGCCAAGCTCGATCATTCCCGGTGTTACGAGCATGCGGAAGCCGTCCATTTTCCCAAGTACTTCTACGGCCATTTTGGAGCCGACCGGGTTGGAGTTAAAGCTGTCGTCAATAATCGTAATATTGCCGTTCGCCGGCTTCAGCTCCAACCGGTGTTTAACTGGGGGCAGGTTTTTGACAGGCACCGTCATTTGCTGCAGGGTCATGCCCATTTCCAGCCCGATCGCGATGGCTGCCAGCACGTTGTAAATGTTGTGTTTTCCGAGCAGCCGTGTGCGGAAGTGCTCGGTTGTGCCATCTTTCAGGGTGACAGTAAACGTCATCCCTTTTGAGCTGTATCCAATATCTCCGGCATGAATGTCTACATCTGTCCGCTCAACTCCGTAATAAACGCGGCGGGCCGGATTTTTAGCCTTGTAAGACATGATGTTTTCGTCGTCCTTATTCAAGACTGCTACGCCGCCTTCCGGCAGTGTTTCCACGATTTCATGCTTCGTCTTTTTTATATTATCGAGTGTTTTGAACGTATCCAGATGCTGCGGACCGATCGCTGTAAGAATACCGTACTGCTGGTTGACGATTTCACAGACGTCCTGAATATCTCCCGTCTGCTTTGCCCCCATCTCTGCGATGAAAATTTCATGATAGGGCTTCAGCTGTTCATTAATCGTCCGGGTTACCCCAAGACGGGTGTTGTAGCTTTCCGGTGTCATCAACACGTTGTACTTCGATGACAGGATCGCCTCCACAAAATGCTTCACGCTTGTCTTTCCGTAGCTGCCGGTGATCCCGACTACTTTCAAATCAGGTGAAGACTGAATCAGCCGCTTGGCATCATCCACAAACCTTTGGTTGATGCTGCGCTCGATCGGCTCATTGATCAGGTTGGTAAGCTTCACAAGACTGAATGGGAAGACGGCTGTTACGAGCAGAATGACGACGGCGAAGCCCATGTTGACAAAAGCTCCAAGCCCCGTAGCAACCGCTGCAATCAGCCCGTACATCAGATACGTGACGCCGAACAGACGCTGCACACGCTGCGTGTAAACAAGCTTTTTCTTTTCCGGTTTGCGTGCTGCATAAAAAGCCGCAAACACGAGTACGAATACAGCAGAGGCAACTGCTAAAATTAAAATGTCTGAATTGGAAAACAACAGGATCACAACCGGAACGAGATAGAGCATCTCAGCCGGTGAGTAAACTTTGCTGCTGTTTTCTGACATCCATTTGGCGTATCGTTCATTCCTGTACGAATTCAGCTGCAGCATATGTACGCTGCGCTTTACTTTCAAGGTGACAGGCAAAATCCAGGCTGTCAGGACGACTACAAAGAAAATAATAGTTGAAATCATGAGCTGCTCCTTTTATCGTTCTCTAAAAATGAATGAAGCACCGCATTAAACTGCTGCGGCTGATCGAGGTAGGCGAAATGCCCGGCGTTTTTTAACACCACAAGCCCGGCATCCGGAATCAGCTTCTCCATCTGCTGACCATGGCTGACCGGGGTCGCCGTATCCTGCTCGCCAAAGATGAGCAGCGTCGACGCTTGAATGGACGGCATCAAGTGCTGAAAATCATCGTTGACGACCTTCACGAGCGTCTGCTGCATCGTGCCACTCACGTTTTTATAGTCCGCCGAGCCGACACGTCCTTTCATTTTGTTTAAAATGTCCTCCCGGTAGCGGTTCAATCCAGGCAGCTTCAGCAAATGCTTCGCTGTTTTGTAAGAGTATACCTTGGCATAGTAGGAGGGCTTCCGTTTCGGCTTAATCCCCGCTGCATCAATTAAAATCAGCTTATGCACATCGCCGTATTCGGCTGCATAATGAATCGCCGTTCTCCCGCCGTGGGAGTGGCCGGCGATAATCGGCTGTTTAATGCCTGTTTTCTCTATAAACTCGCGAAGCGCACGGCTGTAGTCCGTGGTGTCCCACGGTTTATCAGGCTCGTCGCTTTCACCGAATCCTGGCAGATCCAGCGTGTACACGTGAAAAAATGGCTCCAACGCTTTATGTACCGGCATCATCGTCTTCACTTCTGCACCCCAGCCGTGCAGTAAAATGACAGGGCGGCCTTCGCCGGATTCATGATAGTGCAGACGCCCGTGTGCTAAATCTATGTACATGATGCATTACTTCCTCTCTGCAGGTCAGCACTGATACGATTCGATTCAGGTGCTTCTTTTCTGTGCGTTTTCCAATTGTCTATTCTACCATAGTTGGACGCCGTAAAGAAGCTGTCCGTTACGCTCTATAGACAAGGATTTTTCTTTTTTCGCATATCCTTTCTGCCTATCCTCATACCCGGGAAAAAGGGGATGGAAAACGTGCAACGTATTTTGCTCAGAACGTTACGTGAACTACTGCAGCGTTTTTAGAGCTGAAGGTCTCTGCCTTTCGCTCTCAACAGCCTCTCTTCTCCCCCGACAAATGGGGTCCGGCCGGTATCTTCCATAAAAAAAGCGGCGGATGATCTCCACCGCAGCTCAGGTTGCATCAGCCGATTTTCCCATCGGTTTCAGCAGCCGGTATAATACATCTTCAAGCGGGACCGGGTCCGTAACCGAGCGGATCGAAGCTTCCAGCACTTCTGACTTATCGGCTTCCGCCCAGTTCAGCTCAAAGCCTGCATCGTAAGAAAGGGCCCGAATAAATTCACGGATGCTGCGGCCGTTTCCGTCTCGAAATGGATGCAGCACGTTCATTTCTGCGAAATACCAGGCAAGCTTCTTTGCCAGCGTTTCACGGTCCATATTCTGCCATTTTTCCTGCTGAAGCGCAGAAAAAAGGGCAGCTGCACTCTGCTCAATGTGGGCTGCCTGAGCAAACGTGAAGCCGTCCTTCGAGATATTCTCCTGGCGCACCTTGCCGGCAAATGGATATAAGTCCTGAAAAATCCAAGCGTGAATCCGGCACAAATGGGCAAAATCCCAGCCGCCTTGAAGTGGCTTCAATGATAGCTCTGCCAGACGTTTAGACGTTAACATGGCATCGAGACGCTGAAGCTGTTCTTCCCGGCGTATATGAAAATAATTGCGAAGTGTTTCTGTTCCGGGATAACAGTACCTAGACGGTCCTGACCGGTATTTACTCATGACGGGAAAGTTCCAGGGCACGCTCAACGAAAGCTTCTTCACTCATTCTTCCTGAAAGCTGGTCCATCACGAGAGCCTCCTGCTTAGCCGAAAGCGTCATTCCCTCTACTGCCAGGGATGCCCGGGCAGATTGAAATGCTGACTTGATTTCTTTATTGCTCCTTGACACTGATACATCGCCTCCGTTTTAAGCTACTCCTATTATACTATATATTGTTCGTCTTTTCACCTTTCAGCTGGGGTGTTTTCGCCTTAACATAAGGCTTTTCTTTTTGCTTTGCGCGTATTAAAATGAGGAGCGTGCAGGAGGGATGCCAATGACTTCCAAAACCGCTTACTTACTTGTTATGGCCGGGGCTGCCCTCTGGGGCACGACCGGTTTATTTGTAAATGAACTAAATGCCGCAGGCTTTACACCTTGGGAGGTAGTCGGAATCCGCCTCTCCTTTTCTGCTGCACTTCTGCTCGCCTTTCTTTCGGTGTATGACAGAAGACTTTTATATGTAAAACTGAAGGATCTTCCTTTCTTCGTCGGGACCGGCATCGTCAGCATAGCGTTTTTCAATTACTTCTTTTTCTCTGTAATTGAGGGAGCCTCCATTTCGCTGGCGGTCGTCTTACTCTATACGGGCCCGGTGTTTGTCGCACTCATTTCCCGTTTGACCTTTAAGGAACCGTTCACGGCCCGTAAAAGCGCAGCACTGGTCCTGATGCTGCTTGGCTGTGTGTTTACCGTCGGCCTGCTTCCGGCAGGTTCGTTATCAACGTCTGGCACGATGATTGTATTTGGCGTTCTTTCCGGCTTCTTTTATGCGCTTTACAGCATCTTCGGAAAATACGTCAGCGGCCGCTACCATGCCATGACCATTACGACGTATTCGATGGTATTTGGAAGTCTGTTTCTGCTGCCGACGAGCAGGCTTTGGGAGAAAGCAGAGCTCTTTACCGGCGGCGTCATCCTTTCCGGACTCGGCCTCGCTCTTTTTGCGACGGTTGCTGCTTACATTTTGTATACAGCTGGACTCCGCTGGATTGAATCAGGAAGAGCTGCGATTCTGTCGACTGTAGAACCTGTCGTAGCGATTATCATCGGACTGCTCGTTTACGGGGAAGTGATTACCGTGTGGCAGGGAGCAGGTATGGCGCTCGTAATAGGCTCCGTCCTGTTGACAGTTAAACGACAAAAACGAACGCATCCGATGGCTCAAAAGTGGAAAGGCTCTGCCTGAACAACGAAAAGCACCTCAGGATCAGAATCTCAGCCGGAGCTCATGATGAGAAAATCACGCCAGCGTCGAATTTACTGAAAAGGTTTTTCAGTGTAAAGGCCGAAAGCTGAAGTTCTGGAAACTTACTATTTTCGTTTATCAGACAACTTATAAAAAGCGCCTCAGGACTTGTAGATCCTGAAGCGCTTTTCTTCTTCCTGCTGCATTTACACGGACCATGGCTGTGTCAGCTTAAAACAAACGACGCGCGGCTCCGTCATTTCCTGAATGGCGTGAGCGACGCCTTCGCGTCCTAAACCAGACTGCTTCACACCGCCAAACGGCATTTCGTCAATGCGGTAGTCACTGCTGTCGTTTACCATCACGCCTCCGACATGCAGGTGATGAACCGCATAAAAGGCATGGTCAATACTGGAAGTGAAAATGCCGGCGTGGAGACCATAATCTACGTCGTTTGCCGCTGCAACCGCCTCCTGCAGCCCTGCCGTCTTCTCAAGAATAACGACTGGTCCGAATATCTCCTCATAATAGACCCGGCAGCTGTGCGGAACGTCAGCAAGCACTGTCGGCTCGTAGAAGGCACCGTTTCGTTTGCCGCCCTGCAGAATGACCGCTCCTGCTGCTACTGCTTCGTTCACCCACTGCTCGACCCGCTCTGCTTCCGACTCTTGGATGAGCGGTCCCATATCCGTCCATTCAGACAGTTTATCTCCAGTCTGAAGCTCCTTCGTCCGCTCGACAAATAAATCGGTGAAATCCTCATACAGCTCATCCTGAATGAATACCCGCTGCACGCCGATACAGTTTTGCCCGGCTGCAGCAAATGCGCCAGAAACTGTCGATCTTACTGCATCGTGGAGATCGGCATCATTCAGCACGATGACAGGTGAATTAGACCCAAGCTCCATCCCCAGCTTTTTCCGTCCTGCCTTTTCTGCGATACGATCCCCGGCTGATGAGCCGCCGGTAAATGAAACCATCTTGACAGCTGGATGCGACACCAGCTCGTCTCCAAGCTCCCTGCCGGAGCCCGTCACAACGGACAGGAATCCTCTTGGAACACCCGCTGCATCAAATGCTTCTGCCAGCAGCAGCGCACTAAGCGGTGTAACCGAAGCTGGCTTCACGACGACTGCGTTGCCGGCTGCAAGCGCCGGACCTACCTTATGCGCGACGAGATTAAGCGGATCGTTGAACGGTGTAATCGCCGCTACGACTCCGATTGGAAAACGGAAATAATAGCCGGTCCGGTTCTCACTTCCTTCACGCTGGTCGAAATTAATGGTTTCCCCTTTTACTCGGCGGGCTTCTTCGGCACTGATACGAAGCGTTTGAATCGCCCGACTCGCCTCTCCCCGTGCCTCCGTGATCGTTTTGGATCCTTCCCGTGCGATCGTATAAGCGAAACGCTCGTGGTTTTTCTCCACATAATCTGCTGCTCGCTGAATGACGCGGATGCGTTCGTGCACCGGCCATGAGGAAATGGCCTTAAACGCCTCGTCTGCACCGTCAATAATCGTTCGGACCGTTTCTTTTGAAGCCTTTGGTACAACTGCAATAACCTCATTATTTTGAGGGTCCATCACCTCAAACGTTTCCTCCTGGCTGACCCAGTCACCGAGGGCATACATTTTTGCTGAGAGCACTTTCGTCTGCACAAGCAGCACCGCCTTTCTCTCTTTACTGTTTCACTTTTTGTTTCATCCGTTCTGCGTGAATCAAATCAATCAATAGGGAGAATCCGGTCTCGGCGAGGCCGGCGCCTGCACCGCTTAAAAAGATTGGTCCGGATAAATCACATTCATACAAAATGGCATTCACTGCTCCCGGAACGGCTGCCAGCGGATTATCCTCCTCCAGCTCGACCGGTTCAACGGATGCTTTCACCCCGCTGGCCGTCCGCTCAATGGATGCCACGAGACGAAGCCGTTTTCCTGCTGCTTTGGCACGGTCAAGATCTTCTTTTTTAATGCCGGTAATGCCTGTACAGGTCACATCGCCTGCTGCGAGCGGAACCCCGAGGACGACGTTGGAAAGAATAACCGCTTTGTACCTCGCATCGTATCCTTCTACATCGCTTGTCGGATCGGCCTCTGCATAGCCGTTCGCCTGCGCTTGCTCCAGCGCTTCTTCATAGGAAAGTCCCTTTTCCATTTCTGTCAGCATATAGTTCGTTGTTCCGTTTAAAATCCCGCTGATTCGGCTGATCGTGTTGCCGCGAAGCGTTTCCTGCGGCAGCCGCAGTGCCGGAGTTCCGCTCATGACGGTTCCCTCAAAGCCCCAAAACGCGCCGTTTTTATCAGCAAGCTCCTGCAGCTCCCGGTAAGCTACCGCGACAGGACCTTTATTCGTCGTGACAACGTTCTTCCCAAGCTCAAAAGCGGCCCGGCAGTGGTCTGCTGCCGGCTGTCCTGTTTTCACGTCTGTAAACGTTACTTCCACGATCGTATCCGCATTTGTGTTCCGGATCGAATCCATGCTGTCCAGTCCGTACGTGACGCCCTGCCCTTCGTATTCATCCAGCTTTTTACCGCTGGAAACGAGTTCAAGCAGCTGCCGTCCGTCCAGCCCGTCCGGGTGATAGACTGCCCCTTTCATTACATCAGATACTGCCACCACTTTCGTTTCCATTCCTTCTTCATCGCGAAGCTGTGCTTCCTTGTCGAGCAGGATTCTCAAGAGTGCCTGGCCGACCCCTCCGAATCCGATGAATGCTAGTTTGACTGCCATACAAGCCGCCTCCTTGTCATGTTGTTACACGCTTGTGTAGAGCTCCTTTGGCAGCGACTGAAATGCTTGTTCCAAATCGCCGATCAGGTCCTCGATATCCTCTATACCCGCTGAGTAGCGGATCAGACCTTCCGGAATACCCATGGCAGCGCGCTCTTCCGGTGTACACTCTACGTGGCTTGTCGTTCTGGACGGTCCGACGATCGTTTCCACCGCACCAAGGTTCGCAGCCCGGTTCGCAAACTGGAGCTTCGGCAGGAGGTGGCGGACTGTATCCACCCCGCCCTTTACGCTGAAGCTGAGCATACCGCCAAAGCCTTTCATCTGCTCTTTGGCAATGTTGTGATGCGGGTGCTCTTCCAGTCCCGGATAAAAGACGCTCTCGACCATATCAATTGTCTGCAAATATTCAGCTACCTTCTGGGCGTTCTCGTTTTGACGCTCAACACGCAGCTTCAATGTCTTCATGCCGCGCAGAAGCAGGTATGCCGCCATCGGATCAAGCGTTGCTCCATTAATTTCCCGGTAATGATACACCTTTTCGACAAGCTCATGCGAGCCGACAAGCACGCCGCCGAGAGCATCTGCGTGTCCTCCCAGAAATTTTGTGGCACTGTGCAGCACAAGATCGACGCCCATTTCGAGCGGATTCTGGTTGATCGGCGTAGCAAACGTGTTGTCTACGATGACTAGTGCCCCAGCTTTTTTACCTGCTTTTGCCATACGCGCAATATCGGTAATTTTCACCGTGGGATTCGTCGGTGTTTCCAGATACAGCACTTTACAGCCTTTTTCCACTTCGCGCTCAATTGCTTCATGATCCCCTGTATCGCAAAGCTCCACATCAATATTCATTTGTGGCAGAAACTCTGTGAAAATCTTGTTCGTTCCGCCGTACGTATCTTTAATGGATACGATTCTGTCTCCAGGACGGAGGAAGGTGCTGAGCGTGTTGCTGATCGCTGCCATTCCTGTAGAAAAGCTTGTTGCGTGCTCCGCTCCCTCGAGAATTTTTACCTTCTGTTCAAACGCCTCGACTGTCGGATTCGTGTTTCGGCCGTAGATGTGTCCCTTTTTATTTCCTACCGCTACCTCATACCATTCGTCCATATCTTCATATCCGTAGGACACGCTGTGTACGACCGGCACTTGTGTCGCTCCGAATGCCAAATAGTCCTGCTCTCCTGCCCAGATTGCTTTTGTTCCCATCTTTGTCTCTTTGTTCATAGTAAAAACCTCCCTCACAAATTTTACGAAATTTCACCGCTCTGCTGATTCATCAAAAAAGGGTGCTTTACGATCAGCTCCCGCGGATAGTTGGAGAACGTCGTACAGCCTGTTTCCGTAATCCGAAGTGTTTCCGATATTTCAATGCCGTACTGATCAAACCAGAGTGCCGGAATCAGATGGAATGTCATGTTCGGCTCCAGCACCGTTTCATCGCCCCGGCGGATGCTTGCTGTATGCTCGCCCCAGTCCGGCGGATAGCCGAGACCGACAGAGTAACCGAGCCTTGCTTCCTTTTCAATGCCGTAGCGTCCGATCGACTTGCGCCACGCTTCTTCCATATCAGAGCAGGTGGCACCTGGCTTCGCTGCATCGAGCACCGATGCAATTCCTTCCTGTACAATCGGCTGCAGCTGCTGAAGCCGGTCATCGGGTGTGCCAATCGTCACCGTTCTCGCAAGCGGAACGTGGTAGCGCTTGTAGCAGCCTGCAAGTTCGATAATCGTGGAATCCCCATCCTCAAAAGGACGCTCGCTCCACGTCAAATGCGGAACACCGGTATTTTTTCCGGAAGGAATGAGCGGAACAATGGACGGATAATCCCCGCCGTAATCGTCTGTGCCGCTGATCATGCTGTAATAAATATGAGCTGCAGCATCATTTTCCCTGCTGCCGATCCGGATATTGTCCACGCCGCTGCTCATCGCCTTATCGGCAATTTGCGCTGCACGCTCCATGTATGCAATCTCCTGGGTGGATTTGACGATGCGAACGCGGTTGACGACGAGATCTCCATCTGTAAAGACGGCGTTTGGCAGTGCCTGCTGTAATTTCATAAACGCTTTCGCGCTGAAGTAGTAGCTGTCCATCTCTACTCCGGTTCGTCGGTTTCCATGACCAATCTGCGTTAAGATCTCTCCGATAAATGACATTGGATGGTACACGTCGGAGTGAACGTAGTAGTCCGGGTAGGCGATGATATTTTCGTCGTAAATCCAGGTGGTCACTCTAGCGCCATTGGCATCAAGATAGCGGCCGATCCAAAGAGGCTGCGGCTCATCGATAATAATGACAACCATCTGGTGTACGTAAAAAGACCATGCATCATATCCAGTCAGGTAATTCATATTCGCCGGATCGGTTACAAGCAGCACTTCGATGTCCCGCTCGGCCATTTTCTCTTTTGTTTTCAATAGGCGCTCCTGATATTCCTGAATATCAAAAGGAAGCATGTCTATCCACCCTCTTTCGTTTGAAAGTTTTGATTGTTCTTACTTTTCATCATAGACGCTCAGCATCATTTATGTGATGTACAAACTGTATGAACATTTATCTACCCGGTTTATACACTTTCAACAAATGGCTTTGCATCAAGCTCTTTAAGCCTTTTAAACCGTTATATTTCCTCACAAAAAAAGCTTCCGGACTGTTAGAAGTCCAGAAGACATTTGTAGGAAGCAGCTTACGTCCATCCTCGGCTCCGATCGCTTTGAATACCCAGTGCCGGACGCTGCAAATCTTTAAGCTGCCAAAGCCGAATGGTAAGCTCTAACAGGAATACATCGTCAGCCTCGAGGAGCGACAGTCCGGTGAGGGATTCAATATTACGAAGCCGGTAGAGCAGCGACTGCCTGTGAAGGTGCAGCGCGCGGGCCGTCTGGCTCACATTTCCACTGTAGCGGTTGTAGGTCATAAATGTATGAATCAAATCAGTCTGACGTTTTTCATCATAGTCGGCGAGCGGTTTAACAATTTCATGCACGAGCGACTGAATGTCGTGGTTGGCAGACATAGCAAGCAGCACCCGGTTAATTCTCGTATCTTTATAAAACGTCCGGCTCGTCTCTTCTGCCTTGCGAATGCCAATTTCGAGCGCAGTATAGGCTTCACGGTAGCTTAGGTGAAATCCATTCGCCTCTTCTTTTTTAACCGAAATGCCCCAGCGCAGTCCAATTTCCGTGAGCATGTCGGAGAGCCTGCGCTCAATATAGTCGAGAAACTGATTCGCCGTTTCTGTATAAACATCGTAGGCTGCTTCGAGAAATACAATGACTTCATCCTCATCGAACGTAGCCATAGCCCGCCTGCCAATGAACCTCGCTGCACTGTTGATTTCTTTTTGAATGTAATAGTTCACATTTTGCAGAGAGGAGGTCGGCGGATTGTCTTTATGGAACGACGGAAATTCCGATTCATCTTCTCTAAGATGAATTCTTCCTACGATGCAGACGTATGGCAGATCAAGATCATAGCCGAGAAGCTCCGCCTTGGAACGAATAACTCCGAAGTCATCCGGTTCTTCTTTGGCCAGCTGCAAAATAAAGCTGTCTTTTACTTTAATCTCACGCGCCTCTACTGCATCTTCTTTAATAAAGAAAAGAGCGCACGCGGTGACCGCATGCTCTAATACGTTCATCGTAAACCACGTCATCGGCTTACCATCTGGAAGCCTGAACCAGACAAACCCCTGCTTTCGGTGCTTCGTATGAATCAGGACGCGGCACCAGCGCTCTCCAGCTGTATCATATACAAATATATGCGGATGCAGCCTGTGTTCGCTGAATGCAGCACCTAAATGCTGCTCAATTTCATACGCCTTCGGGCGGGTCCACTGTTTTGCCTCTACTGCAGTGAGCACCTCATCCGAAACATCGTAATACGCCCGCATTGTTCCATCGAACTCCGTGATCATCGCCGGCATACGCGTATGACGGTGCAACAGTTCGGCAATCTCCTGTAAATCCCCTTCCTGGAGCACTTGATTCAAAAAATCCAGCCTGATTTCCTCCGACACCTGCCGCTCCTCCTGCTTGCTCTTGTTAATTTCATCTAAAACGGTGGAAATGACATCGCCGAAACGAATGTCCCAGGGAAGATCTACAATAATAAAGCCGTGGTCCTCCGCCAGCTGCAGCACCCGGTCCGGAATATCAAATATGTGCCGGCCGGTTGCGATTCCGAGCATGGAAGCGCCGGAATGAATAACATCTGAAACAAATTTTTCAAGCAGGTCGGCATCTTCACCAATGCCGATGCCCGTCGTCAGCACAAACTCTTTTTCCCGAATGAAATTCTCTACCGGGGTCTCCATTACAGACACCCATTCCACCTCGTTTTGTTTCAGCCTGCTCTCACCCGCCCGGACCTGCGCCGTTGCAAACAGCGGAGCGTGAATAATCTGCTCTGCAAATACTCCCATACCGTTCACCCCATCCGTTTTCTTTCTATTCTGATTATAGTGTCGCACGGGTTGCACACCTTGGCAACCAATCCGTTTCATGGAAAATCACGGTGAGCTTCGACTTTTTCTGAAAATATGAAAAAATAACTGTTTTCATTTTTTCATAATGTGTTATAGTAAAATTCTAAAACTTTTACACTTCAACGTTTTAAAGGGGGAGCACATTTTATGGTATCGCAACAACCAGCCAGAGAACAGTGGGGATCGCGGCTCGGCTTTATGCTCGCAGCGCTCGGTTCTGCTGTCGGACTCGGGAACATCTGGCGTTTCTCATATGTTGCCGGAGAAAGCGGCGGTGCTGCATTCTTACTTATTTATATCTTATGTATTATTGCAATTGGTCTGCCGATTTTAATGGCAGAATTTACAATCGGACGCCGGGCACAGCTTGATGTCGTCGGCTCGTTTCAATCACTCGCGCCTGGCAAACCCTGGGTTATTGCCGGCTTTATGGGAGTCGCATCTGCATTTATTATTTTGGCCTTTTACGGCGTTGCAGCCGGCTGGTCGCTCTTTTACTTCTTCCAATATGTATTTGGCGGACTGAATGTCGCAGCGGAAGGCGCTTCGGCAGATTTCTTTGTGAATTTTCACACGTCGCCGATTCATCCGCTGTTCTGGCAGTTTGCCTTTATGGCAACCGTCACCGGAATTGTATTTGTCGGAGTTAAAAAAGGCATTGAGGCGTCCAACAAGTTTCTGATGCCGCTCCTGGCCATACTCGTTCTTGTTTTGGCCGGATACAGCATGACACTTAACGGCGCCGGTGAAGCGTTGAGCTTCCTGTTCTCTCCTGACTGGAGCGCCCTTACCGATCCGGCCATTTATCTGGCAGCTATGAGTCAGGCCTTTTTCTCCCTCAGCCTGGGAATGGGGGCATTGATTACCTACGGATCCTATTTATCCAAAAAAGAAAAGCTGCCTGGAGCAGCTGTCGGCGTAGCATCCATGGACTCGCTGTTCGCGATCGTCGCAGGTCTTATGATTTTTCCGGCCGTCTTTACGTTCGGCATTGCGCCTGACTCCGGACCAGGACTCGTTTTCATTACGCTGCCGGAGATTTTCTCCAGCATGTCGCTTGGAACCGTATATGGATTGACCTTCTTTTTCCTGCTTTCTGCTGCGGCTATTACTTCCGGAGTTTCCCTGTTGGAAGTTGCTGTCGCCTACTTCATGCGCCAGTTTGAATGGTCCAGACAGAAGGCCGCTTTCATCATCGGCTCCATTATCTTTTTGCTTGGTATTCCAGCCTCCCTCGGTCTCGGTGTCTGGTCAGACATCACGCTGATCGGCGGACGGGATATATTCGATTCGATGGACTTCCTGGCTTCGTACATCTTCCTTCCGCTCGGCGGAATGATTATCGCCCTCTTTATCGGATGGGGATGGAAGAAAGCCGATGCGTTCGAAGCTTCAGATTTTGGAGACACGCTGCTCGGAAACATCTGGATCTGGCTGCTGCGAGTCTTCGCACCAGTTGGTATCCTGCTCGTTTTCATTTATTCAACAGGCATTTGGACGTTCTAAAAATCGTATAAGCGGTCACGCTGCCGGCGATCCTTATGAAGGATCGCCGGTTCATCGTGTTGATAACGTCATTTCAGGTGAATAAGATGGCATCTGCCTGTATCTGCGGACCCCCCGCTTTCCGGAGGAAACGGTCTCAGCTAACCGCTTCTTCCTTTCGTCCGCCGGATCTTCGCCTCGTTCTGATCCTCTCGGAGTCGAGGTCCTCCGATTTAGCAGCTGGCTGTCCGGTTGAAACCCTGGTGATGATTCACACGAGCTTGTTCCATCTAGAGGGAACCTTTCGTTAGGCAGCGCTTCGATGTCGAATTGGGATGAACGTCAACGTATCCACTAAAAAAAGCCGCAGCGTCCAGCGATTTGGAACGTTTTTCTTCATCAAACAAATCCATTTCCCCTTTGTGTCCGGCGGGGACGTGGAAGCCGCGCAGCCTGAAGATGCCGTGCCGTTCAGATCTGCGAACGGTATCCACGCATGAGCGGAGCCGGACTGGCTTTTGAAGGCTTCTTGTGAGAAGCCTGTGTCCGAGTGAAGCCTCATCGCCGTTCGATCTTGAACGGCATGAAAAGCGCGAGCGGAGCCGGACTAGGTCTTGAAGGCTTCTTATGAGAAGCCTGAATCCGAGTGAAGCCGCGCCATCCTCCCTGCAGAAAGGGGGTCACCCTGAGAAATAGCTGAAGGCCAGCCCACGACAGGCTCGATAATGCAGAAGGGCAATACAAGCAAACGAATAAGCATGTAAGTGGAAAGACTTTTTCAACAGCCTGTGCCGGCGATCCTCATGAAGGATCGCCGGTTTTTTGCAGTCAAAAACATACCTGCTTTGTCGAAGAAGAGCTCGTAAAAACAGCTCTCGCTTTTCAGCGGGCAATACCATCGACCATTAGAAAAACGATCGGAAACCGCTCCGTGCTTCTGCTCCAAAGCGGTAACGGGGGAAATGCGTTATTCACTATCCGGCATATTTCTGCTCTTGCGCCCGTACTGATGCAGCCCAGCTCCACCCGCAGTCCGGTTGTACCAGCGGCTGCTGAGCTCGTTTGTACGCTGAAGGTTCAAGCTGTTATTCTGCTGTCTTTATTCGGTGCATCCGCGGTACCATCATTCTAAAAAAAAAGATAATGAAGCGCTATCCCTTTCATTCAGGGACTTTGTTGCTTCAAAGCGGTAGTACATTACGCCTTTTTTTGGCAAATAAGTTGCTTCAAGTCTGAAAATTTGAAATAATCAAAGGTGTCTCTTTTTACAGTGAATTGTAAAAGAGACATTTGTTACCCGGTTCTGTTATACGTCAGATGTTTTTCTACCATACTGATTTGTAATAGAGCCTCGTATACTCGGGGTGGTCTGACCGCTTCCGATATGTTTGAAGGAGGGTTTCGTACCATGTGGATGCTTATTTTATTTTGGACGCTCGCGCTTGCAGCCGTGATCGGAACGATCCGCTACAAAAAACCGCTCCTGCTCACCGTGCCGTTTTTTGCCATCATCGGTTTCGTATTCGTGCAGGTTGCCATGGTCCCAATGCCGTTTTGGGACACGCTGAAATTCATCTTCAGTATGCGCTGAATGACGGAGGGATCAGACAGACAATGAGTGAAGTACGCTGTCCTTCGTGCCGCAGCCGTGACGTTAAGGTCATTGAGCGCTGGCAGTATATGTTTATGATGTCTGTCCTGCCAGTTGTTGTAACAACTGCAGTCGGCATCCTGTTTACACCGCTGTTCCTGCTGTTTATTCCGGCTATTCTGCTTACAAACGACCTCATCGCCAGGCGCAAGACGCCAATGATGATCTGCCGTTCCTGCAGACGAACAACCCGTGAAGCTCAGCATCAGACGCGCTAATTTGAAAGCGATTACACCATTAAAGGAGGTGAGGCTCCGAGCACCGGCAGTTCAAGACATACTAAGAAGGAGTGACAGACATGCGAAAAGTTGAAAAAGCGACTGCAGACAAATACTTTCGAATCCGTACGATGATGGTCATTATTTTTCTCGCCATCGGTTTTTCTGTATCCTTCGGGGTTGCGTTCTTCGCTGAAAGCATTTACGAAGGCGGCGCTCTCATTCTCGGAATGCCTGCCCACTATTATATGGGGGCACAGGGAGCAGTTATTACGTTCGTTGTACTGCTCTTTCTGAACGCTATGATCAGCGACCGTGTCGATAAGGCGTTTGGTATTGATGAGAAGCAAAACGAACAAATAAGCGGCGGAGCTTCTGACCATTAATCATCTTGAACCGCCGCTTCTATCATTGCGAAGGAGGGAACTTTCTTGGACCAGCAGTCAATTGTGTCACTTACGCTTATTCTATTAACATTTGCCTTATACATCGGAATTTCTGTTTACAACCGTGCTAAAGTCACTTCGGATTTCTACGTAGCCAGCCGCGGCATCCCGCCGGTATGGAACGGGATGGCCATTGGCGGCGACTGGATGAGTGCCGCCTCATTTATCGGCATGGCCGGTACAGTTATGATTCTCGGCTACGACGGGCTCGCTTACATAATGGGCTGGACGGGAGGCTATTTGCTCCTGACCTTCCTGCTCGCTCCGCAGCTCCGTAAATACGGCCGTTTTACCGTACCGGAATTTATCGGCGACAGATTCGACAGCAACGTCGCCCGTCTGATCGCTGCGATTGCGACGATCATCATCAGTTTCACCTATATCATCGGACAGCTGTCAGGATCCGGTGTCGTGATCGGACGACTCTTAAACCTGCCGGCATCAACGGGGGTTATGATCGGGGTTGTCGTTATTGCGATTTACGCCTCCCTCGGCGGGATGAAAGGGGTCACCTGGACCCAGGTCGCTCAGTATTTGATATTAATTACGGCCTACATCATACCGATTATCTTTATGTCGCTTCAGGTAACAGGAAATCCGCTGCCGTGGCTGACGTACGGTAACATCGTAAATGAGCTCGGTGCAATCGACCGGGAGCTTGGAATCTCGGAATACTTTGCACCGTTTACCGAGAGCGACAGAAGTCAGTTTCTCGCTCTGCTCTTTACACTTATGGTCGGTACTGCCGCCCTTCCGCACGTTATTGTCCGTTTTTATACGGTAACGACGATGAAGGCTGCCAGATGGAGCGGTGCCTGGGCACTTCTCTTTATTGCCCTTCTCTATCTCTCTGCACCGGCCTATGCGGCGTTTTCGCGCTTTATCATTATGACGCAGGTCGTCGGTCAGCCGATTGATGAACTTCCCGCCTGGACAGAACCGTGGGTCAACACAGGCCTGCTTGAAATTGCTGATGCAGGCGGAGATGGGATTCTTGAATGGGAAGACCTCGTAATCAATCCGGATATTGTCGTGATGGCAACGCCGGAGATCGCAAACCTCGGTGTCTTTGTCGTCGGTCTCATTGCAGCCGGCGCCATGGCAGCTGCTCTGTCAACTGCCGGCGGTCTCTTGATTACGATTTCGTCCTCCTTTGCACACGACATTTACTATCGGCTTCTGAAGCCGGATGCAACCGATGCAAAGCGTCTGAAGGCCGGACGAATTGCGATCGTGCTTGCCACCGTAGCTGCAGGTATTGTCGCTCTTGATCCGCCAGGGGTTATTACGCAGATCATTGCCTGGGCATTCGGTTTAGCAGGCGGAACCTTTTTCCCGGTACTGTTCCTTGGTGTCTGGTGGAAGCGAATGAACGCACAAGGCGCTATCGCCGGCATGCTTGGCGGACTCGGTGTGACGCTCGTTTATATCTTCCTGTCTATGAACGGTATCATGCTGTTCGGTATTCAGGATACAGGCGCAGGGGTCTTCGGGGTTACCGCAAACCTTCTGCTCGTCATTATCGTGTCGCTGCTGACACCGCCTCCTGCTCAGCACCTGCAGGATGAAGCGATGGATCTTCGCTATCCGGAGCAGATGACGTATAAAGATGGTGAGGTCTGGATGAATGACTCAGCCGACAAGTAAGGAATCGATTCGACGGCATCCTCTCTTCAGCGGGCTTAACTCTGCTGAAGCGGAGGAGCTGATCGATCAGTGTGAGCAGGTGGCCTACAGTCGCGGTGAGAAAATACTATATGCGAAAACCGCACGGGAAGGTCTGCTCCTTATTCTTGAAGGAGTCACGGAAGTGTTTGTGGATACGGATGGCTCGGCCTCGCAGGAGGTGCTGGAAGTACTGGAAGCCGGTGAAATGCTTGGCTTTTCAAGTCTTGCTGACTTTCTCGGAGAACCAAACGAGCATGAGGAGTCCTACACCGTCGAGGTTCGCGCGGCGGAAGAAACCTCCTGCCTGCATATCCCGTATTCAGTTCTCGAAGCCAGATGGCATGATGAAACAGTTCGCGACTATGTGATGCGTCAGGTGGCGGTAAGACTGCGTGAGATTTATGCGTCACTTGCTGAACAAGTTCGTCTTTCCAGGCAGTGGGGAGAAAGCGAGCCATTCATCCGTCGAGTGCAGGACTTGATGAATGCCCCGCCTGTGACGCTTCCGGAATCCACCCCGGTCAAAGAAGCGGCGGTGAAGATGGAACAGCATGCTGTAAGCTCGCTGATCATCGTCAATGAAAGCGGCGGTATTACAGGCATCATGACGGAAAAAGACATCGTAAACCGGTTCGTCGCTCCCGGCAAATCCGACGGCACTGTGAAAGACATTATGACGCCGGATCCGGTTGTAATCGGCAGATCCGCCTACTATTATCAGGCACTGTCCACCTTTCTCGTCAATGGCATTAAACACCTGCCTGTCGTCTCCGGAACGGAACCTGCCGGGATCGTTACGCTTTCCGATCTGCTTCGCAGCAAAAACCGGGGGACGTTTGATATTTTGCAGGAGATTGAAGCTTCCTCACCGGAAAAGCTGCCCGAAGTGAGAACTGCCATTTACGGCGTTCTCGGCAAGCTCCTTGAAGATGGCATTCCAATTAAGCACGTTCTCAGCGTTATCACCAGCCTCTATGACAGGCTCATTCGTCACTGTATCGAGCTTGCACTTGAGGAGATGAAAGCTGACGATGAAGGAGAACCGCCTTGCGCATTTGGTTTCTTTGTAATGGGCAGTGCCGGAAGAGCAGAACAATTCCTGCTCACCGACCAGGATCATTTTCTCGTTTACGAAAACGTTCCGGCTGATCAGCAGAAAGAAGCAGACCGTTATTTTGAAAGGCTCGGTGCCGTTATTACCTCTTTTCTTGAAACAGCCGGCTACAAGCGCTGTGACGGCGATATGATGGCAGAATTCAAGCAGTGGCGCGGGTCTATCAATCGCTGGGAAGAGCGGATACGCACGTGGGGCCTGAGAGCTACTAACGACAACATTCTGCTCGGACACAACTTTCTCGCCTTCCGTTTTCTTTACGGAGACGAGGTATTGCGCGATTCGTTTACGTCCATGGTCAAGCAGCAGATGACCAAGTCGCGCATCTTTCTGTACCGGGCCGCGGAAAACGAGAAACAGGCGCTTGTGCCAACCCTTGATCACCCAATCCGGGCTTTGTTCCGTATGAAGCGCGATAAGCTTGATATTAAAAAAGAAGCTCTATTTCCCCTGTATCATTCCCTGCAGCTGTTAAGCGCTCAGCATGAAATCGTAGAGGCAACTCCTGCCGAAGCGATACGCGCTCTCCGCAGGCGCAAGGTATTCAGCGAACAGTTTACGGATGAAATCATGTTCGCGTATGAAGTTCTGCTTGCGGTCCGGGTTTCTCAGTCGTGGAGCCGCTACCAGCGCGGCGAAGAGTCATCAAGCGAAGTCCAGTTCGTGCACATGAAAACGAGGGAGAAAGAGGAGCTGATTATTGCTCTCAAAGCAGTCCGCTCCCTTCAAAATCAGATGCTTGCCTCATTCGGAATAATGTAAGTGTGAATCCAGCATAAAGGAGCGCTTCCCATGATGATGTTCTGGAAGAAAAAGAAGCTTCACTACCAGCTCGTTCAGGATCAGCCGCTGAATACGCCGATCAGCGAGCTCTCGTTTACGGTGTTCGATACGGAAGCTACCGGTTTTTCTGTCGGCAGCCACGACCGGCTGATTGAAATTGGTGCCGTCCACGTGGAACGTCTGAAAGTAACCGACGATACGTTTCAGACTTACGTGAATCCCGGACGCGCTATTCCAGAGCGGATTACGGAATTGACAGGCATCACCGATGATCATGTGAAGGACGCTCCTGATTCACTGGAGGCAATAGAACGGTTTTATGAGTATATTGAAAAGCATGAGAGCGGCGGTTGGGTGGGGCACTATCTCGCTTTCGATGTCCTCGTTCTGAAGAAGGAGCTGCTTCGCCACAAGTACACGTTTGACGAGCCGCTCTATTTTGACACACTTGACCTCATCGGCTACCTGGCGCCTTCCTGGGATATGCGCGATCTTGAGCATTACGCACTCAGTTTTGGGACAAAAATATTTGAACGACACAGTGCGGTCGGTGACGCACTGACAACGGCCCATCTGCTTGTAGAACTGCTTCATTATTTAGAGGACCGCGGCAAACGAACGCTAGCCGATCTGATTGATATCACCCAGGGAGAGAACGGCAATTCCGCTTTTCAACGCTGAATCAGTTTCATCGCTTGCTGATCAACGCTTTATCCTGCAAATAGTACAAGCGAAGACCGCATCTCCTGTAAAGGAAGATGCGGTCTTCTGTCTTTTATGCTCCTATGAGATGCAGTAGTACGGCTGTTGCAGACACGGCTATTCCTGCAATAAGGCAGAAGACAAGCGTCGGCTTAAATACCTCTGCATCCTTCCCTTGGATGCCTGCCGTACTCGTCCCTAAGACAACGTTGGCAGGGGCGATCGAGTTACCGATTGCACCGCCTGTTGACTGTGCTGCAATCGTCGCAGCAAGACCCAGGCCATCCATCGATTCCGCCACGTTTCCATGCAGTGGTGCGAACAGAACGTTTGAAGAGGTATTGGACGAGGTCATAAAGGCCCCGATAATACCGATAATATTTGCGAGCGCCACATACACGGGCGGAGTAGAAACGGTGGCGATGCCAAGTGCAATAACCGTCGTTTGTCCGGATGTACCCATAATTTCTGTCATTGTTAAGAACCCGGATATCGCGAGTGATGCTCCAATTGCGTTACCGAGCAGTCCTTTGCGGATTTCTTTCGTTGCATCATCACTGAAGAGCTTCAGCTTTCGATAATAGAAAACAGCAAAGATCGATGCAAGCAGCAAATATGTTCCCGGATGAGTGAGCGGAGCGATCGGTGAATACATGCCTTCCGCCTCTTCCTCAAAACCATACCCCGTTTCAGTTGCCGGGAACGGGAAGCCGAATTCAAACTGCTCCAAAAACTCGTTTACCTGAGGAATACCTAGAGCAAGCACCGAAACAACCGTCAGTACATAATACGGCATAAATGCTTTATGCAAGGAAATTTTCGGTTTTTCAGACGTGCTTTGATGCTCCTCTTCCAACACATCCGTTTCATCTTCGAGCTCCGTACGCTCACTGTATTTTTTACGGCGGGCAAATAAGAGCAGCACCACCATTGCAAGTGTTGCCGGGATAAAGGTGGACAGTGTAGCATTTACCTGTGTCAAAGCAAGCTGGCCGCCGCCATGAATCAGGGAAATGATAACAACCACCCAAAATCCTTCTTTTACACCCTTCCATTTTGCAAATAAGTAGCAGATCATTAGTCCGGCCAGCAGGTTCGGAATCCAAAGCAGAATTGATGTGTAGAACAGCGTTAGTGCCTGCTCCTGAATTTCTACCGCGTTAATCGTTGCAATCCAGCCGACTGCAAGCGTTCCGAACATGTTGGCCCAAGCATGACCAATCAACGGGATCACGACAGCGGTAACCGGCTTTACACCGATCCCGATCAGCAGCGGTGCTACAACTGCAATAGGTGCGCCGAAGCCTGCTATCCCCTGCAGGAAGGAAGCGAAAACCCAACCGAAGGCGAGAATAAGAAAAAGGTAGTTCTGGCTATGTTCCTGGATTTCCTCACGGATAACCGTAAACGCACCTGCTTCCTTCGTTACCTGATAGAGAAGCAGAGCAGGCCAAACGACAAGTAAAATAAAGAATGCTTCCCAAAGCCCTTTCCCGAATCCGACCGCCACCGCATCAAACGGTGCCTGATAAAGCGTAAACGCAATCAGCGTTGCAATCCCCATTGCGATCCAGCCGGACCGTGGACCCGACCAGCGCAGAACGACCAGCATAATCAGCAGGAGAACGAGCGGCAAAGCCGCTGCTCCCCAGTGAAGCAGGTCCAGAGGAAGATTTCCCTCCATGATAATCTCTCCTTTCATCTATCGTGCTTCATGTGTTACCAGCTAAGTGCGATGCCGTCTCCACGGGGGTCTGCTCCCGCCTCATAGCACGTTGGACGGAATAATACAGCCTGCGCATGGCCCATTTGCTGCGAATAGCCGGGCGTAATTTCTATTTCGTGGCCAAGGTCGCCAAGCGCCGTTAAGATACTGTCCGGAATCCGCTTTTCCATTTTGAGAGAAGAGCTGTTTTCGCCCCACGTTCTTCCGTACAGCCAGCGAGGTGCTTCAATCGCCTGCTGGACATTGTAGCCGAAGTCAACAATTCTTGTCAGCAGTGCGCATTGTGTTTGAGGCTGTCCTTCTCCTCCCATTGTCCCGAACAGAAGGAACGGATCTCCGTCTTTTAAAGCGAGTGCCGGAATAATCGTATGGAATGTTCGTTTTCCCGGATCCAGCCGATTCGGATGATCGTCATCCAGGCTGAAGAAAGAGCCTCGGTTCTGAAGCAGAAATCCTCCATCAGCCATAAAGCCGGAACCGAATTCATGATAAATGCTTTGAATCATTGAGACAGCATTTCCTTCCGTATCAACGGCTGCAAAGAATGTTGTATCTTTATTAACGGAAAGCTCCGGAAGCCGCGGCAGATCTGCAACCGGGTATGCCTTGTGTAAATCAATCTGATCGACCATTTTTTTCGTATGTGCATCAGAAAGAAGCGACTCAATCGGCACTTGTTCATACGCCGGGTCAGTCACCCACTGATCACGATACGTAAATGCTACTTTTGCTGCTTCCGCCATCACATGGTAATATTCTTTCGTGTTGTCTCCAAGTGCGGCGACAGGGAAATATTCCAGGATGTTCAGCATCATGAGAGTGGCAATCCCTTGTGTATTTGGACGCATTTCAAACACTTCATATGCTTCATGATACGTTGTAGAAAGCGGAGTCTCCCATGTGGATTCATGCGAGCGCATGTCGTCCATTGTCAGCAGTCCACCGGCCTGCTGAAGCGATGCGGTTACCTGCTCTGCAATAGGTCCTGAATAAAACGCTTCTGCCCCTTCCTCCGCAATGCGGCGCAGCGTCTCTGCAAGCTCCGGCTGCTTGACGATCTCGCCTGGCTGAGGCACGTTCCCGCCTGGAAGCAGAATCGCGGCAGCTTTATCATGCTGGTTAATGACCTCTTGCTTTTCAAACAGAAACCGGCTGAACTTTTCTGTCACGGTAAATCCTGATTCTGCAAAATAAATCGCTTCCTCAAACAATTCCGGCCACGTTAAGTTGCCGTAAGCTTGATGCAGCTCCTGCCAGGCTGCCACCGTTCCAGGAACTGTGTTTGCTGCAAGCGGACCACGATCGGGGATTTCTTCATAGCCCTGGTCAGTATAAAAGCGGCGTGAGGCATTTTCCCCGGCGCGGCCGCTGCCGTTTAAGGCTTGAACGTCTTCATCTTTATTTTTAACGAGTGCAAATAAATCTCCGCCAAGGCCGGCCATGTGAGGGTAAACGACACATAGAACGGTATTGACTGCAATCGCCCCTTCCACGGCGTGACCACCGCGGCGCAAAATCTGCTCGCCTGCCTGAGTAGCGAGATAGTTCGGCGATGTCACTGCTCCTCTGACTCCTTGAACAGGTTTTCTGCCAGTATCAAAATAAGGCGCATTAGCTCCTGTGTAATGCTGCATGCAACCATCCTCCTTTAAGATTTCATGTAAAGCCAATCTTCCCATTAAAAAAGTGGGATAAACATGCTTTATCCCACCTCAAGTTCCATTTTTATTCTATTCGCTTGACTGAATCCGAAATGTACCCGCTTTTTGGTTGTTGTAAAAGAGGACTAGTTCATCCCCTTTTTGCACTTTCCCGACTCCTTCCGGGGTACCCGTATAGAGCAGATCCCCTGGACCGATGCCAAGAAGCGGACCAGTAAAGTCGACAAGCTCACGCAGGGAAAAGATCATTTGAGCAGGTGATCCTTCCTGAACTACCTCATGATTCTTTTCTAATCGGAAGGTTGTGTGCTGCCACTGCTTCTCATCAAACGGAAAAAACGGACCGACTGCAGCCGAATATTTAAATCCTTTTGCTGCAAGCCAGGGATGCCGCTTCTGCTTTAATTTTTCCTGACGGTCCCTCAACGTGAAATCAATTCCTACTGCTGTCTGCCCAATCATTTCCTGAAGAGATTTATCCGGGCTGTACGTATCTTTAAAAAGGACGACAAGCTCTGTTTCATAATGAACCTCTCCGGCATCCTCAGGCAGGTCAAGCGTTTTATCTGCACCGTGAGCCAGAGCATGTGTCGGCTTCATAAACAGCATTGGTGCGTCCGGCACCTCATTTCCGAGCTCCTTCGCATGATCAGCGTAGTTTCTGCCTACACAGTAGATGTTACGGATATCCACAAGCCTCACTCCCTGATTTCGTATTCCATTCGTTTCGCGGTGCGCAGCTTTGCCTGCTCTCCGGCAAACCGGCCAACTGTATACAATGAAGCATCGATGCCTGCTGAAATGCCGGCGGCTGTCAGTACAGGCCCTTCGTCTACGAAACGTGTATCTTTCAGGACGGTGACATCCGGAAAAGCGCGCTGCAGATCGTCACGATCCATCCAGTGCGTCACCGCTTCACGCCCATTGAGGAGCTCAGCCTCCGCCAAAATAAACGCTCCTGTGCAGACGGACATCACCAGCTCGGCTGTTTTCGCCTGCTGCTTCACGAAAGTAAGCAGATCTTTGTTGTACACTTCATTCGTTGTTGCTCCGTGACCACCTGGCACAATCAGAATGTCGAGCGAAGGACAGGCTTGAATCGATTTTTCCGTTTCGATTCGAAGTCCGTTTTTAGCAGCCGTCAGCCCGCCGCGGTACGAGAGCGTAATTACATCAAACAACTTATCGCCGTCCTCATCTTCAGCCAGC
This sequence comes from Alkalicoccus luteus, assembly GCF_052061695.1. Classification (NCBI taxonomy): domain Bacteria; kingdom Bacillati; phylum Bacillota; class Bacilli; order Caryophanales; family Bacillaceae; genus Alkalicoccus; species Alkalicoccus luteus. The sequence goes on from NZ_JBPZEY010000001.1 coordinate 404,770, forward strand.
GAAAAAACCTCATATGGCCCTGCAAAATCCAGCACTTCCACGTCTTCAAACAGGTAAATGCCAACCTTCCATTTCCGCGTCATCGCGGCACCTCCCTCTCAGCAGCGATGTGCCGCTTCATTAGTGCCTCTTATGAAATGACAAAAAGCCCGCCTCCGGTTCTCTTTAGGAATGGCCGAGCCGGCGGGTTTCGTCATTGTGTGTCAGCAGCAGGCTATTCCGTCATCTCCTTTGTAACGTAACCCTCTGTCTGTTTAATCTCATCTATAATGTCTTGCTTGTTCTCTTCAGGCGCTTCAAATTCCAGTACATAGTCAGCATGTGAGCCATGATCAGCTGTCATGGTCTCGCGTAAATTCGAGAGCGATTGAAAAATGCCCGGATGACCGCCTTGCCCTGTGGCCGATCCACCGCTGATTCCGGCCGCAGGAATAACGACAATTTCTTTACTCCCGTCCTCCGGCACACGCTCCACGCGTTCATTATTAATCCCGAACTTTTTTAAGCTTGCAGACAGCGATTCAGCATCGTTCTCGTTTTGAAAGTAAACCGACATTTTTATCGTCATTCTCGTCACCCTTTCTGCATCATTATCAACCTTTTCCCAGCATTGCCCTGTTCAAAACTATTTCCCGGGAAATGAGCTGCTTCCAGACACTTCGTTGAATCGAGCTGCCTGCATGATGAGCAGTATATATCAGGTTAGAGACAGCGTTTACGGGCGGCAGTTGTCCAATTTGCGCTCATCGTTAATGGTTGCCTATGAGAGAATAACTGAATGAAAAGGAAGGCTGCCGATTCCTTTATTCTCCTCCATATGGGCATGTCGCTACTTATGATTGCTTCTTCGCTGCTTCACGTTCCCAGAGCGCTTCTGCTGTCAACCTTCGCGAATGCGGCAGTTCCCTGTCCTTGTACATAAAAAGGCCTGGCCAGTTCGGATCCAAGCCAGGCACGTCTTTTCAAGTTAATCCTGCATCGATTCAAGCACGTCTAGAACTTCCTCGATATTTTCTCCAGGGAGGTAGTCGATTTCTTTCGCGAGTTCGTTTGAATCCGGATTAGCCGCTACATATCCACGGTAAATGGTCTGGTCTTCTTCAATGAACTCATGAGTGAACCCGAATTCTCCTTGTACATCTGTGAGAATGTCAAAATCCAGGTCATATTGATCGGCGATAACCTGATGGTTTTCAGCAGGATCAGGGCTTATCGCATAGAGGGTAAACCCAGCGTCTTCAATTTCATCCAATGATTCGTTCAGCTCAACTAGCTGAGAGAGGCAGATACTTCAATTGACTCCGGTAAAGTAATAATAGAGATCTGCCCGGTTGTCAGTGAAAATCTCCGTTTCACTTCCGTCTGTCGACGGGAAAGCAATCTGATAATCATCCGGACTGTAGGATTCGGTATCCGGATTATCAGCGGAGCAGGCTGCTGTTAATCCTAAAGCGGCAAACATAGCTGTCAGCTTTTTCATTCGTTCGCGTCTCCTTTCGGTTGCAGGTGATGCAGGACTCCGCCAGGTTCAAAAAAACGGGCCGTGCGTCGTTCAACTGCTTCATCTTTTACGAGCGGTGGTGCGTGATGAGGCTTTTTCCTTGCATCGATAATCATTTGATCGCATCCCCAGTGTTTAAAGCGGTATTGCTCATTGACACCGCTTATATCATGCGATGGATTGCTGCGCGTAAAAACGGACCAAAGGAAATTACTCGTTTGTGCAGCGGTAAAGTCTGCATCGTCGACGATGACAATCATCGGCAGTGTATCATCTGCACCTGCTTTTGTCAGCTGTTCGGCAAGCAGCTCTGCATCAGAACCGTCTGCATAGCTGCCGATTTCAACCGCTGCTACTCCAGGCTGAACGAACGCTGTCTTTTCAATCAGCTCCTGCCGCTTCAGCGCAGACGGTACTGCCTGAGCCAGCTCTCGGCGTTTATCACTATAAGCAGCTGCAATCACCTTGCTGCCCGTATTCAACCCTGTACCGCTGTAATCGAGAGTGTCGATTGTCGTTTCGGTTTGAAAATGCAGATCCCGCTGCAGATCGATTCTCTCCAGCACATAGTGCAGGAAGCCTGCCTCGTCATGCGTCGAAACGGCATCGTCACCCGCTGTAATAAATAAATACTTTGCCAGGCTGAGCTGACCGGTTCCGAGGATGCGGTTCGCAATCGTCAAAAGCTCTGCCGGCCGTTTTGTTTTTTGGTACGGCGTGTAGCGTTCGCTTCCAATCGCAAACAATAGCGGATGTACTCCTGCCGCATCAACCGCGTGCACTTCTTTGACTCCCGGAATTTCCTGACGAACCGCGTCTCCGGTCAGTTCGTGGATCATCGCGCCAAACGCCGTATCTTCCTGCGGCGGTCGTCCGACGACGGTAAACGGCCAGATGGCATTCTCGCGTGCATAGACGTTTTGAATACGCATCAGCGGAAAGTCGTGAGTCAGGCTGTAATAGCCGAGATGATCGCCAAACGGCCCCTCCGGCTTCGTTTCATCCGGAAAAATATCTCCGGTAATGACAAAATCAGCGTCATTGCTGATAGCATATCCACCGCTGTCGTAGCTGTAGCGGAACCGCCTGCCTGCAAGCAGTCCTGCAAACGTCATTTCACTCAGGCCTTCCGGCAAAGGCATCACGGCAGAAAGTGTATGTGCCGGAGGTCCGCCGATAAAAATACTAACTTTAAGCGGTTCGCCTTTCTTTACAGCCTTCGACTGATGCACCCCGATTCCACGATGAATCTGATAATGCATGCCTGCCTCTTTATTCAACTCGAACTCATTTCCGCTCAGCTGTACCCGGTACATGCCGAGATTTGCGTTCATAATCCCTGGCTGTTCAGGATCCTCCGAGTACACCTGCGGCAACGTGACAAAAGCTCCGCCATCCTCCGGCCAATGGCGAATCAGCGGAAGCTCATCTATAGAGATTTTCTGAAATCCGACTGGCTCAAGCGTTTTTCGCTTCAGTGGAAGCGCATTTGTCGCAGCGATTCCCGACGTCACATGCTTCCACGGCTTTTTCAGAGCAGCCGCTGGATCATGACGGACCTGCATGACGTTCTGCACGCTTCCGAGCGTGCTGCGAAACAAAAACCGGCACCTCTCCATCGTTCCAAACATATTGGAAACCGCCGGAAACGGACTGCCTTTTACACGTTCAAATAAAATAGCAGGGCCACCCTGCTCAAACACTTTCAGGTGGATGGATGCCATCTCCAGATTTGGATCTACTTCTTCTTTAATCCGGACTAAGTGTCCGTGCTTTTCTAAATCAAGAACAGCGTCTTCCATGCTTTGATACATGCTGTCTCCCCTTTCTGTTCTCTCTGCTTTCTAGTTTAACGGATTTCCGCGCATCAGCCGCTCTTTACCTGCGACAATTTCGTTACAGGTTTCGCAGCCATCTCGATCACCAGCCCTCTTGCAAACGTCCGTTTTGAAACGGGTTCAAATCCATATGTCTCCAGTACCTTCTCTGTCGGCCGGTCCAGTCTGCATCCCCCGCACATTTTCTCCCAAACCGGTGCAGCTTGAGTAAAGACGTATTTTCTTACTTTGTCCTCTGGCAGCACATGCTCCAGGAGCAGCAATGTTCCTTCTGGCTTCAAGACCCGCCTGATTTCCCGGACCGCCTGGGGCTGATTTTCAACGGTACATAACACAAGGGTACAGACGACGGTGTCAAAGCTGGAAGATGCAAACGGAAGCTCTTCTGCTTTTCCGGCCGCTACGCTCACGTCCGCATCTGCTTTAATCATTCTGCTTAACGATTGATTGCGGAGGTCGTCATCCGGCTCCAGTGCCGTTACCTGCAGATCTGATGGATAGTAGGCAAAGTTCAGGCCTGTTCCTGAGCCGATTTCAAGCACACGGCCAGCCGCCTGGTTCACGAGCCGTTTTCGCAGCTCCTTCACGATGAGTTGATCTGCAGGCTGCATGATGAAATCGTACACTTTCGCAAATATCGCCACGCTGACGTCCCCCTCTCTGTCGTCCAGTATACCAGATTCCTGCAGTCTGTCCTTTACAGGTGATTTCTGCTAAAATAGGCGGCAGAGTTAAAAGGAGCTGATGAAATGCTTGGTGCATTCATATTTACAATTACGATGTTTATCGGCTGGACGCTGTTTGATTACATTAAGCATAAGAAGCTGATGAAAGAAAACGTCATTTCCGGGCTGATTGCTTCCATCGTCGCGGGTATCGTCTGGTATATTCTTTTCGTGATCTTTTAATAAAAATGAAAAAAGGCTTGCATCCGCTGAAGCTTCTGACGTATAATCATTTTTGTGAGCAAACCAAGGGGCATTAGCTCAGCTGGGAGAGCGCCACGCTGGCAGCGTGGAGGTCAGCGGTTCGAGCCCGCTATGCTCCACCATACATATGTTATTAAAGCAGGATTTCCTTCAGTGGAAATTCTGTTTTTTTATGGCCATACCGCTTTTATGATCGCACGTCTTGTTCGTTTCTGCCCCTGTGATAAAGACACAAATAAGCCATTCTGACTTCCGTTATCCAGAAGTCAGAATGGCGGCACCCGTTAAGACCGGGTCTGCTTTCGTTTAAAACGGCTTCGCTCTTTCGTTTTCAGCAGCCGCTTCCGCGCTTTAGAGGCGGTCACCCGGGAAGCTTTTGTCGCTTCATGATCAAGGGTTATCCGGCCTGCGCTGCCGTCTGCCTCTGACAGATCAACGAGCAGTCTGTCGCCTTCTTTTGCACCTGCCGGCAGGTGCAAAAGCGGCAGATTCAGCTGCCTTTGCTGCTCTTCCAGCAGGATAACAGCCGTTCTATCATCAACAATGCGGTCTAGAACACCTCTGCATGTTAGTGTCATGGCACACACGCCAACCCTTCCTCTTTAATATCAGCCAGTCTGCCGGCTGCAATGCCATTAATCTGCTCCAGCTCCTCCAGGGACGAAAATGGCCGTTTTTCAATCAGTTCTGTGGCTCTTTCCGGTCCGATATGGACAATCTCCTCCAGCTGTTCCGAATCAGCTTCATTAATGTTTATACATCCATCTGCAGGGGCTGTTTCGTCTCCAGTTTCATTAGCTGTGTCCGCTTCTTCTTCAGGAGCAGCTTCCGGCTCTCCGTCTTTTTCCGTTTCCAGCTCGTACGTTTCTCCGTCGGTTGTAACAATAATCGTACCGTTTACATCGGTGCCGTATACATCGGCCCCATGATCTTCCACGCGCTGCAGCACCTCGTCGTGCGGGTGCCCATAGCTGTTCGCTGCTCCAGCAGAATAAATAGCTGTCTCCGGGTCTACTGCCTCTAAAAAGGGCTGCGTCGTCGATGTATCTGATCCGTGATGCCCCAGCTGCAGAATATCAGCTTCTACGTCTTCATCCCGATTCAGCATCATCTGCTCGGCGCTGTCCTCTGCATCACCGGTTAACAGGACCGAAACGTCCCCATATGTGACGTGGACGGTGAGAGACCCGTCGTGCAGATCTCCGGTCAGCTCCGCTGGATGAAGCACGTCCACCTGCAGCGCTCCAATATCGAAGGAGTCCCCTGCCCGCGGCTCATCATAAACCGGTACGTGCCGTTCGATCGCATCCATCACTCGTAAAAACGTATCCGAGGTCGCTTCATCTCCAGACATCCACACTTCCTCTACCGCAATACCACTCTCCAATATTTTGTCCATCTGTCCGATGTGATCGGCGTGCGGATGACTACCTATCATCACCTGCAGCTCGTCCACCTGCTGTTCCTGCAGATAATGAAGAGCATCCGACCGGTTCCAGTCGCCGGTATCAAACAGGACATGGTACGCTTCACCGTCGTATTCATGGCTGAAGAGAGTGGCATCCGCCTGGCCGACATCGATAAAATGAATGGAAAGCTCTCCGGCTGGTTCAGGCGGTGCTCCGTCTTCCGCTTCATGCTCCTCCTCAGCTGAGTTGTTTTCTGCAAGGTCTCCGTTTCCTTCGCCGCTGTTTGTTTCGTCGTCTGTCTTTTCTTCCGCTATGTTCTCTGCTTCTTCGTCTGTATTTTCTTCGGATTCGTTGTCTGCTTCTTCTTCTACCTGCACGTCTTCGTTTTCTGCCTCAGCTGCATTGTCCGTTTCTTCTACTCCTTGCTGTTCCGTTCCACATCCTGCCGCTATCAGTATACACGCTGAATAGAAGATCCATGAACGAACCACGTCTGCGCTTCCCCCTTCGATAGGTTAGTAGGCTTCAGTGTACCACGGCAGCCCGACCAACGACGGCTTTATCGTCGTTTTGCCTCTAAGCGCTGCTGGACCTGGTCGCGCAGTTCCCGCTTTAAAAACTTTCCGACGGACGTTTTTGGAATCTCTTCCATGAACAGCACGTCATCCGGAAGCCACCACTTTGCAAAACGCTGTTCCAAATGATGCAGCAGTACCTCTTTATTTTCCTCTCGTCCTTCGTGCAGCACGACGCATGCAACCGGACGCTCCTGCCACTGTGGATCTGGTACGGCCACCACAGAGGCTTCAAACACATCCTCATGGGCCATAAGCTCATTTTCCAGATCAACAGAAGAGATCCATTCTCCTCCGCTCTTAATCAAATCCTTTGTCCGGTCGACAATTTTGATCGTTCCTTCCTTATCGACCGTACACACGTCACCGGTATGAAGCCAGCCGTCCCGGAACGTATCATCTGATCGAACATCTTTGTAATAGGAATCAGCGATCCAAGGCCCGCGCAGCAGCAGTTCGCCCATTTCCTCATCATCCCAGGCGACTGTCCCTCCGCTGCCGACCACCTTCATTTCTACGCCGGGAACCAGCAGGCCTTGTCTCGCCCGAACGGCAAGTCTGTCGTCTCCGGTTAAATCCTGCTGATAGCTCTTTAATCGTGATACGGTAACGAGCGGACTTGTCTCCGTCATTCCGTATGCGTGCAAGAACGGGACATCGTACTTTTCCTCGAATGTACGGATCATGCCGGCTGGAGCTGCGGACCCGCCGCAAATGACGGCCCGGAGCGCTGAAACATCATAGTTTCCTTCATCCAGCTCCTTCAGCAGAGCGAGCCAAATAGTCGGCACACCAGCCGTCACAGTGACCTGTTCGTCCTGCAGCATTCCTGCTAACAGACCCGGTGTAAAACGCGGTCCCGGCAGTACCTGTGTTGCGCCCATCCATGTCGATGCATAAGGCAGTCCCCATGCATTGACGTGAAACATTGGCACAACCGGCAAAAGGGTGTCCGATTCGGACAGCGCTGCAGAATCAGCAAGCGACAGGCTCATACTGTGCAAAACGGTGGAGCGGTGCGTATAGACAACGCCTTTTGGATTGCCGGTCGTAGCTGACGTAAAGCACATCCCGGCTGGATCTGTTTCTTTAATATCGTCTGGAAACGAAAACTCCGGATCTCCGTCTGCAATCCATTCCTCATACGAATAAACCGGGCTTATGTTTGTTTCAGGAAGGGCTTCGTCCGTCATGACGATTACTGCTTTTACTGTCGTCAGTTTGTCATAGACAGCTTCCACGAGCGGCAGAATGTCAGCATCTACAAATAGAAGCTCGTCTTCTGCGTGATTGATAATATAGACGATATGCTCCGGCGAAAGACGGATATTGATCGTATGTACAACCGCTCCAACTGCCGGAAGAGCAAAGTACAGCTCCAGGTGACGGTGATGGTTCCAGGCAAGCGTTCCTGCCTTCTGTCCTCGCTGCAGTCCTGACTTTTGCAAGGTGGACGCGAGCTGCCTCGTTCGGCGGCCGATCTCCCGATACGTAAGCCGGTGCACCTTCTCCCCGGTTCGCGAAATCACCTTCTTCTCAGGAAACAGGTTTTCCGCTCGCTCAAGCATCGACGTTATGAGTAAATCTCCGTGCATCATACAGCATCCCTCCATTAAATGAATGATCGTTCATTCTTATCTTAACAGAAAGCGCTTTCAAAAATCCATAAGTTGTCTGAATAGTCAGTCCTGATTTACTATTGAAGATAGAAAGGGGAGACGCATCGTGACCTACTTACAGCTGGAAGCCGATGTACTGGATACGTACAGGCGTCACGAAGGCTTACTGACGATTGGCATTGACGGCCTTGCTGGAGCCGGTAAATCTCATCTGGCAGACTGCCTCGCTGACCGCCTTCGCGGTGATCAGATTCCCGTCACGCTCCTCCGGCTGGACGAGCTCATCACGCCGAAAGCCTGCCGCTATGGGACTGGTCAGGAAGAGTGGTTTGAATATATGTATTTGCAGTGGGATGTAAAGCAGCTCGAACTGAGCCTGTTCCAACCTCTGCAGGAGAAGAAGCGGCAGTTGACGCTCCCCTATTACGACCCGGAGACAGATAAAATTGTATATGAGCAGCTGCAGCTTTCGGCCTCTGGGATCCTGATTATCGAAGGTATTTTTCTGCAGCGCCCGGAATGGCAGCACAAGCTCGATCTGACCGTTTACCTGGACTGTCCCCCACCGGTTCGAAAACGCCGTGCCTTAAAGCGGGATGCCTATATCGGGACACTGCAGGAACGGCTGCGCAAGTACACGCATCGCTACTGGCCGGCGGAAGCCTGCTACCTCCGCACCTGCCGTCCAAAGCAGAGGGCGGATATAGTCGTATTGTGTGAAGCACAGCTGTCATAAGCCGGCACCTGCCAGGAAGCGAAGGCTGCGACAAAGTCGAACACTTTCAGGTGGAAGTTGAATATTTGACCTTGGCAGATCATGCTTTTTTATTCTGACAGCCGTAAGTGAACGCTCGTGAACACTTGATGGGCGAGATTAACGCTTTGGCGGCCGATGCTGATGATTTCCGGAGCCGGGCTAACACGTTTGTCCCCAATAGTTGAATACTTTCATGAGTAGCAATCCTGCCTTTCTAAACGATACCCTGCCTAAAAATTTCCTCTGCGACTAGCTCTCGCTCCAGTCAGGCTGCTTTCGTTAACATAAAAAAGCTGCCCCGCCTGAATTCAGACGGGGCAGGGCTACTCATTACATATCCTTCAAACGCTGTTCCAGGCTAGCTTTTTCCGCTTCGAATCCTGGTTTGCCAAGCAGGGCAAACATGTTGCGCTTATAATCTTCTACACCCGGCTGATCAAACGGATTAACCCCGAGCAGATAGCCGCTTACGGCACATGCTTTTTCAAAGAAATAAAGCAGGTAGCCGAAGTGATATTCTGTCAGTTCAGGAATGTCGATGATCAGGTTCGGAACACCGCCGTCCAGGTGTGCAAGCAATGTACCTTCGTACGCCTTAGCATTTACAAAGTCCATCGTTTTCCCGGACAGGTAGTTCAGGCCATCGAGATCCTGCTCGTCACGCTCAATCGTCATTTCCTCCTGCGGCGTACCGACGTTCAGTACAGTTTCAAACAGGTCTCTCCGACCGTCCTGTACGTACTGACCGAGGGAATGCAGGTCCGTTGAGAAGTCTGCGGCTGCAGGGAACAGTCCCTTTCCGTCTTTTCCTTCACTCTCTCCGTAGAGCTGCTTCCACCACTCCCCTGTAAAATGAAGCGCAGGCTCGTAGTTAACCATCAGCTCAATCAAGTAGCCTCGCTGATAAAGGGCCTGACGCACAGCCGCATACTGGTAAGCTTCATTCTCCTTCAGACTGTCGCTCTCATAAGCCGTGCGCGCATCTGCTGCTCCCTGCATCATCGCGTCTATATCGAGCCCTGCAGCTGCGATCGGCAGCAAGCCGACAGCTGTTAAAATGGAGAAGCGCCCGCCGACGTCATCCGGAATAATGAAGGACTCATAGCCTTCTTCCGATGCCAGCTGCTTTAACGCTCCTTTTTCTTTATCGGTCGTTGCATAAATGCGGCGGCGTGCTTCCTCAACGCCATACTTCTTCTCGACATAATCCCTGAAAATACGAAAGGCAATCGCCGGCTCCGTTGTCGTTCCGGATTTGGAAATGACGTTGATCGATACGTCTTTCCCTTCAATCGCATCGAGTAGATGCTTGGCATACGTGGAGCTGATGTTATTGCCGACGAAAAATACCTGCGGCGTCTTGCGCTTCTCGCCGCTCAACTCATTGTAAAAGGAATGCGTCAGCGCTTCGATCGCTGCACGGGCTCCCAGATACGAGCCTCCGATGCCAATAACGAGAAGAACGTCGGAATCAGATTTGATTTTTTCGGCTGCCTGCTTAATCCGGGAAAACTCATCTTTATCATAGTTGACGGGAAGATCCATCCAGCCTAAGAAATCACTGCCTGCGCCTGTACCTTCATGAAGTGCCTTGTGGGCTGCAGAAACGGCATTCTGCTGAAAATCGAGCTCATGCTGGCTGACAAACCCTGCTGCTTTTGAATAGTCGAACGAAATGGTTTTAGACATTGTAGTCTCCTCCATACTCATTTTTACTTCCACTTAACACTTTAGTAAAACCGCCGCCAAGTTGCAAGCGCCCGTCGTTCTGTAATCGCTGTCAACATGTCATTTGCAAAGAAAAGCCGCTGAAAATGAATTCAGCGGCTTTTAAAAGCATTATAGAGAGGCGCGTAAGATTGCGAGCACATCGTCTTTTTCAAGCTTATTAAAGTTCCCGAACGGTCCGTTGATCATCGCTTTGTCTGCCATGTCCTCGAGCCGGGAATCGTCAATGTCGTAATCAGCAAGACGGGCAGGTGCTCCAAGATTCTGCCAGAACTCTTCTAGGCGCTGAATTCCTTCTTCAGCGAGTTCAGCATCCGATTTGCCTGCCGGTGCTACACCCCAGACACGTTCTGCCAGCTGGACAAGCTTCTTCTGCCCAAGCTTTTGATGATGACGCATCCACTGCGGGAATAAAATGGCCAGCCCTCCGGCGTGCGGAATATCATATACGGCTGATACAGCGTGTTCGATGTTGTGGGACGCCCAGTCACCACGGGTACCCATCTGGAGCGTACCGTTCAGCGCGATTGTGCCGGAATAGAGCACCGTTTCACGCTTTTGCAGGTCCTCCAAATTATTTGCAAGGCCGGGTGCTTCGTCGATCACGGTGCGAAGTACGGCTTCACACATTCTTTCCTGAAGCGGCGTATTGTCCTGCGGATGAAAGTACTGCTCCAGCACGTGCGTCATCATATCAACCACGCCGTAAATAGTCTGATCCTTCGGCACGCTGAGCGTGTTGCCGGGATCCAGTATAGAAAATGCCGGGAACACGAGCGGGCTTCCCCAGCCGTACTTCTCGTGTGTTTCCCAGTTCGTAATAACCGAACCGGAGTTCATTTCCGAGCCTGTGGCAGCGAGTGTCAAAATTGTTCCAAATGGGAGTGCCGCTTCCGGCTTCGCCTTCTTCGTGACAAGATCCCACACATCGCCGTCATATTTGGCTCCGGCAGCCATCGCCTTCACAGCATCAATAACGCTGCCGCCTCCTACAGCAAGCAAAGCATCCACTTGGTTGCTGCGGGCTTTTTCTATCCCTTTACGAACCGTATCGACACGCGGGTTCGGTTCAACGCCGGCCAGTTCATGCACGGTAAAGCCATTGTCGTTTAATATTCCCATCACTTCATCGTACAGTCCGTTTTTCTTTATACTGCCGCCACCATAGACGACCATCACGTTTTTTCCGAGAGCTCCGAGCTGATCTGCGAGCTGTTCCTGTACCTGTCCCTGTCCAAAAATGAGCTTCGTCGGATTTTGATACGTAAAGTTTTCCATTGCAGCTGTCACTCCTTTAACTGATTACGATCACTCGTTTATTATCCCGAAATCATTCTGGAGATGCAACGAATCTGACTGACGCAAAAAAAGCACCGCCCGGAGGCAGTGCTTTTTTCGGTGGAAGTGCCGGACGAGCCGGCGTTCCTTAAAGAAAAAGACAGGAACTTACTTTTTGATGCGCTTGTTAAGATCAGCCTGGATTTCGTTAGACTGCTTGAGCCAATCCTTCAGCTTATCTTCCAGCGTGTTGAAGCCCTGCGGCTGGCTCTGCTGGCTGTTGCCGCGCTTAGGACCGCCGCCGCCCTGATGGCGTGGACGCTCTTGGCGCTCCGGCTTCGGCTGTGTCTCTTTAATGGAAAGAGAGATTTTACCTGAAGCTTCATCGACAGAAAGAATCTTGACTTTAACAGTGTCCCCTACAGACAGCTCGTCATTGATATCCTTCACGTAACCGTGTGCAATGTGGGAAATGTGTACAAGACCTTGCTTCTTCTCGTCCAGCGCAACAAATGCACCAAAAGGCTTGATTCCTGTAACTTTTCCTTCAACGATACTTCCAACTTCGTATTGACCTGACATGAAAACAACTCCTAAATATTTTTTAACTGTGTAATTATAACACGGATTTCGTTAAAAAACAAAGGGCTTTACCATTCCTTTTTTCGTGTATTCATGAAGACTGCAATCCGGTCTACAGCCTCTTCCAGCTGGGCCATGGAAGCTGCATAGGAGCAGCGGATATGCCCCTCCCCGCCTTCGCCAAACACATGTCCAGGTACAACAGCAACATGCTGTTCCAGCAGCAGCTGCTCGGCAAACTGCTCTGACGTGAGTCCTGACGCTGTGATGGATGGGAACGCATAAAATGCACCTCCAGGAGTGTGACAAGAAAGACCTGCCTCCCGCAGAGACTTCACGAAAAAGTTCCGCCGCTGCCTGTAGCTCGTGATCATCTCTTCCATCTCCTGGCGCCCATTTGTCAGAGCTTCCAGAGCTGCATATTGTGCCATGGTTGAGGCACACATCATCGCGTACTGATGGATCTTCAGCATGGCAGCAGCGTAAACAGCAGGTGCACAGACGTATCCGACTCGCCAGCCGGTCATCGCAAAGGACTTGGAAAATCCCGAAATCAATATCGTACGCTCCTTCAAGCCTTCGATTGCAGCCGTACTCACGTGCTCCTGATCGTAGGAAAGCTCGGCATAGATCTCGTCTGACAATACGACGAGGTCATGCTCAATAATAAACGATCGCAGCTTTTCCAAGTCTTCCCGTCCCATAACTCCTCCAGTCGGATTGTTAGGAAAGGAGATCATCAGCGCCTTCGTTTTTGGAGTTACTTTTTCTTCAAGTGTTTCTAATGTGACTTGAAAATCGTCCTTCATGAAGGTAGGAACCGGAATCGGCTGCCCCCCAGCCATCGATACAAGCGGCGCGTAGGACACGAAGCACGGCTCCACAATAAGTACATCATCGCCTGGATCAACGACGCTCCGCAGCGCAATATCGATGCCCTCACTCGCTCCAACCGTGACGATCACCTCATCGTCCGGACGGTAATGAACGTCAAACCGCTCCAGCATATAATCGCTGATCGCTTCGCGCAGTTCGATCAAACCGGCATTTGCCGTATACGACGTCCTTCCTGATTCGAGCGAGTGAATACTCGCTTCCCTGACGTTCCATGGGGTGGTAAAGTCCGGCTCCCCAACCCCGAGTGAAATAATATTTTCCATCGAAGAAGCCATATCAAAAAAACGCCGTATCCCGGATGGCTGAATGCTTTCCACTGCACGGGAGAGTTTCACTTCATGCTTTTTAACCTGTGTCATGGTGATACCACCATGCGCGGATCTTCATCGTCATCTTCTTCAAATATAATGCCGTCGTGCTTGTATTTTTTCAGTTGGAAATGAGTCGTCGTCGAGATAACTGAATCGAGCGTTGAGAGTTTTTCTGATACGAAATTTGCAATCTCTGACATTGTTCTTCCCTCCAGCACGACAGAAAGGTCATATGTACCTGACATCAGGTAGCACGCCTTCACTTCCTTAAACCGATAAATTCGCTCTGCCACTTCGTCGAAGCCGACCCCTCGCTTCGGTGTCACTTTCACATCAATCATCGCCGTCACCATTTCTGTCCCTGACGCTTTAGTCCAGTCGATCACCGCTGAATAGCCGAGAATCACGCTCCGCTTTTCCAGATTTTCAAGCATCTGCTTCACTTCGTTAAGCTGTATATCCAGCATTTTCGCCAGTTTCTCTGCAGGCATCCGACCTTCCTTCTCAATCAGAAGCAGCAGTTCCCTTTCTTTTTCAGTCATGAATAGTCCCTCCTCAATGTCCCTATTCTACACCAGCATCCGTATCCATTCTAGCTCTCAGCTGGAATTGTTCGAATAATCAATCCCCAGTCTTCTTTTTGCGCCTGCCGAAAAGCAAATAAATGATCGGTCCAAGAAAATTAATAAAGATAATAATCAATATCCATACGAGTCTTCGTTCTTTTGTCATTTCCTGGCGGATACAAAGCACCAGTGCCACCAGCGTAAGCGAAAACTCCAGTAATACAAACGGAGCAATCAGCTCCCAGTTAACCGCTTCAATTCCTTCCATTAAATTCCCTCTTTTCTGCAATAAATGGTATGATGAAGGCACCAACCGCCACTATCGTATCTTGTTTCCACCTAAAAAACCAGAGCCGTATGAAACTTTCCCACGTCTTCATACGTTAATCTATCAGACTCGATGAAAGGATGAAGCCTTATGAAAAAATCAGGAGCCTTGCTCTGTCTTGCTGGTGCAGCCGGAATGATGACAGCATGCGGCACCGATGAGAGCGCAGAAGACGTTCTCATACAGTCAGCAGAAACAATGGAGGAAGCGGAGTCCTACCGCGCTGACAGCATCATCGATCAGCAGATTGAAGCACAGGGCGAGACAATGAACATTCACGCCGAAAGCAGCATGAATATCACGAATGATCCAATGGCATTCTTTCAGGAAACAACGATGACAATGGAAGAGATGGACGATACAATGGCTTACAACTCCTACTTTCACTCGGAAGATGGTTTTTACATGGAGGATCCGATGACCGGCGAATGGATGAAGCTTCCGGACGACAGCATGAATGACATGCTTTCCATGGCAGAGGCTCAGACAAGCCCAGAGCAGCAGCTTGAGCAGCTTCGTGACTATGTATCGGATGTCGACATGGAAGAAACCGATGATGAGTATGTGATCCATTTCTCCGGCGAGGAAATCGATGCCGAAGAGCTCCTTGAAAGCACCGGTGGAGCTGGAATTGACGGCTTCGACGAAATGATGATGATGATGGAGAACATTGATTTTGAAGACTTTGCTTATACTGTTCATATTGATAAAGAAACGTACTATCAGACCCGTGGCGTAATAGATATTACGATGTCCATGGAAATGATGGGAGAAACGGCTGTCATGCAGCAAAGCATGGATATGAACATGTATGACTTTAACGAGGTAGAGCCTATTGAAATTCCCCAGGACGTGCTCGACAATGCAGAAGAGGTTGATGATGCCGGCATGGGCGGATTCTAACAAATTATAAAGAGCGGCCGGGATGCTATTTTCCCGGCCGCTCTTTTCATGCTGCTGTATTTACAGGTTCAGAACGAGTACTTTGTCGCGCAGCATGGAATCAATGCTGCGGCCAATCCCTTGAACGCCCTGTCCAGAGTTTTTCACGCCGAGGAATGGGAAGTGATCCGGCCCGCGTGATGTTTTACCGTTCACCTGAACAGTGCCAACATTCAGCTTGTCAGCAATCGTAAAGGCATTTTCCAGATTCTTTGTGAAGATACTGGCCTGAAGACCGTATTCATTGCGGCGCTCCAGATCAATTGCCTCCAGTTCATTGGAGATACGGATAAATGGAAGCACTGGTCCAAACTGCTCTTCCCATGCTACCTCCATATCCTCTGTCACGTTATCAAGAAGCGTCGGTCCGAGAAGGTTTTGTTCCTGAATACCCTCATGCACCACAGTAGCGCCTTTCTGCTTCGCATCATCGATAAGTGATACGACAAAGTCAGCAGATTTCTGGTCGATCATCGGCGTGATATCCGCATCATCAGAAGATGGTCCGACCTTCAGAGCTGCAACACGCTCCTTCACTTTAGCAACGAGCTCATCTGCGACTTCATTTACAACCATTACACGCTTAATAGCCGTGCAGCGCTGACCGGAATAGCTGAGCGCACCGCTCACAATTTCTTTGGCAGCTTTATCAAGGTCTGCATCCTGCAGCACAATCGCAGGGTCTTTTCCTCCAAGCTCAAGCACAACCGGAATCATGGACGCCTTCTTGGCGATATGCTGTCCGGTCGCCGTGCCCCCGGTAAAGGTGATCATGTCAATTTTCGGATGTGTCACTACAAAATCACCGATAACAGAACCTCGTCCCGTTACAACGTTAAGAACGCCTTCCGGAAGTCCGGCTTTCACTAGAGCTTCCACCATCAGCAGTCCGCTGACAGCCCCCTGTGTAGCAGGCTTAAATACAACTGTATTCCCAGTAATAAGCGCAGGAGCAATTTTAGATGCTGCCAGGTTTACCGGGTAGTTAAATGGGGCAATCGCGAGCACCACACCGTGAGGTACCTTTTGTACCATCGCCTTCGTTGATTTTGAGGCGCCAGGAAAGGCATCGCCCTGAATAAAGCTTCCGTGTGTGCGCAGACCCTCTTCAGCCGTGTGACGAATCAGCTGAGCGGTACGCTTTACTTCGCTCTTCGCTGCAGAGAGCGTCTTGCCCACTTCTTTATGAATCATGTCACCAATTTCATCCGTCATTTTTTCGAGCTCCTGAGCCCAGCGGTGAAGCAGTTCAGATCGTTCCGTTCCGTCAAGTGCTTCCCAGTTCGGCTGTACATCCGCAGTTTTTGTAACTGCTGCATCTACCTCAGCCTGGCTTAATGCCGGAATTTCCCCAGTCACTTCCTGATTATCCGGAGAGTAAATCTTGACAGTTTCTCCACTGCTGCTTCCAACCCACTTATTGTTCAGCAGGGTATGAAACTTTTTATTGTCTTGACGTAATGCCATGTTTACTCACGCTCCGTTTCATAGTTTAGCCCTCTAATGAGGTAATGTTGTATATTAAACCACGTGAAAACATTTACAAACAAGAGGTTTGCTCAAGAAAAATTCATTCTTCATGTGTTTTATTTGAGCACAATCTACTAGATGGCAACAAATCTGACAAACTGGATACGCTTACAATCCTTGCGATCCCTTTCTATGACTGCGTTCACTTGAAATTCCCTCCGGAAAATCTCTATTCATGATTGTATATCCATAATCATCCATATAAAGCACTGTGGATACAGGCTGCGTCATTTTATCAAGCTCAAACTGGCTAAGCATTTTCATGTCAATTAGGAACAGGACACCATAGCGAAGTTCGATTTTTACCTGTATGAACCTCAATACTGGTCAAATAAAGTGCCAGACATTACGGAAATAGTGTGTCAAATGCTCTACACTTCTATCTCTGCTGCGTTGAAGGTTCAGTACAAGAAAAAAAGCCTTCTGCATGCACAGAAGACTTGAAAATTGAAAACATGGTGAGCCATGAAGGACTCGAACCTTCGACCCTCTGATTAAAAGTCAGATGCTCTACCAACTGAGCTAATGGCTCGAAATATGGTGACCCGTACGGGATTCGAACCCGTGTTACCGCCGTGAAAGGGCGGTGTCTTAACCACTTGACCAACGGGCCTCAAATGGTGGGCCTGAGTGGACTCGAACCACCGACCTCACGCTTATCAGGCGTGCGCTCTAACCAGCTGAGCTACAGGCCCCCACCAAAAAAGACATAAAAATGGAGCGGGTGATGGGAATCGAACCCACATCATCAGCTTGGAAGGCTGAGGTTTTACCACTAAACTACACCCGCATCAGGCAAACTATTTAATTTGAGAATGGCGCGCCCGAGAGGAGTCGAACCCCTAACCTTCTGATCCGTAGTCAGACGCTCTATCCAATTGAGCTACGGGCGCAAATATCTGGAGCGGGAAACGGGATTCGAACCCGCGACCCCCACCTTGGCAAGGTGGTGCTCTACCACTGAGCTATTCCCGCATATACGATTTAAGAAAATGGCAGGGCTAGCAGGATTCGAACCTGCGAATCACGGAATCAAAATCCGATGCCTTACCGCTTGGCTATAGCCCTAAAATTTAATATGGGGCGGTTGATGGGAATTGAACCCACGAATGCCGGAATCACAATCCGGTGCGTTAACCACTTCGCCACAACCGCCTTAATAAGTATGTATGGCAGGGGTAGCAGGAATCGAACCCACATCAAAGGTTTTGGAGACCTTCGTTTTACCATTAAACTATACCCCTGTGAAGTTGGTGGAGGGGGAGAGATTCGAACTCCCGAACCCGAAGGAGCGGATTTACAGTCCGCCGCGTTTGGCCAACTTCGCTACCCCTCCACATATAAAAATGGCGGTCCCGACGGGAATCGAACCCGCGATCTCCTGCGTGACAGGCAGGCATGTTAACCGCTACACCACGGGACCAGTATAATAAAAATTGCTTAAAAAATCAATGGCGGAGGAGGAGGGATTCGAACCCCCGCGGGCTTTGACACCCCTGTCGGTTTTCAAGACCGATCCCTTCAGCCAGACTTGGGTACTCCTCCAAAACATTGGTAGCGGCGGAGGGAATCGAACCCCCGACCTCACGGGTATGAACCGTACGCTCTAGCCAGCTGAGCTACACCGCCGCAAATAA
The DNA here is from genome assembly GCF_052061695.1 of Alkalicoccus luteus. NCBI lineage: Bacteria > Bacillati > Bacillota > Bacilli > Caryophanales > Bacillaceae > Alkalicoccus > Alkalicoccus luteus. The sequence goes on from NZ_JBPZEY010000001.1 coordinate 423,197, forward strand.
TATATATGAAACTAAGTAATGGTGGAGCCTAGCGGGATCGAACCGCTGACCTCCTGCGTGCAAGGCAGGCGCTCTCCCAGCTGAGCTAAGGCCCCAAATAAAAAATCCAGCAACGTCCTACTTTCGCAGGGGGAGAGCCCCCAACTATCATCGGCGCTGGTGAGCTTAACTTCCGTGTTCGGCATGGGAACGGGTGTGACCTCACCGCTGTCGCTACTGGATACATGAGCGTACCCGCTCAAAACCGGATAACGCGAAAACGAATCGTGTGTCTTGGTCGCTCTGCCGAGCGACGATGTTCATTGGTTAAGCCCTCGATCGATTAGTATCTCTCCGCTGCACG